>CAZSVU010000492.1:0-5511 GCA_964610275.1 uncultured Polyangiaceae bacterium | reverse complement strand
CGGCGCCGGCACCGGGGGCAAACTCGGCAGTGGCGGCGCCGGCACCGGTGGCAACCGCGGGAGAGGCGGCACCGGCATCATGCCCGGGAGCGGCGGCAGCACCTTGACCGGCAGCGGTGGCTTGGGGACCGCAGGCCTCAGCGACGGCGCGACCGACGACGGCGCCTCTGGAGACGAAGAAGGGTGCGCGTGCCGGAGCGGCCCCAGCCGCAGCGGCAGCCCGTGGCCCGCAGCATTGGCGCTACTGGCTGTGCTCGTGCACCGTCGCCGGCGAGCGCCATGCCGAGCGCGTGGAAGCAGAAACTGAGCTGCCCCCATGCCCGCCGCCGGCACTGAGTTGTCGCGGCGGGTTGAGGTTCAAGACCCCGCGCTGTCCAACTACTCGACCGAACTCGATCAGTCGCCTTTCTCGGGGGAATCGGCGGGGCACTCGACTGAAGCCGGGATGACAGTTGAAGCCGGGATGACAGTACCGTGTCGGCCAGGCACGCCCTCATCTGCCAGATCTGCGTTTCGGCAATCACCGGACGGGGCAATCGGGGCCAGCAGCGGGTGATCAATCTCGTTGTGACGGACAACGCGATCTTCAGGTGGGACAGGACATCGTCAGACGCTTGCCGCCCCGGTTCAGCACCAGCGCAGCAGCTCAGTGGTTCAGCTGAAGCGGGGCGCGGAGTCTGGCCCATGTCCAAAGGACGGACCGGTCAACGCACTGTCGGGACGGACATCTCTCGATTTCCTGCTGGCAGTATGCGTCGAGCAGCGGAGCAAGCTGGTGAACTCCGACTCCCCACGCTCGAGCACAGCGAATGCGCAGGTACGCCGAGTCCCCCGTGGCAGCGAGATCGGGCGGCTCAGGGCACCAAGTCTTCGCGTGGGCAATCGCCACCTGATCGGTCGATGAGAAGGTACCGTCGGGCAGTGAGTGTGCAGCAAACAGCGCAGCGTCGTTCGACGAGTTCGCTTCGAACACCCGATCGCACAGGGTGAAACTGAGCTTGCCACGGAAAGGCGAGAACAACAGATCGGGTCGACCATCGCCATCGAGGTCGCGTGCAAGCCGGATTCCCGCAGGCGCGCCCGGGTACCGGACCACCTTGCCAGCGCGATACGACCAAAGCTCACCGTAGATGACAGCCGTGCCGCCGCTCCCCGGCTCGGTGAGCAGCTTCCCATGGAGGAACTCCGGCACCCCATCCCCGTCGTAGTCGAACAAGGCCTGGGGCAACTCGTCGTTCTGCGATGCGAACAAGGTGAGCTCGCGCTCGTTGCGGGTTGGGTAATCTTGCTCCCAGGGGCCGACCGTGATGCCTTCGGAGCTGACGTGTACTGCGGCCCAGCGACCCCTGGACGCTCGGGCGATTGCCCAGGCCCGTCCCTCCCCTGCTCCGACGCACTGCCTGCGGTTCAGAACCGCCGCCAGCGAAGTCGGTGTTCTCGAGACGCACCAGCTCGTGCGTATCAGGAGTCGACGCAACCAGGCAGGTCTACCCGAGACTGACCGCCGACCGCCCGATGTCGGGGTGATGTCGGGAACGGGTGGCTGTGCCCTGGACATCCCCCTGCGTGAGGCGGTCATCGGGGAGTCACCACTCGGTGAATACCCTGGGACGGTTGTCCGGAGTCAGAAGCCACCCACCAGGGCACGCGACGGGCAGTTTCTCGGGATACCGGGCGGTCGCAGGCCTGCCGTGCCCAGTCCGGCGCGCCGGTCTCTGGTCTGGCTGGCCGCATCGGCCGGTGGTAGAATGCTCGCATGAATGGGGGATACATCCGACCAACAGTCACGCAACGCGTGCGCGCGTTTCTCAACCGCCACGGAGCTCGAGTGCGGCCCTGGTGCGGGCTCGACGAGGTCTATGGCGAGCTCTACGCCCTGCTCGACCGGCATCGCGACGACCCGTTGTTCTGGCCGCCGCTCGCCGAGCTCGTCAGGTCGATCGTCGACGCCGCAACGACGTCACGCGGCCAGCAGGGCGCGCCACGGGCCGAGCTCCTCGCATCGTGGGATGTCGATGAGCTCGTTCGAAGGCTCCGCCAAGCGTTGCCCGGCTCCGGTGCGACAGTCGAGGCCGAGGCGGATCAGCAAGCGTGGCTCCGATTTGCCGGGCGTCTCTCTCCGGCCGTCCTGGGCGGATTCCTCCTGTTGGGGCTCGCGGCGTCAGCCTGCGACCCGGGAGACTCGGCTGTGTCGTCGAGTGAAGACGACTATCAGGACGCCAGTGCTGACGCCGACTCAGCTGCGGGCGGTGCAGTCGGTACGGGGGGCTCGGCCGGCGCGGGCGGCGCGCCCAGCACAGGCGGCGCGGGTGGTGCCGAGGCCGGCTGCGACGTTCAAAGCTCCTCGGTGCTCGGGACCGCGATCGCCTCGTCGAGCCTGACCGCCGAGGAGAAGCAGGCGCTCTCCGAATGCTTCGCATCGCTCGGGACGAGCTGGTGCGTTGGACTCAGCGAGCTGTTCCAGACGAGAACGCCAGCAGAGATCGCGCGAGTGTTGGAGGCGATGCTCTTCTGCTGCGACGGGAATAGGTCGGTGCTCGACGAAGAGTACTCGATCGGGGCGGAGGCCCAGCTTCTGGAGGGATCGCTCTGCATGGTTGTCGTGTACAAGGGAGTGGCCTTCCCGGAATAGCGGGCAGGCCCCGATCACGTGACGCGCAGCAAGGCCCCGGAGTTGAGGGCGCTTGGCCCGGCCGTTCAGCTCCCTCGAATCCCGGAGATCTGCTTCTGGGAGATCACCGATGCCTGCAATCTGCGCTGCATCCACTGCGAAGCGGACGCAGGCCGAGCAGCGTCCGACGAGCTGTCGACCGAGGAGGCCCTGCAGGTGGCCGCAGAGCTGTCGGCAGCCGGAAGCCGGAGCGTGAACCTGACGGGCGGGGAACCCCTCGTGCGCCGTGACTGGCCGGTCATCGCTCGACGCCTTCACGAGCTGGGAGTTTCCGTTACCCTCATCACCAATGGTGTCCTGGTAAATCAGGACACGGTGGCGCGCCTGGTGCGGGTGGGTGCGACGGGGCTGTCCGTGTCGCTCGACGGCAACCGTGAGGTGCACGACGCCATCCGGTTGCCAGCCGGGCGCGCCAGCGGCTCGCGCTACGAGTCCGCGGTGCGCGCTATCGAGCTCGCAGTAGCCTCGCCCCTCAAGATTGCTGTCATCACGCAAGTGCATCGCGACAACCTCCACGATCTCGGTCGCATGTACGAACAGATGGCGAGTCTGGGCGTCGACGCCTGGCAGGTTCAGATCTGCATGCCGCTCGGCCGCCTGCTCAAGCTGGGGCGGCGATATCTCATCGACCCTGAGGATCTCGACGACCTGCACGAGCAACTGGCTGGTTTCATCGCGGACGGGAGAGTACGCATCGCGGTCGCGGACAACATCGGCTACTACGGACCGCACGAAGCCAGGCTTCGCGGGTCGGTCAAGGGGATCGAGTCGTTCTGGATGGGTTGCCTGGCAGGGTGCCGGGTGGTGGCACTGTGCGCCAACGGGGATGTCAAAGGCTGCCCGTCGCACCCGAAAGAGTTCGTGGTGGGCAACGTGCGCAAGGAACCCTTCAGCCAGATCTGGGCCGACCGCCGACGCTTCGCCTACAACACGGCCTGGAACCAGGAGCTCCTCGAAGGCGCCTGCCGGAGCTGCGCTTTTCGGCGCATCTGCCGCGCTGGATGCACCACGATGGCCTATGCGACGACCGGCACCATCTACGACAATCCGTACTGCGTTCAGCGCACCGGTGCGGCCGCCGTTCGTGACACGCTCGGCGCGCTGCCGTCCGAGCTCGAGAAGTCATGAGAGGCTGGGTTCCCCGTTACTGCGTGTGGGAACTGACGTTGGCCTGCAATGCCAAGTGCAAGCACTGCGGTTCCGCTGCGGGCAGAGCGCGAGATCGCGAACTCGGCACCGATGAAGCTTTGGCCCTGGTGGGCGAGCTGGCCGCGCTGGGGTGTCTGTCGGTCACGCTGTCGGGCGGAGAACCCCTCTTGCGCCCGGATTGGCCCGAGGTGTGTGGGGCCATTCGCCAGGCCAACATGCGAGCGGAGCTCATCACCAACGGTTCCCTTGCCGCCGAGCAGGCCGACGTCATCGCCGAAGCGGGCTTCTTCGGCGTAACGTTCTCCATCGACGGCCCCGCCGAAATCCACGACGCGCTCCGTGGCGTGCCGGGCGGTCTGCAGGCCCTACTCGACGGCGCCGAGGCCTTGCGCTGCCGCGGGGTGCGGATCGGGGCCGCCACCCAGATCAACCGCCACAACGTGCACGAGCTCGAGGCCATCCGTAGCCTGCTCGTCGCTCACGGCTTCCAGGGCTGGCAGCTTCAGCTGACCATGCCCCTCGGCCGCGCAGGGGCTCGGGGTGCCGCCTTGTGCCTGGCGCCCGACGAGCTACCGGCCCTGGAGAGTGCGGTGGTGGATCTCTGCATGCGTCCCGGCCTGTTCACACAAGCCGCCGACAACCTGGGCTACATGAGCCGGACCGAACCGATCCTTCGCAGCGGCACCGGCAAGTCAACGCGCGTCTGGACGGGGTGCGCAGCGGGACTCGAGGTCGTGGGGCTCACCAGTGACGGTACGGTTCGCGGCTGCCTGTCCCTCCCACCGGAGGCGGACGAGGGCAACGTTCGAGACCGAGGTCTGACCGCCATTTGGCAGGATCCAACGGCCTTCGCCTACAACCGACGCTTCGCGGTGTCGAAGTTGACCGGTGCTTGTGCGAAGTGCCCTTTTGGTCGGGTGTGTCGTGCCGGGTGCCACAGCCTGGCGTGGTCTGCTTCGGGCAATCCGTACGAGAATCCCTACTGCCTGCATGGTGTCCAGACTGCTCGCACAGACCACCACCAGCCGTGACCCGACGCCGTGTTCTCGGTCGTGTGGCCCGTCGCGGAAAGTCGGACACGGAATGCACTTGAGCTGGGAGACACTTGCAGGAGGATTCGGTCCTCCCGAGGAGTGTCCAATGCCAAAGAGGAAGCACTCGGCCGAGGCCCAGGTCAGGGAGATTCGGCTGAAGATCCGCCGGAAGTTCTCCGCGGTCGATATCGGCTCGCGCGGGGTCGTTCACATCCCAGCGTCTACTCAGGACATCCTGCAGCCAGGGCGTCGCGAACGCGTCGCGCCGGAAATCATTGAGGAGGTTCTCCCTCCTCCGATGCTACGCACTCGCTGGGGGAGGAGGACGCGGGCTCCGTCCGGCACGCTGCACAGCTGAGGTTCCGATTGTTCTCGAGGCGCGCCTGACGAGCACGGCGTCGCGCGTCGGCGAGTTGCTCGGGAACGTGGTCACCCCGGCCGCAGTAGATCTCGCCCGGCGTCGGTCCAGGCAAGGCCGCGTGTGGCATTTTCGTGTTGTGTTCGCTCACGTAGAAGGAGACGAGCCTCTCGAGCGCAGTGATCGGTAACCGATCTCCTGGTGGGTGAGCTGGCTCGGAATCGTCCGAGGGCAACTGCTGCGATCGTCGAGGCTGCAAGCCTGTTCAAGTCGAAGCCACGAGTGGTAGCGGGAGGCGG
>CAZSVU010000491.1:0-5521 GCA_964610275.1 uncultured Polyangiaceae bacterium | reverse complement strand
CCATCCATGTTTCGGCGGTCGCTGGCGGCCGCCGAAACATGGATCAAGGATGGGGTCGGGCGTGCGCGGCATTGACGCGGGCGGCCGGGAAGGCCATGAGTGGGGGCTCTGGCTGCGAGGTAGTTGATGGGATCCGAGAGCGAAACCGTGGTGATCGTGGATGACGAGGAAATGGTCCTCACTAGCCTCTCCACCTACTTGACCCTGGAAACCGACTACCAGGTGATGACCTTCACCTCGGCGCGGGAGGCTTTGACGTTCATCGGCGCCAACGACGTCGACCTGGTGGTGTCGGACTTCTTGATGCCAGAGATGGACGGCATCTCGTTCCTGGCAGAGGTCCGCAGGCTTCGCCCCCAGGTTCCACGGATCATCCTTACCGGCTACGCTGACAAGGAAAATGCGATCAAGGCGATCAACGAAGTAGGGCTCTTCCAGTATATCGAGAAGCCCTGGGACAACGACGATCTTCGACTCATCGTACGCAACGGCATCGAGAAGAAGCGGCTGCTGGAGAAGCTCGATTCGAAGGTCAGCGAGATCAACCGGGCCTACTCGGACCTACAGACCATTCAGCAAGAGATTCTGAAGGCCTTCGCCTAGCGCAACGTCGGGAATCATGGAGCGTCCCCCTCCTCCCCCACGACGCGGCGACGTCATCGACGAGCGCTACGAGTTGGTCGAGTTGATCGGTCGGGGGGGCCAGAGCCTGGTGTTTCGCGCCCAGGACCTCAAGGATGGCGACGAGGTCGCGATCAAGATCATCAAGGGAGCGTTCGCGAGCGACTCCGACAACCGCGAGCGCATGTTCCGCGAAGCCCAAGCCATGGCGACCCTGCAAGGAACTGCAGCCGTTCGGGTGCTCGACCAGCGCTGGACCCGGGGCGGCCTACTGTGTCTGGTCACCGAGCTACTGCGCGGATACGACCTGGACGCTCACCTCGCGACGTTCGAATACCACAAGCAGCTCGTGAGCCCGGCTGAGGTGGTCAAGGTCCTGGAGCCGGTCATCGACACGCTGGAAATCGCGCATTCCCACGGCATCGTTCACCGCGACCTCAAGCCCGCCAACATCTTCGTCACCGACGGCGGCCGGGGTGGCGGGACTCGCCTGCTGGATTTCGGGTATGCGAAGTTCACCCGGGCCCGCAGCTTCACCGCACAGGGGACCGTTGCGGGATCGCCGAGCTACATCGCCCCCGAAGCCTGGGAAGGCCACCCGGAGGAGCTGGATCATCTCATCGACGTGTACGGGATGGGGGCGGTCATCTTCCGCTGTCTCGCCGGGCAGCCACCGTTCGTCGCCAACAGCGTCGCAGACCTGATGGCGGCGGCAACGACCGCCGCGCGACCGAGCTTGCGCGCGCATCGGCCCGATCTCCCGCCGCAGGTCGATCCCTGGGCAGCCACGGCGCTGGCGGTTCGGCCCAGCGAGCGCTTCCAGAGCATTGGCGCCCTGTGGCGCGCCTTCCAAACTGCCACCGGTGTGACACCGAAACCCACGACGTGAGCCCGGGCGGGACGGATGGGGCGCGGCAATTCGAGAAGCATCCTGAAACTGGTGCAGAACGTTCGTCGGGAAGAGTTGCCGCTCGCGCTGCTGATGCTCGGCTACTTCTTCCTGGTCATTTCCACGTTGCTGGTGCAGATCTTCCTGACCGGGTGGATCATGACGCGCTTTCGGATGACGGTGGCCCTGCTACTGCTCCCGGTGGCCGCATTGACCGGATCCACGCTCTTTCTGGCGCTCCCGCTGCTCTGGCCTGGAACGCTTCTCAACACGATCGACAACTCTCTGAGTTACTCGGTGAACCAGTCTTCCAAGGAGGCGCTCTACACGGTGACGACCCGGCAGGAGAAGTACCAAGCCAAGGCCTTCATCGACATGTTCGTGCAGCGTCTCGCCAAAGCTTTAGCGGTCGGGGTCAGTCTCGGCATCACCGTGGTGTTCACGGACTTCGCCGCCATCCGCTGGCTCTCGCTGTTCACGGCCCTGGTGGTCGCCGCCTGGATCGTCGCCGCACGCTACGCTGGCCGACGCTTTCATCAGGCGGCAGACAGCGCGTTGCCTCACCCTGGTGGGGAGTCGTCGTAGGGGCGTTCCAGACCGACGATCCGGTACTCGGTTTTACCCAGGTGATACAGGTGGACACGCGTCGGAGGCTGGTACTCGGCGTCTCGAATCCCCGCCCGCACGTCCACGATGAGGTACTCCGGACTCGTGCTGGAGGCGCCGGGGATTGCCGGTAGGTCGACGCAAGCGCAGTGCTCCGGTGCGCCTCGCACGGCAGGGAACGTCGGCCTCGAGTCGTCTCCGAGCCAGGCCCGCGCTCGGTAGCGACGGGCCGTCGGCAACACCACCGCCGTACTGGTCCCAAGGTCATGCAGGCACAGCTGGGTCCCTCGCTCGGTTCGCGTCAGCCAGGGATCGGACAGCGGAGACAACCGGGTCAGATAGCGTCGCAGAATCTTGTCGCGCCGACCCACGAGCAGCCGCCCGAGCTCGGTCTCGAGCGCCGAATCGCCAAGCTTGGCCGCGCCCACGATAGCCCGCACGTGATCGTCCCCCAGGCGCGCCACCATGCGCGCCATCCAGGCGTGATCACGTTCGCTCGCCCGTTCGAAAGCCGGGTTCGGGTAGCCGGGCTGATATGCGTCCGGAACGAAGCTCTCAACGTCGAAGTACCCAAAGATGGGACCCGACGGCCCGAAGCGCGCCTCGTCCCAAGGCCGGGCGACGAATCCGAAGGTAATGAAGTCGTACGCCACCTCCGAGAAATCCAGATAGTTCGCCTGGCCAATGCGGCGTCCGAGCATCGGCGGCTCCCAGATGCTCCCCAGGCAATCGCCAAAATCGATCACGTAGTGTCGAACGTACCCGCCGGCGGGGGTCTTCATCCACGCGGCCATCGTGTTCTGCTCGCGAGAATCGAAGTGATTGAGCCACGCGGCGAGCACTCGAGCACCTCTCAGCTCGCGTCGATCCTCGTGGTTGACCACGTCGTTGGGATCGTCACTGCGGCGCCCCTCGTAGGTCCAGGGGCCAATCGGTTTGCCTCCAACAAACAAGCTGCTGTTCGCCCGGTACCTGCCATCGGGCAGTTGCAGGGCCTTTTCGAATACGCGGTCGAGGTGACCCTGGTTGAGTGGAACCGCGTTCCCAGCTTCGTCTTCGCCCTCGGCATCGGGGTCGATGGTGAGAATCGACCGTTCGAAGAAGACGATTTCGTTGCAGGGCACGTAGTAGCCCGCCGCATGGTAGATGCGCGATCCGACGACGTCTGCAGCAGTTGCCCGGGGCCCTTGCACGACGCCGTCGAATTTCACCAGGTACCGCCGACCGTCGGTTGCCTTGATCAGGAAACCCGGGTTCGCGCCGTTGGGCTTCGCACCAGTCACGGTCCAGGGGCCGCTCGGGTCGATTGAAGGGCCTCGACAGGGCCCTTGCGCGACCTGCGCCGGGCTCATCGGGTAGCGGCTCAGGCGGTTGCGGAACCAGCTCGAGTCGGGAACCTCGTCCAGCGCGTTGACGTTGATGGACTCCCCGGCGGGATCAACCGCGAAGAACCGCGAAATCGGCCGGAAGATGGTCTGATTGGCGGCATCCCAAGCGAACGGCGAGAAGTACTCCTCGGGTTCGGCTCGGAACGAGCGTTGGTCCGGGTCCAGCCAAACCGGATCCCGCAGCGGGTACTTCTGCAGCCCTGCACCGCACGCCGTGCCGAGCGCCAGCGTGGTGATCGCAGCCAGGGCCAAAGGGTACCGGTGCGCACTAGAATCCACTGCTCGCTCCAAATACGAAACGGAAGGTGTCCAGGCCCCCACCCTGCTCGAAAGTCTCCGAACCGAACGCCGTCAGAATCTCGAACGCGTGGTCGCGCGCATGGGTCGCGCGGAGCCCGATGCCGAACGACTGCCGTAGGAGCTCGGGATCGAAGTCGCCCAGGTGGGTACCAAACACGTTGCCAACCGCGTAGTGGAAGGTTCCGTCGAGCCAGACCCAAACCGGCCAGCGGTACTCCAGCTGTGCGACCACGGCGCTGCGATCCAGCAGCCTGCCCTCCAAGAATCCGCGCATCGGGCGCTCGCCACCCAAGCCGACCTGCTCGGTGAACGGGATCTCGCCGTCGGAACGCAGCGGGTCCGCGAAATCCGCGATGAGTGAGATTCCGAGCACGCGCTGTCTCCCATCCATGTCGACGAATCCTCCCAGGGTCGCGCCGTACTTCACCCAGTCGTAGCGTTCGAGGTCTGCATCGGGCGTGGGTCGCGTCCGGTCGAGGCCACCGGCGTGCTCGCCCCGCAGAGCCAGACGAACGCCGCCACCGGACGGGGACACGTAGTCACTGCCCTCGCGAGGCTCGGCGAGGTTTCGGCGGCGGCGACTGTCCAGCGCCAGGGAGAACCCGGAGCGAAGCACGCGGTACCCTTCGTCGAGCCCCGGTGGCTCGACGAAGCGGCCGTCCGCCACCGCTTGGCTGAGGGTGGGGTCCGAGCAGCATCCCGCGTCCCCGTCGAACTCGGCAGCACGGATCCCCACAAACGCGGTGGCGCTGCTCGTGCGCCAGAGTTGGGCCGCGTACTCCAGCGCTGCATCCACGCGTGTCTCCGAATAGCGTGTTCTCTCGCCAGTGGTGGCGGGCCCGAGTCCATGAAAGATCCAATCGGGTCGGCGCAGGACCCCCGCCCGCTGGCTGAATTCGTGGCCACCCCAGAACCGACTTCGGTTCGAGATGCTGGCAGTGATCCAATCGCGCCCCCAGGTGGCCCCACGGACCCGCAGGTCAGTGTCGTCGGTGACCCAGTCGTTCCAGAAGAAGTACAGGCCCACGCTCGGCTGAAAACCGAAATCGATCAGCGTGGTCGGGATGATTCCGACCTTGTTTTCTGGGCCAAAGGTGAAGATGTCGACGATCAGCGCGGGTAGCTCTTCCTGCTCGGCCTTGGTGACCAACCATCCCAGTGGCCTCCGGATGACGTACTCGCTCACCACGTAGAGCGGCGCGACCAACGCCCTGGGGATCCACAGCGCAACGTCACCGATGGTCACCGGGTCGTCGCCGCGGCCGTCGTAGTCGGGCACGGCACGCTCGGTGCCATCAGCCAGGGGCGGCTGTTCCGGCAGCGCGTCCGCATTGACCGGCGGGGGCGGCTTCGCACCCGTGTCCGGCGGGCGCGTGTCTTCGGACGATCTCTGTTCCGATTCCTCCTGCTGACGTTCTGCGGGCGGGGCTTGCGGCTCCTGCGCCGCAGAAGGGTCAGTTGGAGCCGACTCCACAAGCGGCGGCTGACCGTGGGCTGCCCCAGCCGTCGCCACCGTCGCCAGCCCTGAAGCGAGAGCCCGAGATAGCCTGCCTCTCCCGTCGGGAATCGCACCCATATACCGGGCGGCACCGTACTGGGTCGCATCAGCCGGCACAAGCCCAGCCGGGGCCTGACCATCCTTGATCCATGTTTCGCCGGCCACCAGCGGGCGCCGAAACATGGGATGGTTTCGGGACCGGGTCCGGGGTCCGTGACC
>CAZSVU010000490.1:0-5541 GCA_964610275.1 uncultured Polyangiaceae bacterium | reverse complement strand
GGCCCCGGCTCGCAGGGTGGGACTGCCCTTCCGCGATCTCGCGCCGCTCGATGCCACGGAGGACGCGGAACGTCTGGGGTTGGTTGCTTTCTGCTGGGCGGCGGGGCTTTATCCCTGAACCGCCTCAGGCGGGTCTTTCGTTCGCTGCGCCTATGTGCCGCTGGTCTCGACGATCTTCACCATCACGACCCCGTGGGAGGGAACGTTGGCGGAGAACGAACCGTTGTATTCGCCCAGATCTTGGTGCGCCCAGAGATCGCGGACGGTAGCAGTTCCAGAAATGCCGATGTCGTTGAAGGATACCGTGATGTCGGCGCTACCGCCGCTGCGGTTCAGCAGCGCCACCGCCTTCTCCGGTCCGTCGCGGGTGCAGAGTGGCTTCATCCAGACTTCCAGATCGCCGTTGTCCACGACCCACGTCCCTTGGATACCGGCTGGGTCCTGATCCACCGCGATGACATCCGTATTCGTGAGGATGTCGCGGATTTGGTTGGACATGTTCCTCACGTCGTTCCCCGCAACGAGGGGTGCGGCCATGATCGCCCACATGCTGAAGTGAGCGGCGGCCTCGGTATCCGACAGGCCGGAGTTGCCCACCTCCAGCATGTCCGGGTCGTTCCAGTGTCCAGGCCCCGCATACTGAGCCGTCTCGTTGTTCTCGTCGATGATCTGGTCGATGTTCCGGTACCACTCACCGCAGCCGCTGAAACAAGGGCCTATGTCGAACGTGCTTCGCCACAAGTGAGCGGCCGGAATCATCCACTCCCCTTTCCAGTCCCAGGCACAGATGCTGAAGACAATCGGGCGGCCCGTGGCGCGCAGCGCCGCTGACATCTCCTCGTAGTCTTGTTGAAGGGCCTGCGCGCTGTCTCTGCCGGCGGGGAGGTTGCAGTTGTCGAACTTCAGGTAGTCGACGCCCCAATCGGCGAAGGTCTGGGCATCGCGCTGGTAGTTCCCATAGCTGCCGCTCTCTGGAACGCCGGCGCAGGTCATGGTGCCCCGATCCCCGTAGAGGCCGAGCTTGAGGCCCAAGCCATTCACGTAGCTGACTAGATCAGGGATGCCGCTGGGGAATCGTTGGCTATCACCGTAGAGATTGCCCTGCCCATCTCGTCCGTCGTCATCCATCCACTTGTCGTCGAGATTGAGATACTCGTATCCCGCGTCCCGCATGCCCGAGGTGACCATCGCGTCGGCGATCTCACGGATTTGAGTCTCGTTGATGTTCTCGTGAAAGACGTTCCAGCTGTTCCACGCCATCGGCGGCGTGAGCGCGAGGCCGTCTCCCTTGTCGGGATAGGTGTCCCACGACGTGTCGCATTGCTGGGTCGATCCGCCGGTCCCCGGGGTCCCCGCACTGCCGCCCGTGCCGCCATCGCCAGCAGCGCCGGCGTCTCCGCCGGTGGCGCCACCACCCGTGCCGTCACCGCCCGTGCCGTCACCGCCCGTGCCGTCACCGCCAGTGCCGTTTCCACCCGTGCCGTTTCCACCCGTGCCGTCACCGCCCGTGCCGTAGCCACCAGTGCCGTAGCCACCAGTGCCGTAGCCACCAGTGCCCGCGCCGCCCGTGCCCACGCCGCCCGTGCCCACGCCGCCCGTGCCCACGCCGCCCGTGCCCGCGCCGCCGGTGCCCGAGCCGCCCGTGCCCGAGCCGCCCGTGCCCGAGCCGCCCGTGCCCGAGCCGCCCGTGCCGCCGCCAGAGCACTGTCCCGCGATGCAGCTGCCCCCGGCGCATACGTTCCCGCAGACTCCGCAGTTCGAGGGATCAGTGGCCGTATTCGTACAAACGCCGGCGCAGAGAGTCTGGCCCGCGCTGCAGATGCATGACCCGTTCACACAGCCCTGACCGGGCAAGCAGGGCAGGCCGCAGCCACCGCAGTTGCTCACGTCGGCGCTGATGTCGGTGCAGCCCGAGCCGCACTGAGTGAGACCCGGCGCACAGCTATCGCTGCACAGCCCCAACGAGCAGACCATCCCGGCCGGGCACACATTGCCGCACGACCCGCAGTTGGTGCCGTCTGCGGCCAGATTTACGCACACGCCCGAGCACGGCGTCTGCCCCTCGGGGCAGTTGCCGTCGATTCCAGGCTGCCCGGCGGAGCCGTCTCCGCTCGAAGTGGACTTGCCGCAACTCGAAGCGGCCAGGCCCACAGATACCAGCACAGCGCTCCAACCGAGTCGTCGCTTCATCATCGATGCTTCCTTGGTGCTGGTGACTGCGGGCGACGTTCCACGGCCCGCCGCGTCCCACCTACGTACTTCTGCCATACTGCATGCGGGACAACAGAGGAGCGACTTCTCCCCCCCTGCCTGAAGCGCTACACTACTCCGGGGAGAGCACGATCCTCCGCATTTGAATGCTGCAATCTCCATATTGAGCAGTTCGGCGTAATCGAACCGGGGCCTGGTGGTGTGGATGAGGCGGTCCTGCCACCCCGGGTCCCCAGCTTGGAGCCAGGAGGATTGCAGGGCGATGTCCGGGTAGGCGCTCTCCGAGGGCTCGCCCAGGGCGTAGATGTAGGCACGATCGAACCAGCCCCGCTCCCGAAGGTGACCGGCCCAGGCGGCCGCCATGGCCGCGTCGTCCCGGTTCGAACACTCGGCCCCCCGCCCGCTCCAGCGTGCGCGGCGTGAACCCGAGGGGCACGGTCCCAGCTGGTCGAGCCGTGGCAGAGATCCGCGTCTTCCATCCGAGTGACCAATTACAGGCGCGGGGAAAGATTCGGGGTACCACGTAGGTGGCCTCGGAGCGCCGACGCATCTCGAGGCGCCGATTCTTGCACCCAGGCCGCGGTCGGACGGGTCAGCCGCGCTGGCGGCAAGTCCTTCGGGGCGACGCGGGTGAATGGAACGGCCCGTGGCGACAGATGGGGGGGAGAAGGAACTCCTCCCCGTCACATAGAATTGTGGGCAGCGGGGGAGGAGTAGCTCTTCTTTCGACGTGCGAGGGTGCGTGGCAAAATCCACTGTGGGAGTCATGCCCGGGCGCAACTGATGTCGGCGGCTCGAATCAGTCACGCCAGTGACCACCTCCCCTGGAGAAGCAGAATGCAGGCCAATCTCCACCATGCAGCGCAGTTCGTCTGTTCCGCGACGACCTTGCGTGCGCAGAGCTGGATCTCGCTTTCCGCACTACTCTGCCTCTCGGTCTTGCCGGGTTGCGGCGGCGGGTCGGAAGAGCAGCAGACGGTCGAGTCCTCTGCGGGTACTGGAGCCGTCGGGAGTGACGTTGGCGCGGAGGGTGGTTCGCTCGGTGGCGGAACCTCTGGCAGCGGCGGTCAGGTCGTTGGCACGGGCGGTCAGGTCGTTGGCACGGGCGGCACCCCGGGCACGGGCGGCACCCCGGGCACGGGTGGTGATCCCGGCCCCGGTGGTGCCGTCGGCATGGGCGGCAATGGGGCCACAGGTGGCGCGGGCATCGGCGGCACGGGTCTGGGTGGCTCCGGCGCGGGCGGCGCTCCGAGCGCGGGGGGCACAGGGGTGGGCGGCGCCAGTGGGGGCGCAGGAGGTCAAGGGAGCGGGACCGGCGGAAGCGGAGCGGTGGATCCGTCCTTGCCTCCGCGGATTTGTGACGAACCGGCGCCTTGGGTTACCCTCGCGTCAACGCAGGTCGTCGGTGACGGCAGCGCAGCGAGTTGCACCGCCAGCGCCCTGCGCGACGCCGTCACCAGTGGCGGCACCGTCACCTTTGACTGCGGGCAGGATCCGGTCACCATCGAGATCCCCAGCGTGATCGTGGTCGGGCAGAACACCGTCATCGACGGTGAGGCGGGAGACATCACCCTGGACGGCGGGGGAAGCTCACAGATCTTCGAGGTTTCGAGCAACGTTTCACTTTCGGTGCGCAACCTACGGTTCATCAACGGCAGGGCTCCCGCCAGCACTGAGGCCGATGGTATCGGGGGCGCCGTGTCGGGGCAGTGGCGGAGCCAGGTCGAGGTGCGAGGCTGCATCTTCGAGGACAACACCGCCGGCCGTGGTGGCGGGGCCGTGGCGGTCTGGACCGACAGCTCGTTGACCATCGTGGGCAGTCGCTTTCTGCGCAATCGGTCCTGGTACGGCGGAGCCGTTTACAGCCTGCTGTCTCCCCTCCAGGTGATCAACTCGGAGTTTCTGGACAACGCGACGCTGACCGATACGGACATGAGCGAGGGTGGCGCCATCGGAACCGACGGCGCGTCCGAAAGCCCGGATGACGCAGTGGGGGGAACGATTGAGATTTGTGGCACGCAGATCCGCAACAGCCAAGGGTATCACAGCGGTGGCGGCGCCTACATTTGGGCCTACCCACCGGATCACGTCATCATCGATCGAACCACGGTCGAGGGGAACGCGGTTGGAGGGAGTGGCCTGGGCGGTGGCATGCGGATCAGCAATGGAGAGATCGTCATCCGAGCATCGAGTTTCCTCTCGAACGCCAGCGACGGCATGGGCGGCGCGCTCTATCTCGACTGCGCTCCGACCTGCACCATCACGAACAGCACGTTTTTCGGGAACGACGCTGCCGACTACGGCGGGGCGATCGCCGGGGGCGGGGGGCGTGTGAACAACGTGACCTTCGCGCTCAATACCGCGGGTGGTCACGGCGGTGCGCTTTTCGGGGAGGACTGGGTCCTTGGCAACAGCGTCTTCCTCGACAACGCGGCCGGGAACGACTGGAACCAGGCGTACAGCTGCGGCTCGACCGGGACGGGGGATCACGTTCTGCAATGGTTGAGTGCCTCTGGTGACGGCGGCACGGATCTTTGCGTTCCGGACCCCGTCGTCGCCGACCCAATGCTTGCGTCTGCCCCAGCCGACAACGGCGGGCCGACTCGAACGCTGTTGCCTGCAGCCGGTAGCCCGATCCTTCAGGCCGGCACTGACTGCGAGCCCCTCGACCAGCGTGGCGAGACACGCGATACGAGCGCCTGTGATCTAGGCGCGGTCGAGCTCCCTTGAGATTCTACCCCACGATATTCTGTCCCACACACTGCGACCGTTGTCCTCCGCCGGGCCGAAACCGAAGGTGACGGCCCGGCGGAGGATGGCCCCGCTGCGATCCCGATGGAGCCCCTGCGCGTCTTCTGTGACGTCGTCGGTGCCGGCGCGTCCTGTCCGACGCTCAGAGTCAAAACTGCTGGAAGAAGGTTGCGATCGCGCTCCCGCTGAAGCTCGGGATGGCGTGCCCCTCACCCGGCACCAGGCACCACACGACGGGATAGCCCGGATCACAGCCTTCGTACTCGACGCACGGCTCGGGGTCGACGGGGTGGGAAGTCGATGAGCAGTGATTCGTTTCCAGGAGTGTGTCGCGCATGGCCTCGCCACCACTCGGCGGTAGCACGTCATCGGCATCGCCGTGCTCAATCCAAGCAGCGATGGGGTTGGCCGGATTGCAGCCGCCGCCGAACACGGTACCGGCCATCGGGGCTATGGCGCGGAAGAGATCGGCCATCTGACAGGCGATCGTGTCCGACATGATGCCGCCGTAGCTGAATCCGGTTGAGAAGTATCGGTCCTGGTCGACGCAGTAGCTCGCTTCCACCTCGGCCATCATGG
>CAZSVU010000489.1:0-5590 GCA_964610275.1 uncultured Polyangiaceae bacterium | reverse complement strand
AAGGGAGCACCGGCTGCGCCGGTGCGTTCTTTCTGGGGGATGCGCAGCGGGGTAACAGCCAGGTGGCATCGGCCCCCGAAGCTTACGCTTCGGGGGCTAGCTCACGTACAGCCTTCGAGTCGCGAAGCTCGGATCGCTGGTCAGGTTCACGCCCAGCTTGCGGAGGCCCGCGTCATCGCCCGGCGGTGGCATGTGGGTGAGGTGCACCTCACAACCGCGAAGATCCTCCAACCGCTCCATGGCCATCTGCGCGGCGGGATTCGAGGTGGCGCAAATGCTCAACGCGATGAGCGCCTCTTCGAGATCCAGGCTCACGTGCTTGTGCCCCAATACGCCCGTCTTCAGGTTACCGATGGAGTAGATGACGCTGTCCGAGATGAGCGGTATCTTGCTGGGGATCTCCGCCAGATGCTTGACGGCATTGATGACGACGCTCGACGCCGCATGCATGAGCGGAGAATTCTTGCCCATGACCACCGTGCCGTTCGGCAGCTCCAGCGCCGCTCCACAGTAGATGGCATCATGCCCCTTGCCGGCAGCCTCCGCCTCCTGGGCGGCCTTACGGGCCGGCTCCACCACCCGGCGCGCCTCGGGCTTGAGATCGAGCTGCCGCATGATGAGCTCGGCTCGCTGGGTCGTCTCCTCGTCCGCGCTGCCCACGGCGTATTCGCAGGCAGCACGGAAGGCGCGTCGGATCACCTCCTGCTTGGCAGCCTCCCGTACGATCTCGTCGTTGATGATACCGAAGCCGGCGCGATTCACGCCCATGTCGGTGGGGGACTCGTACATGGACTGGCCGCCCCCGATGCGCTCCAGGATGCGCTTGACCACCGGAAAGACCTCGACGTCCCGGTTGTAGTTCACGGCCGTCTCACCATGCGCCTCGAGGTGAAACGGGTCGATCATGTTGAAGTCACGAAGGTCGACGGTCGCGGCCTCGTACGCCACGTTCACCGGGTGCGCCAGCGGGATACTCCAGATGGGGAACGTCTCGAACTTGGCATACCCGGAGCGAACCCCACGCCGGTGGTCATGGTAGAGCAGGGTGAGGCAGGTCGCGAGCTTCCCGCTGCCCGGTCCCGGGCCCGTCACGACGACGATCGGCTTCTCGGTTTCGATGTACGCGTTCGCACCGTACCCCTCGTCGCTCACGATTTGATCCACGTCCGTGGGATACCCCTTGGTGATCCCGTGCGTGTAGACGCACACTCCGCGCCGCTCCAGCTTGTTGCGGAAGAGCCGCACCGCCGGACGGTCCACGTAGCGCGTGATCACCACGGCCCGGACGTGAAGCCCCCATTCCCGGAGATCGTCGATCAGCTTCAGCGCATCGGCGTCGTAGGTGATGCCGAAATCCGCGCGCATCTTTCGCCGCTCGATGTCGCCGGCGTAGATACAGAGAACGATGTCCGCCTTGTCCTTCAGGCGCTGCAGCAACCGGATCTTCACGTTGGGGTCGAACCCTGGCAGCACGCGTGAGGCGTGATAATCGAAGACGAGCTTCCCGCCGAATTCCAGATAGAGCTTCTGCTGGAACTTGCTGGCGCGCTCCACGATCGCCGTCGACTGCTCTTCGAGGTATTTGTCGTTGTCGAATCCGATTGCCTTCACCGTCGCTCCCTGAGGTTGGCTGCCACCCATTCCCAACTGGCCCGCCCGGTCCTAACCCTCACGAAGAGGGGCAACAAGTGGGTGGTGGAACGGGGCGTATCTGCTGGTGCGGTCGGCTTTGGGGACACTCCACGCGCGGGCGAAGGAGTACGCGGAGAGGAACCACGATACGGCGCCACCACGCGGCCTGAGACGAGGGCCTGGGGCACCCAACCTCCAGGCCCCCCCCCTCGTCTCAGGCACTCCAAGACCAACCAGCCCGCAAGCTGAGCTTGCGGGCTTCCCTACCAAACCCCGTCCACACCTTCTGCTGCCCAACCAGAAGCGCCACGGTGGGAGTCAAAGGGGGACGAGCGCGGACGCGGCTTGGCGGGGCACCCGCGGCATGGCTTTGACACGCCTGTCGGGGTGGGGACGGCGGGGTAGCAGAAGGTGGCTTAGGGAGCACCGGCTGCGCCGGTGCGGTTTCTTGCTGGGCCGTCGGCTACTGCAGCCGGCTGATGCGCTGGCCGCCTCTCACCACCGACGGTCCCTCGCTGGCGGTCGACTGCAGGTTGAGGAGGAACTCGACCGGGAAGTCGTACCCGGACCCCGGAGCCGTGACCGTGATGGTCTCGGGGTTGCTCAGCAGCGGGAAGGCGCCAAAGGCTTCGCCGTCGTCGTTGATGAAGCCGTTGTTGTCGAGATCCGTGCCCGCGTACATGCGGTAGGTCCCCTGGGGCAAATCGGCGAAAGTATACGCGAACCCGTCGCTGACGCTGGTGGCCACCGTGTTGTTGGGGAACGGGTAGTTGGCCGGAGCGTCGAGGGTGTCCGGATCCACTAGCACCACGTAGACCACGCCGACGTCCCCACCGGCCACTGCCTGCGTGCCGACCACCACGCGAATGCGAACCGTCGCCGTGCCGCCGTTGGTCTCGATGGTGATGTTGCCGCTGTAGATCCCGTCGCTCAGCCCGGTGCGGTCCACTTCCACCATCTGGATCCCGGTGTATCCGGTGCCGGGCAGAATGTCGGTGATCCAGGTTTGGTCTGCGGCCCAGTCGTCGAAAGTGAGGTCCCCGCCACCGGCGTTCTCGATGGTGATGGGTAGCGCGTCCTCGGTCAGGCCGAAGTCCAGATCCCGAGCCGAAAGCGTCAATACGGGCTCCGTGGAAGCGCCACCACCGGCCGCGTCAATCGCGGCGTTGACCGCCTTGTTCGCGTTGATCAGACCATTGCCGAAGTAGTTGGCGTTCGACAGGTTCTCGGTGAGGTCCCCGGCTGCCAGCATGTTGTCGAACTCGGCCGGAGTGAGGTCGGGGTAGACCGACTTCATCAGCGCGGCCACGCCGGAAACATGCGGGCACGCCATCGACGTCCCGGACAGGCCGCCGTAGAGCGTCTGCCCGTTGTTCGCGTACAGCAGACTGAAGACGTTGTCCGGCAGTCCGTCGAAGTTCTGATCGAACGACTGCCCACCCGGGGCCGCCACGTCGATCACGGTCGTCCCGTAGTTGGAGTAGGTCGCCTTCTGCCTCTCGATGTCGACAGCGCTCACGCCCACGACACCCGGCTCTGCGGCGGGGCTGACATTGGATGCGTCTTGATTACTGTTGCCGGCGGCTGCGATCACGATCACGCCCGCCATGCGCGCCTCGGCCACCGCGTCGGCGGTCAGGGCGCTCAGCCCGGCTCCCCCCAGGCTCATGCTGATGATGTCGGCACGCCGGGCCGGCAGATCGCCAAAGGGGTTGGCAATCCCGGCGGCGTACTCGATGCCGTCGATGATGTCGCTGCTCAGGCCCCCGCCGCGCCCGAGCACGCGCACTGGCATGATCTTGGCTGCTGGCGCCACGCCGGCGCAGCCCTCGCCGTTGTTGGTCGCCGCGGCGATGGTGCCGGCAACGTGGGTGCCGTGCCAACTGCTGTCGTTGATGTGCGCGCCGTCACCTGGGTCGTCCGGATCGTCGTCGGGTCCATCGCCGTCGCCGGCGATGGTGAGGCTCGACACGAAGTCGAAGCCCGGCACGAGTTGGCCTTCGAAATCAGGGTGGTTGGCCTTGATGCCGGTATCGAGCACCGCCACGATCACGCTGTTGTGGTCAGTGTAGGTCCCATCCGGGTACTGCCCGCTCGCGTTGTCCCAGGCGTCCAGTAGGTTGATCTGCCGGTAGTGCCACTGCTTGTTGAAGTGCGGATCGTCCGGAGCTGGGGCGAATGCGTACCGGTAGTAGTTGGGCTCGGCGTGCGCCACCAGCGGGTTGCGTCGGAGCCGCTGAATCGCCCGAACCGTGTCGCGCGCTCGGTCCAATCCGTCGGGAGATCTCAAGACTCGCCGCGGCAGGTCGAGTTGAACCCGGCGGTGGCCGGTGAGGCGGTTGGTCCGACCCATACTCGTGATCCCGAACTGGGCACGCGCTTGCTGGTCGGACATGGTCTGTGCCGAAGCAACGAATGTCACCAGCGCTTCACCTTCCGCTGCGGGCCAGAGCGGATCGAGCTTGTGCTCCGCAACCAGCTGTGCCGTGGCCGGGCTGAGGTCCTGGCCGACCGTCATGGTGTACAGCCCCACGCTGGTGGTGTCGGACGGTGGACGGTCCACGACGATGAAGTGGGTCGCCGTGGTGGTGGCAGTAACGGCCTCCACCGGTCCGGTTCCCCAGGAGGAATCCACCTGCGTGGCGGAGCCGCCCCCGGTGTCCTCGTACAGGGTCAAGTCCAGGTTCGGCATGGCGCCTCCCCCCTCCACCGTACCGATGTACAACGTGATCACCTGGCCTGCGGTGAGCTGCACCTCGTACCAGTCCTCGACGTCGTCGTTACTGCCCGAAACCGGACCGATGTAGCCGCCCACGTTGCTGGGGTTGCCGATGAGCTGGGGTGCGGTCGAGTCGTTGGTGTCGAAAGCGTTGTCCGGTCCCAGCGTGTCGCTATCGACAAACATGCTGTCGCCGACCTGCAGCGCACCGCTGATGGTGTGGGTCGCCGACACCCCTCCCGTGCCGGGTGTCCCGGCCTGGCCAGCCGCGCCCCCGGTCGGGGCGGTGCCGCCCTGGCCCTGACCGGCGGCGCCGCCGCTCTCGGGGCTGCCCGCCTGTCCGGCTTCCCCACCCACCGCGGGTTGCCCGGCAGTCGCGCCGGCTCCGGCCGAGCCGACCTCACCGGCCGAGCCCGCGGCTCCACCTAGCCCGGGCGCCTCGCCGCCATCGCCGCCCGCTGCGGCGCCCGCGGCTCCGCCTGCGGCCGGAGCGCCTGCTCCTCCAGAGGTTCCACCGGCGCCCACCGGCGCCTCACCTGCACCGCCCCCCGTGTCCGCGCTGCTGCCCCCGGTGTCGGCACTGCTGCCGCCGGTCGAGTCGTCGTCATCCGAGCTCTCGACGGTGCAGCCGATCACCAGGGATACGCCAAGTAGGAAAGGAATGGCCCGCAGGGCGACGTGCTCCATGAATGCCTCCACGCTGGTTGGGCAGTGAATGGGGGAGTTTACCGCAGGGGAGGCGAACCGCCGAGACCCACTCGCATGCCGAGCCGATGGTCCGTTCCCGGGGGTTGGACGATGCAATCACGGCATTGACGCAAGGGTGGCCCAAAAACAGTTTGGCCGAGGAAGCCGGGGTCGCCTGTCCACGTAAAAGGACCCTCCAGATTGAGAGTCAGAACTGGTCTGGGCCGCAGGCCGGAGCGCACGGCTTGACCCGCGCCAGCAGAAGACGCACTAGCCCGGGCACAATGTCCCCCCGACCTGACGACGGTGAGCCAGACGAAGCGCCAGCGCCCGCCACCGAGACCAAGAAACCCGCTGACTTCATCCGCGCTCGAGTGGCCGAGGACTGTCGTACCGGGAAGTACGACGGCCGAGTCCACACGCGCTTCCCCCCGGAACCCAATGGGTTTCTTCACATCGGTCACGCCAAGAGCATCTGTTTGAACTTCGGCATCGCCGAGGAGTTCGGCGGAAAGTGCAATGTGCGGTTCGACGATACCAATCCCGCCAAAG
>CAZSVU010000488.1:0-5598 GCA_964610275.1 uncultured Polyangiaceae bacterium | reverse complement strand
CCCTTCACCCACCGGGAAATGTCTGTACACTCCGCCGCCAACATGACTGGGGAAACGTCCACCATCAAGCATCCGGCACTCTGGGTCCCGACGTCCTACATGGCGATGGGCTTCGTGCTGAGCGCGGTCACGCTCAGCACCAACTTCGCCTTCAAAAACCTGGGCCTCCCCAACGGCACCATCACCATGCTCGCCGCGGTGCTGACGCTGCCGTACGTGTTCAAGTTCCTCTGGGCCCCACTGCTCGAGCTCTACAAGACCAAGCGGTGGTGGGTCGTGCTGATGCAGCTGGTGATTGCTGGCGGCCTCGCGTTGGCGGGACTGTCGTTGCTGCTGCCGACCTGGCTGGCCGCCTGCTTCAGCGCGTTGATGATCTGTGCGATCATGGGCGCGACGATGGACGTGGGCAGTGACGGTGTGTACGTCACCACGCTCAAGGCCAAGCAGCAGGCGGGATATGCCGGTATCCAGAGTATGGCTTGGACTGCCGGCCCGTTGATCGCTACCGGTGCGCTGGTCCCGCTGGCTGGTGTGCTGCACAGCAAGTACGGCTACACCTGGCAGCTGTCGTGGATGTACGTGTTCATCGCCGCCGGTGCGTTCTTGACGGTGATGGCGCTGTGGCACAGCAAGATCCTTCCCGCTGGTGGAACTACGGCAGACGCTCCGGCCAATGCGGCCGAGGCCATGGCGGGCTTTGGCAAGGCGTTCCGGACGTTCTTTCAGAAGGAGGCGATCTGGCGCATGCTCGCGCTCGCGTTCTTCTTCAGGTTCGGCATCTATCTGCTGGAGAAGGTCGGAAACGTCTTTTTGATCGCTGACCGCGCCGAAGGCGGGCTGGGGCTTACCAACGAAGCGGCCGGTGCCATCGTCGGGGGCTGGGGTTCGGTGGCCTTCTTGGCTGCGAGCGTGCTCGGAGGTTTGACCCTGGCCAAGATTGGCCTCAACCGCGTCACGCTGTTGCTCTTCTGCCTGCTCATCAACGTCCCGAATCTCACGTTCTTCTGGTTGGCAACAACGCTGCCCAGTCCGGACAACTTCTGGCTCATCACCGGGATTATCTGTCTGGAGAAGTTCGGGTACGGGTTCGGCGCGGTGGCGCATATGTTCTACATGATGCGGCAGATTGCCCCCGGTCCGTTCAAGACCGCCCACTATGCGTTCGCCACGGGAACCATGGGCCTGTGTAACTTCCTCACCGGGTTCGTCAGCGGCAACATTCAGGAGGCGGTCGGGTACCAGACCTTCTTCGTGATCGTGCTCATCTGCACCATTCCCGGCCTGCTCGCTGCCTGGTTCGCTCCGTTCATTCACAGCATGACGGAGGACGAGCCCTCGCCGGAGGAAGAGGCCGGCAAGGCTGCCGCGGCAAAGAAGCCCGAGCAGTCCGCCGCCGAGTAGCCTCACCAGCACGCTACCGGCGTACCGTGACGCCCGCCGAAATCTTCCTCGGCGGGCGTCGTCGTATGGGCTCCTGCCTTGTTGCGGTGCATGGAATCATGCATCGTCTCGGCGCCCGCAGACCGGGCGCGACTCGGGAGAAGTTCCATGGCGTTGGGTAGCATCGATATTGCCATCATGGTCGTCTACTTCGTGGCCATGATCGGAATCGGGGTGGCGGTCACCAAGCGGGCTTCGAAGAGCCTCGATTCCTACTTCCTCGCGGGCAATCGGATCCCCTGGTACGTCCTGGGAGCCTCCAATGCTTCGGCGATGTTCGACATCACCGGCACCATGTGGCTCGTCTACAACATCGTCGTCTACGGCATGAAGGGAGCCTACCTGCCGTGGCTTTGGCCGACCTTCAATCAGGTCGTCTTCATGATCTACCTGGCGGTCTGGCTTCGTCGGTCCAACGTGCTCACCGGTGCGGCCTGGATTACGACCCGGTTTGGCTCCGGACGCAGCGGCGAACTGTGTCGCGTGATGGTGACCGTGTTCGCACTGGTCCTCACGGTTCTCCTGATCGCGTACGCATTTGCCGGCATCGGCAAGTTCTCCAAGATCTTCCTGCCCTGGGAGCTCTCGGCGGACACCTACGCGCTGATCATCATGTTGATCACGAGCATCTACGTGATCCTGGGCGGGATGATCAGCGTCATCATCACCGACCTGGCGCAGTTCGTCATCATGGCGCTGTGCAGCTTTGCCATTGCCTGGATCGCGGTGAGCTCAGTGTCCCTGGCAGATCTGAATGCGATCGTGCCCGACGGGTGGTACAGCCTGATGGTCGAGTCCCAGCTGAACCTCGACTGGTCCAAGACGATCCCGCAGATTTCTCAGAACGTCGCTGACGACGGCTACTCCATGTTCGGCCTGTTCTTCATGGCCATGCTGATCAAGGGCTTGCTGGTCAGCATCGCCGGTCCAACGCCCAACTACGACATGCAGAGGATTCTCGCGGCCAAGAGCCCGCGCGAGGCAGGGCTGATGAGTGGAGTGGTGAGCGTGGCCCTTCTTCCTCGCTGGTTCATGATCGGCGGCATTGCGCTGATCGGCGCGGTGATGGTGAGCCGGCAGCTGGCAGACCCGGCCCTGGCCTCACAGTGGGTGAACAAGGGCAAGATTGACCTGGAGATGCTGCTCCCGATCGTCATGCGCGATTTCATCCCTGCCGGGCTGCTGGGGGTGCTGTTGGCAGGGCTGTTTGCTGCCTTCATGTCGACCTTCAGCGCCACCCTGAACGCGGGTGCGGCCTACCTCGTCAACGACGTGTACAAGCGCTACTTGGTCAAGCAGGAGACCGAGCGTCACTACGTGTTTGCCAGCTACGCGGCCACCATGGCCGTACTGATTGCGGGCGTGTGTCTGGGCCTGGTCGCGGACAGCATCAACCAGGTGACCCAGATTATCGTCAACGGCCTCTGGGGTGGGTACGCAGCCGCCAACATCCTCAAGTGGTACTGGTGGCGGTTCAACGGGTACGGCTACTTCTGGGGCATGTTGGTGGGGATGCTCGTGGCCGCCTCGCAACCGTTGTTTGCCCCCGAGTGGCACCCGCTGGCGTGGACTCCGGTGGTGATGGCCGCGGGCACGGTGGCGTCCGTGCTGGGGAGCTTACTCACCCCGGCGGATGATGAAGCGACCCTGAATGCCTTCTACCGGAGTGTCCGGCCGTGGGGTTTCTGGGCGCCCATTCACGAGCTGGTGGTCCGTGACGATCCGAGCTTCCAGAAGAACCGGAATTTCTGGAGCGACATGACCAACATCGCGGTCGGGATCGTGTGGCAGTTCCAGCTGGTACTCATCCCGCTGTTCTTGATCTTCCAGCGTTGGCAGGAGATGTGGATCGGCATCGCCGTGTTCGTCGTCACCTCGATCTTCCTGAAGTACCGTTGGTACGATCGGCTCGAGGCGGCCTCGCCGCCGCCGGGCGGCGGCACCGACATGCCCGGAGCCGATAGACCGGCTGCTTCCGCAGTGGACGGTTCGGCCTGAGCCCCGACTTGCCCTGTCAGAGAGAGTGACTTGGTGCACCGGCGCGATCTCGTGGGCAGCGTTCTGACCTTCTCGCCATTTCTTCCGCCCAGGTTCGATGTGGGCGGGAAGAGCGCCCGTCGCTTCGTCAAGTACTTCGGCGCATGGCTGGCGGGCGGTGGTGGTGATCGCCCGCCGAGATGCCCTACTGAATGTCGAGACAGAAGTCGTCCAGACTCAGATTGGTGACCGGGCCTTGCCAGATTTCGAAGCCGATCGCGATCGCCAATACGTCGTTGCCAGGCATGTTGAACCCTCTGCTCTGGGCGTCGCGGATGAAGTCCATGATGTCGAATGCGATGGCGTGAGCATCGTCACCCTCGGCGCGCACGTAGTTGACGATCGGTAGATTGTTGACCGTGCCAGCGACGATGTTCCACGTGCCCGTCGCGTTGGCGACTGTGACTCCCTCGGTCTGAGGCGAACCGGCGGGTCCCTCGCCTGCCGGGTCGTGCAGCCACACCATGAAGTAGCTTTCCAGCCCGAAGAAGGAGGAATTGCCGTCGCCCAGCCACACGTCGTAGGCAACGTTGTAGGTGCCATTGCCGTCGGGATGACTCCAGCTGGCCACGGTGTTCAGAGCCGTGACGTTGGCGAGGGGGACGGGCAGCCCGCATTCGAGGGAGGTCTCCGAATACCTTCCACAGAACACTGAGGGGTATCCCGCTGGAGCCCCGTTGTCCTGCCGGCTCCCCTGGTAGTCGTGGACGGTCAAGGTGCTGCCGAGCCAGGAGATGTCGTGACTCACCCAGTTCTGCCCCCACCCGTTGGTGATCATCCGATAGTTCTGGCCATCGCGCTGGACGTCCACCCCCAGGTACTGCTCGTCGGTGCGACCGGATTCCGTATGGTTCCCAGCTCCGATCGTGCAGGCCCCCGCAGTCAGTGGATCGCCAGCACTACCCCCCGTGCCGCCGCCGACGCCCGTGTCGCCACCGACGCCCGTGTTGCCGCCAACGCCCGTGTCGCCGCCGACGCCCGTGTCGCCGCCGACACCCGTGTCGCCCCCGACGCCCGTGTCGCCCCCGACGCCCGTGTCACCACCGACACCGGGAAGCCCCCCGACGCCCGTATCGCCACCGACACCGGGAAGCCCACCGGTGCCCGTGCCACCGGCACCCGGAAGTCCGCCGGCGCCCGTGCCGCCGAAACCCGGAAGTCCACCGACGCCTGTATCGCCACCGACACCCGGAAGCCCGCCGGTGCCCGTGCCACCGACACCCGGAAGCCCGCCGGTGCCCAGTCCACCGCTACCGAGTCCACCGATACCCAGCCCGCCAGTGCCGACTCCCCCCGTCGCACTGTCACCGCCGGTGCCGACTGCTCCTCCCGTGGACACGAAATACCCTGTGGAGCTGTCCTCGGAACCGGAGCAGGCCAGCGCGAACGCCAACGAGAGAGAAACGAGAGCAAGCGGCGAACGGAAGATCATCACATTCATACGCGTAGCAGAAGCGCATCTGTCTGGCCGTTACCAAGCGGTACACATCACGCGATTCGATCGCGCGTTGATTTTTGCGGTCGAGGCCGAACGAAGATCTTCGGCGAGCACCACGCCCGACTGCATTGTTCCTGCTTCACGAAAAGACGTTGGACGATGCGGAACAAGTTATCGACAACGATAAGCGCTCGCAGTGCCCCTGGAGTCACGGAGGGCGAGCGGTCGAGTGGCTTCGAAGTCAACGAGCAAGGGCGCTTCGTGTTTCGGGCTTCACGATCTCAGATACACGTCGATCACTTCGACTTCTCGGGACAGCTCGTATGGACCGTCGATCAACCCGTGGACACCAGCCGCCAACGGGTGCTCCGTCAACCGAGCGCACCGACGCGATCCGATCCACTTCCGAGTACCCCATTGCGCGGTGACCACACGCGACGAGCGAACGTCGAGGGGAGCGGCTGTGGCAGCTGACGTGGACCGCGTCTCGCCGGACATTGGGGATGGCCGCGAGCTCATCTCGGCACCAGCGCGCAGCTGACCTGTGACCGCCTTCACCTCGGTGACCACCGCCTCTTCGGGCACCTTCTCCGTCGGTCATTTCCTGCCACCCCTGA
Organism: uncultured Polyangiaceae bacterium; assembly: GCA_964610275.1. Classification (GTDB taxonomy): domain Bacteria; phylum Myxococcota_A; class Polyangia; order Polyangiales; family Polyangiaceae; genus JAFGBI01. The sequence continues at coordinate 66 of CAZSVU010000488.1, read as the reverse complement.
AGCGGAATCGGCGGGGGGGGGGACCATCTTCTCCCCTCCGCCCTGCAGAATTAAAGGCAGACAGCG
>CAZSVU010000487.1:0-5610 GCA_964610275.1 uncultured Polyangiaceae bacterium | reverse complement strand
GCGACGGATCCGCTTCTGCAGGCAAGCCCACCAAGCGCAAGCTGCCACCCTACCTGAGGGTGGTGAAGTAGGGCGCCTGACGACCGAGGCCTACGGTCCGCCCGCTGCCCCGCCAGCACCGGAGGCTGCGATCGCTCCGGCTGCACCGCTCAGTCCAGCGGCGCCAGCCGCTCCAGCGTTCGCTCCGAGGGAACCAGCAGCACCGGACGCGCCTCCGTAGGAGGTGCTGCCTGCGGCTGCCCCGATTCCGCCCGCGCCAGAGGCGGCGATGCTGCCGGCCGATCCGGTGGGGGCAGCGCCAGCCGTTCCTGCGCTTCCCGCGGTTGGAATAGGTCCTGCGGTAGCCCCGGCAGCGGCAACCGCAGCTCCGGCAGCTCCGGCCGAGCTGCTGCTCGTGCCTGCTGCTGCTGGCACCCCAGCCTGACCGCTGACGCCCCCGGCGCCTCCGGTCGTTGCGACGGTTGCGGCACCACCCTGGATCGTACCGCCCCCGGACTGGTCGCCGGAACCCGCTGCGCCTCCCGCGGGCACCATTCCGCCGGCGCCGCCAGTTGCCGGCTGGGCCGGAGCACGGCCAGCGACTCCTGACTCTCCGGCCGCACCGGTTGCGCCTCCGGCTCCAGCGTCAGACGGCGACTCCACCGGGATGCACGCGTGGACACCGTAGACCACTCCACATTCGTAGCCGCTCACACACCCATACCCCGGGAACGTACAGTCACCCACCGCACAGATCCCGTCCCGAGTGCACGTTTCGTTGAACCGGCAATCGGCGGGCTCATCGCAGGTGACCCCCGGTCCCGGGCCGGCGCCTCCAACCGGCGCCCCGTAGCTCTCCGGGTAGCAGGTGCCGTCGTACGCGTCGCACAGGTAGCCGGATGGGCAGTCGTAGTCACTGTAACAGTTGGCCTCTTCGTCCGGGTAAAGAGGGCAGCCGGGCAGCAGTAGCGTCGCCAGGCACGCGGCCCCCAAAAGTGCAGCTCGCTTCATCGGACTCGTCTCCTCGGAGGTACTCAGGCCCGTGGGCGGCCTCCAATGGACCACCGGCCTTGAGGGTAGCAAGCGACGTGCCCTAGACAAGTCGCCTCGAAGGCGGGCATTTGTGCGGCTTCCGCTCCCCCAGCGTGAAAGGGGGTTCACGAAGTCTCTGTAGCCCTGCATCTTGGACGCCGGCCCCCCTCGCGGCATGCTAGGTTTTTGACGCTGTTTCCGGGAGTGAACCCAATTGGACGTCAGCTGCGAGCGCTGTGGAACCGAATATGAGTTCGACGACGCTCTCGTGTCCGAGCGCGGCACGACGGTGGAGTGCACGAACTGCAGCTTCAAGTTCAAGGTGTACCCGCTGCGCACGGGCACAGGGACCCCCGAACAGTGGGTCGTCCGTACGGCCATCGGGCATCAGCTGGTGTTCACCTCCCTCCGTGACCTGCAGAGGGCCATCTCCCAGGGGCAGCTCGGGCCGAATGACCAGCTGTCCCGATCCAACCAGCCTCTGCGGGCACTCGGCTCGATAGCTGAGCTGGAGCCACTGTTCGAGGCCAGCTCCAGACGGCACCAACGCGAGGCTCCCCGCACGCTGGCTGGAGTCGCTCCGCCGGCCAACGCGCCCGGCCGAACGATGCCCTTGGGCGCGAACGTCCCTGCCGTGGGGCAGCCGCCGGTCGAGATCGCGCAGCGCGTACTCGTGGCGCACCCAGCGACCGCTCCCCAACGCGCCGGACACCCGGGCGCGACCCTGCCCCTCAATTTGGGTCCTCCCGAGACGATTCGTCAGGCGCCCGCTCCCGCCCCGGGCGGGTCTTACACGCCGGACCGCGAGCCCCCTCCGCCTTCGATGCGCCCGCGGGCACCGGAGTTCAACTTGGGCGGGGGACCACACGATGCCCCGGAGCCGGGTGCGGCAAGTGCGAAGACTCTGGGATTGGGGTCGCGACCGCCGCCTGTCGCACCTTCGATGGATTTCGACCCGGGGCCACCGTCGAGCGCAGTCGACGCCCTGGGAAGGACACGTCCCAGCGAAGTCTCGCCGATCGAGCGTGAGCCGGTCACCTTGCCGCGCGGGTTGCCGAACGTCGCCCCTCGCCAGAACTTCGGGGGGACGCTGCCTCTGCAAGACCACATCGTTCCCGGACCTCAACCAGAGCCCGTCATTCGCCACGAGCAGAGCACGCCCTGGCATTCGCCAATGCCGCCCAGCGCGGCCGAGAACCACGAGGAGTCGCTTTCCGATCCGGATCCTCGCTACGTCATCCCTACGGGATCGCGGCGCGCCCGGTCGCGCTGGATCGTGGCGTTGGTGTTGCTGGGCATGTTGGTGTTGTTTGGCGCCACGGTCGGGCGCAAGTACCTCAAGAGCTTTGCGGGCCCGGCCCAACCCGAGCAAAGCGAAAGCGATGTCCGGGTCGAGAGTCTGCTCGCCAAGGGGAACGAGTTGCTGGACGCCGGGGACTTCGAAGGCGCTCGAGTCCAGTTCGCCAAGGCGTCTGTGCTGGCCGAGCGAAATCCGAGTGTGTTGGCCGCAGTGGCACGCCTGGAGACGATTCGTACCGACCTCGTGTGGCTCGAACTCAGACTGCTCGATCCGGCGGACACCGACCAGGTGAGTGCCGTCCACAAGCGATTGGGAAGCCTGGTGGGCAGTGCCCGCGAGGCCGTGAAAGCGGCAACCGAAGCTGCGGCGGACGAGCCCGCGATACTGCGTGCACGTGTCGATTGGTTCCGCCTCGGTGGAGAGGTGAAGAAGGCGCGTGCCATCGTCGGGCCGCTCAGCGAGCAAGCGAGCACCCCACAGAACGCCTACGTACTGGCGGCACTGGACTTGGCAGAGCCCGCGCCGGCCTGGTCGACGGTCATCGAACGCTTGAGAGTCGCAGCGGCGGCGGAAGGCAAGCTCGGGCGTGCGCGCGCGATGCTGGTGTATGCCCTGGCGCGGTACGGCAACACGAACCAGGCGCGTTCCGAGCTCGAAAAACTGCAGTCCGCCAACAAGAATCACCCACTGAGCAAGCAGCTCGCCGCGTTTCTGGGACGGTTCGAGGCGGTATCCGAGCCCGAAGACGGGGAAGACGGTGGCGTGGCCACGGTGGATCCGAGCCAGCTCGGCGAGCTCGACACCGGCGGTGCGGCAGCGGGAAGCGCGCCTGCGCGCGGCGACTACCGATCCCAGCTCACGGCAGCCGGTCGAGCCCTGCGCAACGGAGACCTGGCCCAGGCCGAGCGCCTGTATCAGGCGGTGCTCGCCAAGGAGCCGAACAACACCGAGGCGATGGCCGGGTTGGGTGACGTGGCGCGGCTGCGTAAGGACACCGACTCGGCCAGTCGCATGTACGACCGCGTGCTGGAGAAAAATCCCACCTACCTGCCGGCGTTGACGGCACAGGCCGACGCGAAGTGGGACGCAGGCGACCGTGCGGGTGCCATCGCGATCTACCGCCGTATCGTGGAGCAGGCTGGCACCGACACACCCTATGGTCAGCGAGCCGCTGCTCGCATCGCACAAGGCGCGGGCGGCGGTGCCGCTCCTCCTGCGCCCGCGCCCGCACCTGCTCCGCAGCCCCCCCCCGCGCCGGCGCCGGCGCAGCCGGCACCGCCTCAGCCCGAGCCGGCGCCACCCAGCGGCACCCCAACGCCTCCACCGGACCAGCCACACATCGATACGACCGACTTGCCGGAGTTCAATCAGTGAGAGTGAGACGCTGGTTCGCGGCTCTGCTCGTCTTGGTCGCCGCGTGCACCGGTCGCCCGCGGAGCGGGTTGGTCGAAGAGTCCGACTCCCCCGAAACGAACGTTGATCTGTCCGGGCGACAGGGTGAGGTCCTCGAGCTCGACCTCACCAATGGAGCGCCGGAAACGATGAACGTGGGGGGGCTGTTTCAGCTGCCCGCCTCGAGGACGTTCGTGGGTTTGGTTCGCACGATCGAACGAGCCGAGAAGAACACCGGGTTGACCGGCGTCTACGTGCGATTGGGCGGGACCAGCCTGGGTTGGGCGCGCACCGAGGAACTCGGGCGGCTCCTCGGCGGGATTCGCGAGGGGGGGACTCCGGTGGTGTGCCACGCATACTCGCTGGACAACGCGTCCGCATGGCTCGTGGCTCGCGGGTGCGACCGCATCTGGCTCAGTCCGGGGGGAGAAGTGAACACCGTCGGGATCGCCGCGCAGGTGCTCTACTTCAAGGGAGCGCTCGACAAGCTGAAGGTTCGGGCGCAATTCATCGCCGCCGGCAAGTACAAGAGTGCGGCGGAATCCTTCACGCGCGAGGGGCCGAGCGACGAAGCACGAGAGTCATTGATCTCGACGCTCGCGTCGATGCGCCAGACCTGGCTCGCCGAGGTGAAGGCGTCGCGCAAAGCTCACCAGCAGCTGGGGGAGTCGTTGGAGCACGGTCCGTGGACGGCTCAGGAGGCCAAGGCGCGCGGACTCGTCGACGCGATTGGGTTCGAGACCGAGGCGCGCAAGGAAGCGTTGGAGCGTGGCAGCGCCCGCGAGACGGAAGTGAAGTTCGGCCCCAAGTCGACCCAGGATTCCGGGAGTGGACTGGCGGAGCTGATTCGGGTGTTGGCCGGAACGGACGATGGAAGCGGGGGCCCGCCCCATATCGTCGTGCTGCCCGCGCAGGGAGCGATCAAGGTTCAGTCTGAGGGGCTGTTCGGTGACGGCGGGATTGCCGCCAAGGCGCTGACCAAGACGCTGCGTCGTTTGGCCAAGGACAAGTCGGTCAAGGCTGTGGTGCTGCGCATCGATTCACCGGGAGGCTCTGCGCTGGCGAGCGACCTCATGTGGCACGAGGTGATGCAACTTCGGAAGAAGAAGCCAGTGATCGCCTCGATCGGGGACATGGCGGCCAGCGGTGGGTACTACATTGCGGCCGCGGCCCACAAGATCATCGCCGAGCGGACCAGCATCGTCGGTTCCATCGGTGTGTTTGGCGGCAAGGTGACCGTCGACGAGGCACTGGCGCATTTCGGCGTGAACAGCGTCACGTTCCCCGCGAGCCCGGAGCCTGGGGCTGCGGAACGAGCGGCGTATCTCTCGCCCCTGGCGCCGTGGGACGAAGCCACTCAGGGGCGCGTGAAGAAGCAGATCGAGAACATCTACGACCTGTTTCTGAAGCGTGTTGCCGAGGGACGCGGGATGAAGATCGATGCCGTGCGCAAGTCTGCCGAAGGCCGGATCTGGAGCGGCGTCCAGGGCAAGGAGCGCGGCTTGGTGGACGAGTTTGGCGGACTCGCCCGCGCGCTGGAGTTGGCGCGACAGATGGGCAAAGTCGATGAGGACGCCCCCGTGCGCGTGGAGGGTGCGGTCGAAAGCCTCTTGGAGCTTCTGATGCTCGGCGACGCAGCGAGCTCTACCGAAGTCACTGCTGCCGTTCAGCGGCTGGAATCGCAGCGTGGGCAGGCGTGGTCGACCATCCCCGCCCCCGTGCGCCCCTTCATCAGTAGCCTCGAACCCCTCCTGCTCGGCGAACGCATGCTCGCCACGATGCCGTTCGCGGTGATGGTGAAGTAGCGCGGCCCGGAATCCCACCGTGACGGCGCGGTCACGGGCAGTGGAGTGGTCGGGGTCGGGGTCGGGGTCGGGGTCGGGGTCGGGGTCGGGGTCGGGGTCGGG
>CAZSVU010000486.1:0-5677 GCA_964610275.1 uncultured Polyangiaceae bacterium | reverse complement strand
GCTGATGGCCGCCGACCTCGATGGGACTGGCACGCACGTACTGGCGTCAGGGCTCCCCGGTCCCATAAGCCTCCAGCTCTCCAGTGCACACGCCTATGTGTGGATGGACGGGGGCGGAACCTTTGACGACAGCTACGACTTCCAGATTTGGCGGGTGCCACTGGACGGTGGTGCCCCGGAGTTCGTGCAGGATTCTGTAACGGGGTACCCGTCTGAGTACGACTTCAGCGCCGCGGGCGGGCAGGCCTACTGGATCCGGGATGAAGCCGTCTACGTGATGTCCGACGCGGCGATGTCGGAGCCCAGCCTGGTCGTGACCGGATCCGTGGGGAACTTGGCGGCTGACGACACGCATCTGTACGTGGGTAGTCGTGGTAGCGCTTCTCGTATTCAGCGCGTTCCCTTGGGAGGAGGCACGGTCGAAGACGTGATCAGTCTCACCCCGGGCGCGTTCCAGCTCAGCGGCGACTACATCTACTCGGTCGAGTCGTCGGGCAGTCTCATGCTGACCCGGCTTCCGAAGAACGGTGGCGATTGGGAGCGCGTGCTCCCGCTCGGTGCGGGTGTTCTGGGCTGGCTGCGAGTGGTCGGGGACCGCTACTTCGTCCACGCCAGATACCTCGAAGGGGACGATTCTATCCTGTCCGGTTCCTTGAACACACTAGGGCCTCCCACCCGGCTGCTCGTCCTCTCGGAATCGTCCCAGCCATGGCTCGGCACCGAGCAGGCGCTGTTCTGGACCCACCGACACAGCACAATCTACCGAATGCCGCTTCCAGCTGACTGACATCTCCGTGTGCGCGCGAACCAGCCCGCTGGCCCCCGTCTTCGGTCGACAAGGGTCCACCGTCACGGCGCACCAGCGGACCGCCGCCCCTACCCACGAAGCGCAAGGCCAGCGAGAAGCAGATCACGGCGCGCGGGAGTCAGAATGCCCATGCCAGCTGGAACTCCAGCATGTCGATGCCGTGTTTGGTCAGTCCGGTGGTGTCGCCTTCGCTTTGGGTGAGGTAGCCGTGGGTGAACTCGCCCTTGAGCACGACGTAGGGGATGGGTCGATAGTTCAAGCCGCCGGTCCAGATGACCGCACGGTCCGGTATGCCGTACGCCTCGGCGGTGTTGTCCGGCGCGTACTCCGCCTTGCCATACGGCATGAGGGGAAACCAGGGCAGTCGGTAGCCGATCAGCGCATAGCCGCCCCACTTTCTGCGATCCGCAGTCAGACCGCCCGTTGGATCCGGCGGGCGCCCGGCCTCGGTGAACCGGCGCTCGTACGACATGATCTCGGCCTGCACGTGCAGGCCCTCGAATACCCAGCGCAGATCCGCCGCGTAGACGAGCTCATCCATTTGCAGCGATATTGCTTCCTCGCTCTCGACCCCATCCGGCCCCACGACGGCCTGTTCGGAGGACTCGGTGTGGCGGCCGTAGTACAGGCTGGCGCCCAGCTGCAGTTCGCCGAGAGCCGAAAGCAAGAGGGCGAGGCGCCCCGTCAACGCCTTGTTGCCGTCCAGATCTTCGTAGGCCACGAGCGTGCTGCGGCCGTTGCTCAGGCCGAGCGCGTAGCTCCACTCCAGTGATCCGGCCAGCAGCGACCCGCCTCTCAGGAGCAGCCCCACCTGGTGTTCCGGGATGAGCTCGGAGCCGATGATGATGGGCCGGCGCACTCCGATGATCACCGGAGAGCCATGGTCCGTCACCCACACCCCGTAGGGCGAGAGCCACTGCCCCGCGCGAAGGGTCAACAACGGGTGAGCCGTGTACTTTAGCCACACCTGCTCGAGGATGACGCCACCGATCTGCCGGGGGCGCTGAGCATCCAGGTAGTCCGAGGATTGGTTGTCAATCCGGGTCACACTGCCGTCGCTCCAGCTGACCCTGCGCGCGCCGTGCGGGAGGTAAGTGAGCCTCACTTCCGCCAGGCTGCGCCAGTCAGGCGTGATCTGCTTGTCGAAGTACAGGTTCAAGTTGCCGACGAAGAAGCTCGGATGCCGGTTGAAGCTCAACAGCCAGGGGCTGTTCCTTTCCACCAGGACCTGGCGGTAGCCGAGGTCGGCGAAACCGTAGACCTCGAGCGGGAGCGGGGCCGCGTTCGCGTCCCCGAACGCCTCTTCTTCGGTGAGCTCGTCGAGCGCGGCCTCGGCGTCCGCTTCGCCTTCGGCTTTCGCGGTCGGCGGCTCGACGGCCGCTGTGGCGGGCTCTGGGGTCGGCGAAGTGACCGGTGGCTGGGGCGCAGCCGTCTCGGTGGGCGGTGCGCTCGCCTCGGCTTCGGGAGTCGCCTCGGTTTTCGCGCCCGCTTCAGCCGCGGGTGGGGTCTCGCCGAGCGCCGGAGCTGGCGGGGATTGCGGCGTCGGCTCCGCTGCGGGGGGTGCCGCTGCGGGGCGGTCGGGTTCGGGCGCGTCGGTTGCCGGCTGTGCCCAGGCGGTCGACGCCCACGCGCTCAGCGCCAACGCCAGGACGCAGAAAGGTCGTTGCATGATGGATCCGGTTCTCATCGTGGCACCAAGGTCCCACCGCCAGGGCATTGTCCATCCACGAGCGAGCTCGGCGGAGTGCAGAACGACGCGTCGATGATGGTGATGTCGCAGCACACCCAGTCGCCATGACAGAGGGTCGGATCGGCCGCACAGCCTTCCACCACGCAGGCCTGTTCCGAGAAGAGCTCGCAGTAGGCGGCTTCGAAGCCCTCGCAGTCCTCGTCGCTGCTGCACGCCGTGCCCAGGCCGGTGGGTGGCCGCTCGCAGAACGCGGGATCGCTCCGGTCGTTGCAGGCGTAGCTACCGGGGCAGTCTTCGCCGCCGGCAGTGCAATCCGACTTGGTGCAGTAGCCGCCATTGCCTTCCAGCTGGCAGTGCGAGAACTCCGTGCTCACGCAGTCGTCATCGGCGTCGCACGATTGGCCCATGGCCTCGGTGCAGGGTTCCCCTTCGGCGGCGCGCACCAGCCCATCCTCGCACTCACAAGGACCCGTGGGGTTGCCCACCTCGTTCTCGCCGCAGGGCACGCACTCCTGTTCGGAGAGTCCGAATCCAGGCTCGCAAACGCAGTGTCCGTCTTCGTAGGCCTGATGCTTCCCGCAGCGATGGTCGGCATCGTAGACGCACGACGCGGACATGAGCACCAGGATGAATGGCAGGGCCGCACGGCGCGGCCTCCGCTTCGAACCACGCAGACTACCCGTGTGGGCCATGTTGTTCGCCACCTCTCTCCATTCGTCTCTCGATGAGACTCCCACCGTCGCGCCGGGGCACATATAGCAGCGCAGTGCATTCATGTCACCGGGCCTCCGGCTGGTGCACACCCCCAGGGCCTGCGGGAGTGGGTCGAGCGGTCAGCGCCAGTTGCGCCGAGATGGCGCGCGCTTTCGGAGGACTTCTGCCCGCCCCTCAGAGTTGGCAGTCCGGGGCGTCGGTCACCGGATTGCCGGTCTCGACGACTTCGAAAGCGTCACCGGTGATGCTGCCGATGTCGCCCAGCGCTTCGTCGTCCCAGCGAGAGTCCGGCGCGCCGGACACGTACCAGTTCGATCCGTTGTCCGCGACGATCATCCCGTAGCGTTTCAAGCCGGCGCAGATCACCTGGATCTCGTTGGAGTAGCTGCTGCAGTCGTGGTCGGCCTTCATGCGGACGCGTAGACCCATCGGGGGCAGGCTGGTGTCGGTATTCGACGAGGCATAGTGGCTGGCCGGGGCGATGTAGGCGCGCTGGGTGCGCGAGACCGTGAAGCGGAGGGCGTGGCCGAGTTCGCCATTGGTGACGATCTCGTCGTACCGGGCCAGCCCGGGGAAGATCGGCAGTCCGGCGGCATCGGCTGAGGTGCACCCCTCGGGATGCGTGTCGTTGATGGATAGATCCCAGGCGACTCCGGCGCCGGCCTCCCAGCGCGCCCCGCCATCGACCGGATAGGCGTTGCCAATCTCGTAGAGCATGCATGCGTCGGTGTCGATGACGAGCACGTGCCGATCGCCATCGGAATCCGATCCGCCCTCGATCGGTGCATCCGCGGGGATGGGGAAGGGGCCGGGGTCGCTCTCATCGCCGTAGAGGGTGTAGTCGATGGGCACGGCAGGCGTCGACGAGTCGACCAGGACGTAGGGAATGCCGATGGGGGCACCGTCCCAGACGGTGCCGAAGTCGGGGTGAAGACCGGTGTCCCGCCCGATCGAATCGATGAAGGCGTCGGAGTCGGGGTGCAGTGGGAACTCGGAGACGTCGGTGTTCCAGGGGTTGTCGGCCGGGAACACCGTGCACCCTTCGAGGGCAGGACTGGTCCCTCCGCCGGTGTTGCCACTGCTCTGTCCGCCCGTGCTGCTGCCACCGCCGCTACCGGTGCTGCCAGCTGCTCCACCCTCCGCGCCATTGTCGTCGTCGCCGCACCCCAGCGCCGAGACCAGCGCCAGTGCGGTCACCACCGCAGTCATCCCTCGTCCGTTCGCCATGGTGCGGAGCGTACTCCTCGCAGGCGCAGGAGCAAGACGAATGGCGCAGCGTACGCGGCGAAGCGGACGCTCTGGAGGTGCGCGAATGCCGAGACGTTCGTCTACCCGTTCGCGGTTTCGGTCCAAGCCGGGCACGCGATCGCGCGACCTCGCAATGGAACGGGTATCCCCGCTGGGAACTTCGAGCTAGACACGAGTTTGGCACGGATACGGGACGCCCCCTCGTCATGACGAAGCCAAGGCCCGGATACTCGTTCGGACTGCTCCTCATCGGAGGATCCGCCTGCCACGTGCCGACGCCAGCCTCGATCCAACAGTCCGAGCCGCCGACGAGTAGCCACCAGGACGGCGGAGCGGCAGGCTCGTCGTCTGGCACGTTCGAAGAGGAAGTTTCGGAGTCACCTGACGACGAAGAGGAGTCGGACCCAGGGGAGCCCCCGCTGGACTGGAAACGATACGTGCCGGCCTCCTGCAACGGGACCCAGGTGGACCTCCTGCAGACCCTCGAAGACTGCACCTGTCGCTTCCCCGAGCCCCCGACCCCGGATGGTCGGTATTCGCCGCATCTCCGCTGCGAGCCCGCTGCGTATCGCAGCGACCTCAGCACCGCGCTCAGTGTTCGGCTGGTGCCACGCGAGCAGGTCGTGCGACCAGGAGCGACGGTGCGGGTGGACGTGATCTTGGAGAATCTCACGAACGCGCGCCTACCGGTCGTTTTTCGGGTGCATCCGAGCTACGAAACGAGCCAGTGCTCTACCCTGATCGAGGTCAGAGACGCCTCGGGAAAGGATGTCACATGCACCGGAATCACGGGCGGCGGGACCGGACCACGGGGTGACTCCCTGGTGGTGCTGCACCCGCGCGGTCGCGCATTCCTTTCGGTGCCCTGGCGCGCCGCCACGGTGCACGGGGCCAAGAGCCCAACCAGCGCTGGGAGCGCCCAGTTCACAGCGGTCCCTCTGCCTGCCGGTGCCTACACCCTCAGCTACGAACTCCACTTTGCGGAGAACCTGAAGGTCACCCCACAGCAGCGCAGGCCGACTGTTACGATCACGGTAGTGGGAACGGATTGAGCGGGCGCAGGCCGAAGCGGGGATCGCGTCACCCAGCGGCACTCTGGTGCCACACTAGCGGGTAGGTGGAGCGAGGTGAGGCGCCGTGCGTGGTGGCGAGGACGCGCGCAGGGTGGCGAGAGCGCGCGATGCGGCGCGCAGGGCGGGTGCTGAATGAGGCGCAAT
>CAZSVU010000485.1:0-5703 GCA_964610275.1 uncultured Polyangiaceae bacterium | reverse complement strand
AGCAGCCCGCGGAGCGTACACGCAGTACGTGAGCAGGCAGCGCAGCGAGCAACGCAGTCAGCGGAGCGGATCGCGGGACGTCGCTTCAGTCAGGCACGACGCTCGCAAGTCTACGGCTTGATGACTTGGGTGCCCTTCGGCGCCACAAACTTGAACTCGTCCTTCGGCGGAGTCTCGTTCACGCTGGGGCTGAGGAAGTCGAACCGGTTCCGGTTGCCCTGTGCGTCGAGGAGCATGACTCGACGCACCTGACTGGTTGCGGAATCGACGTACAGAAGCATCTTCTGGTAGGCAGGAGTGGGGGTGCGCGGTACGCCTTCGAGCACGTAGCCAGATTCGTACTTCATGCGCGCCGAGTTGAGCTTGCGCAGTTTGAAGCTCTTGAGCAGGTTACCGCCTCCCACCAAAAATGAGAGCGCCGCCGGATACTGGCTCTTGGCGATCTTCTGCTCGTACAGCTGCTTCTTGTCGGCTTCGTAGACCTTGACGATCTTACCATCTGACACGACGCGGTTGCCGTTGTTCTTGTAGCGCCAGCTCATCATGCCGGGCTTCTGGAAGACCACCTGACCGTTGCTGAGCTTTTCGCGGTTGTGGATCTTGATCCAGTACCGCTGCTTGAAACCGGCCTTGAATACCTTGGTCTTGTCGTAGAACTCCTGGACGCTCGCAGCGATCCGACGCGCGGAGGGGTCGTTCGGGGCAGCGTCGGCATCAGCGGCCGGAAGTGCCGCCCAGGCCAGGCCTGCGAGCAGGGAGTAGATGAACCATCTGCGTGTCATTTCGAACATCCTGCCTGTGTCAACGCAGCGAAGGTCTGCCAGCTGTCAGTGGATTCGGCAATCAAACAGACGTGCCGGCTGCGCAAAAGATTCGGGGGCGAAGAGATTCGCTTGTTTTGTCCGGAAGTTGTTCGCGATCCGCCGCTCCTGCGGTGGGACGCAGGCGCCCAGTTCTGCCAGTCATGCTCCACGCACCGACCTCGCCAAGTGGACCTTGCTCGCCATGCTGGCCGAAGGGCCGAGACGCCCGGACACCGACAGACAGGGCCCCGGATTCGCTAGCGACTTCGCTGGGGCCGTCCGCGCCGACGACGTTTCTTCTGCAGCAACGACTCGAGGGCGGTCTTTGGGGCGCGTGGTCCGTCCAGGCCGCGAAAGCCGGCACCTGCTTGGCTACGCTCAAGTGCTTCTTGCAGCGGACCCAGTCGCAGGTGGGTGAGCGCGAGCGCCAGTGCGTCGCCGGCGTCGCTGCGAGGAACCTCACGGAGCGCCAGAATCGCCCGAACCATTTGAGCGACTTGACTCTTGGCGGCCCGCCCGTTACCGGCCACGCTGCGCTTGACGCGCGCCGGCGCGTACTCCGCCAGCTCGATCCCACTGCGGCTGAGGCACAGCAGCACCACGCCTCTAGCATGCCCCAGCTTGGCTGCGGCCTGCGCGTCCCGGTGGAAGAACAGCGTCTCAACCGCAGCGACCTGAGGGCGATAGCGGTCGAGAATGACGTCGAGCTCGTCGGCGATCCGCGCCAAGCGATCTGGCAACGCTAGCTTCGGGGCCAGGTCGATGACCCCGTGAGCGACGTGGCTGACACGGCTGCCCTCCCGCCGAACGACACCCCATCCGAGGTGCAGGGTCCCGGGGTCGACCCCGATGGCGATCATCAAGGCCATCGGTACCAGGCAAGGGGCTGCAAGGGAACTTCTCTTTACCGCGCTCGGAATACGCCCCACCATTTTGCGCGTGCCAGCGCACGACCCGGACTTCATCGTCATTGGCTCGGGAACCAACGGGCTGGTCGCGGCGTGCGCGTTGGCTCGCCGTGGCATGCAGGTGCTGGTGCTCGAGCGCAACCCGACGCGGCCCGGGGCAGAGCTGAGCTCGGAGCGATTGACGCTGCCGAGCTTCGTTCACGACCTGGGGCCGGGCTTCTTTCCCTTCGCACGCACCAGCCCTGCCTTGGTGGAGCTCGCCTTGGAGCAGCGTGGAATCACCTGGCTGAATGCCGAAATCGAGAGCTGCCACCTGGCCAGCGATGGCAGTCGCATGTGCCTGTACCGCGATCTCAAAGCACGCGGCATGATGCTTGGCGCCGGTCGCGACCAGGACACGTGGCGAACGCTGGCCCACCGCCACGCCCGGATCGAACCCGAGCTCCTCGAACTGCTGCTGCGTCCGGCACCGACCTGGGCAGCAGCCTGCCGGTTGGGTGCGACGAACCTGCTTGCCGCCATGCGAACCTTCACGGCGAGCGCCCGCCGCCTGGCCACCCGCCTCTTCGAGAGCGAGCCAGCTGCCCGAGTCATCCCGAGCTTGGCTGCGGTCCTCGGTACCGCCCCCGGTCGGCTGGGTAGCGGGGGCTACGGCTACCTGATGGCCCTGGCGGCCACGACGGGTGGCTTCGCGATTCCCCGTGGCGGAGCTCAATCGGTCGCCAATGCACTGGTGTCCATCCTGGAGCGGCACGGAGGACGCCTGCAGCTCGGGGCCGAGGTGGAGCAGGTGGTCGTCTCTCGAGGCCGCGCGGTGGCCGTGCGGCTGCGTGGGGGCGAAGACATCGCGACGCGAAGGGGGATCCTCGCGGACACGAGCCCGTCCGAGCTGCGCCGCGTGTTGCGACCATCCGATGCACGCGTCTCCGCGCCGAGCGATCCGACTCGTACGCGTTGGGCAACCGGGGTCTTCAAGATCGACTGGGCACTGACCGGGCCAGTGCCTTGGCGGGTAGAGGACGCGAGCCGAAGCATGGTCGTGACCACGGCCGATAGCGTGACGTCGTTGCTGAGCAGCCAACGTCTGGTGCAGTCCGGACGGTTGCCGGACCCGCCCTGGATCACGTTCGTGCAGCCCACGCTGGCGGACTCGTCACGCGCGCCACGCAATCAGCACACGCTCAGTGGCATCGTGCGGGTCCCGCTGTGGACCCGCGATCGCTGGAAGCAGGGGCAACGCCAGTTCGCCGAAGACATCGAGACTCACGTCGAACAGCTGGCGCCTGGATTCCGTCGGCGTATCCTCGAACGCCACTTGGCACCGCCCGGGAATGGCACCGCGGCCGACGAGCTCAGCGGTATCTCGACCCCCTTCGGACTGGGACTGCTGCGCGGTGCGTTGCGCCGTTGGCTCGTCCCAGGCAGCCCGTACCGGGTGGGCCCCAAGGGGCTCTACCTTTGCTCGTCAGCGACTCACCCGGGCCCCGGGCTACACGGAATGTGCGGCCACAACGCCGCATCCATCGCGCTGCGTGACCTCACGTGAGGGGTCGTTTCTGATCATAGTTTCAGTATTCCATCAGCACCCCCCAAACAGGTGGTCGACATCCGTGTCGAGATGGGTACTCACTAGGTCGGGATTTTCCATTGCCAGCGGATCTGCACTAACCTTTCTCCCTGCCTCGAATGGCTGACACCCAACAGGCTCGCTCCCAGCCGACCCCGCGCGCAGCTTGGTGCGCAGACAGCGCGCGCCTCGGCGCGGCGGTGGGGCTACTCCTGGCGTTGACGGACCAGATCCTGGTTCCGCTCCTGGGAGGGCACTCGGTGTACGGGGATACGAGTCCCTCACTGACCCAGCGGGTCGCCGCGGTACTCGTCGTCGGCTCTGGCCATGCCCTGATCGTCTTCACGGTGAGCGCAATCGCGTCCGTCACGTTGCAGCGTACCGTGGGCAGGATCATCGCATCCGCCGTCGTCGGTTTGGTCATCGCGGCGCTCTTCGCCTGGCACGTGTTGGGCCTGTCGGTTCGGCTCTTGTCCGGATCGTTCGTCACCGTGGGCGCCATCGAGTTTGCCTTGGCTTGTGAAGAGCAGTTGCTGCACACGCTGCGTGCCAACTACTTCGGAGCACTGCTGGCCTTGCTCGGGACAACGCTGGCGGTCGCGGTGGGCGCGAGCATTCACCTGCGCAACCGCACCCAAGTCCACGCTCGGGAGACTCGCGGATACTGGCGCGGGCGCGCGCTGCTGGCGGCTCCCGCTCTGCTCTATGCCTCGGGAGGCTGGGCCGCACCGGGCGCACCATTCCTGACCGGCATCTCCCAATCCACTCCCGAGTTGGCGTTCCTGGCGTCACTCGACCCGGGGGCGGGAGACCTGGAGATCGAGAAGGAACCGACCACTGCAGGCGAAGACCAGAGCTCACCTCCAGCACGGCACCGACTCGGGCCGAGTCGGGCCGCTGGCGAGCAGTGGCAAAAGTCCATTCTCGCGCGCGACGTGGATGGCCCCAACGTGCTCGTGCTCACGGTCGAATCATTTTCGGTGGCTCACGTCGGCTACCTTGGATACCAGCGTCCGACCACACCGAATCTGGACGCGATCGCGGCCAAGAGTCGGCGCATGCTGCGAGCGTGGACCACCGCTACGCATTCCAACTATGCGCAGCCAGCCATTCTCTCGTCGCTGTTTCCGCGACGGGGACATGGACTCGATGTGTACCGGCGTCTGGACTTCCCGCGCATCCTCCCCCACGACATCTTCCATCAATTGGGGTACGCCACCGCCACCATTTCCAGCCAGGACGAGGACTGGCAAGGCATGCGGCGTTTTCAGGCGACGGAAACCCCCACGTACTTCTGGCACTCGGACGACTATCGCGGTCCTCACATCTTCACGAGTAGCGACAAGGCGATCCCGGACCGGGTGACCGTTGGCAAGTTGATCGACTGGCTCGAGCGGCACAAGGGTCGACCCTGGGAAGTGTACGTGAACCTGCAATCCACGCACTTCCCCTACCGTCTTCCCCGCGGAGCGCGCCGACCGTTCCTACCCTCCGGCCCCACCCACGGCCCCGTGCACTACCTGCACTATGGGCGGCGGGATCGGCAGGTCATGATCAATCGCTACGACAACGCCCTGTTCCACCTGGATGCGCAGGTGGGGCGGATCCACCGGTACCTGGCGGGCACGGGCCAACTCGAGAACACGGTTTGGGTGATCACGGGCGATCACGGGGAGTTGTTCGGCGAACGCGGTGTGGTGACCCACGGGCGCACCCTGCTCGAAGGTGAAACGCGCGTCCCTCTGCTGGTGTACTGGCCCGGCGTACTGGAACCCGGCAATGTGCATGACCCGGTCTCACACCTCGACATCATGCCCACGGTGCTGCAGCTGGCTGGACTGCCGCCGCATCCCTCCTATCAGGGTGTCAGCATGCTCGGGGGAGCAAACCGTAGCCGGCGCGCGGTCTTCATGAACATCCAAGGGCTGCGGTTGGCAGAAGCCGTGGTCTGCTGGCCCTGGAAGTTGGTGGTCGACCGCGCGGAGCACGCCATGCGTCTATTCCATTTGGGGGACGACCCGGACGAGTGGACGAACCTCGTGGATCAGGAGCCCGGCGTCGCGGCGGTGCTGTCCGAGCTGCTACGCAAACAGATGAAGAGCCAGGTCGAATATCACCGCAAGAAGAACCTCGACCTGCGGCAGTCGCACTACGCGCCACGTCTGCTCAGCTGCCCGCAACTTCCCGGTCAGCCTCCAGCCGCGGCAGCGCCCAGGTAGCGCGGCGAAGGGTCTCCACACCGACGGAAGCGGCTCGATCCGCCGCTGCTCGAGGTGGCTTCGAGTACAGGACTACGCCACGGTTCCCGGACGTTGGGGCTGGAGACGCGCGACGCTACCCTTGCGCGGCCACCTCGTGACACACTCCGGGCCCTCCTGCATGACCGTTCTGCGCTCGCTCCGACTGGCGGCATCAGCACTTGCCG
>CAZSVU010000484.1:0-5746 GCA_964610275.1 uncultured Polyangiaceae bacterium | reverse complement strand
CCGAGTCGTTGATGGTGCGCATGCCGTCGATGTCGAGCAGCAGCATGCTGAGCGGCTTTTGGGACCGGAACGCGGTACGGACCTCACGGCGCAGCCACTGTTCGAAGAAACGGCGGGCATGCACGCCGGTGAGTGGGTCCAGTGCAGCCACCTCGTAGAGCTGCATGCTCTGGACGGCAACCGTGGCCTGACTGGCGAAGAGGCGCAGAAGCTCGAGCACCTGATCTCCGGCCACGACCCCTTCTACGAAGACCACACCGAGCGTCAGCTCACCGATTCGTAGTGGCAGCACGGTCGCGGAGTCGGTGAGATGGATCTCGCCCGTCCTCAGCGACTCGAGCAACTCCGCGGCTTGGTGTGGCTCCACCACGTCTTCCGGGGACTGACCGGCCTCAAAGCGACCGCATGCCGTGCGGATCTCGAGCTCGGCATCGTCGCCGAGCGTGGCGAGGAACCCGCTGGCGGAGTCCGACTCGGGAGGGGTGGAGCCCGACGTGCGGTGTGGCGGTGCCAGTGTGCGAATCAACCCCACTGCGTGCCGGAGGATCCCGTCGAGCAGGTCTCCGACAGGCTGAACCTTGTGAAACGTCGGGGAGGACTCCAGGACGTAGCGGAGCCCCTCGCGGCTGCGTTGCACTCGTTGCAGGACGTGGGCAGCCTTGAGCCCTGCATCGGTCCAGAGCAGGAGCTTCTCTGGCCCTTCACTCTTGTCATAATAGCCCTGGATGTCGAGTTTCCGCAGCATTTCGCGGGGGGGCTGCTCGTCGCTGTAGCCGGTTTGCAGCACGACCTGGATGTAGGGATCGAACTCGCGCAGACGAGTGACGACCTCCTCCCCGGTCATGCCGGGCATGAAGTAGTCGAGCAGGAGCAGATCGGCGGAATCCTCTCGCAGCATGCGCAGCGCTCGCGGACCAGACTCCGCGCAGAGAACCGTGTGTCCTTCGGACTCCAGCAGTCGTCGAGTCGCTTCCAGGTAGTCAGGGTCGTCGTCGGCCAGCAGTACCCTGCGCCCGGTGGGCTCGACTGTCCTGTGCTTGCGCGCCATCCGTCAGGTTCCTCCGTGATCCGGAAAGGTGACCGTGAACGTCGTGCCTAGCCCAGGTTCGCTCGTGACGTCGATGGATCCGTTGAAGTCGCGGGTGATGATGTCGCGGACGATGCTCAGCCCCAGCCCGGTTCCCTGCCCGAAGGGCTTGGTGGTGAACATGGGCTCGAAGATTCTCGGCATGATCTCTGGGGCGATGCCAGTCCCCGAGTCGGTCACGCGGAGCTCGGCACCGTCGTCGGTGCGGCTGAGCTGGAGCACGATGGGGCCCCCGCCCTTGGAGACACTGGCGTCGATGGCGTTGGTGACCAGATTCGTGACCACCTGGGCCAGACGCGCTGGCGATCCGTGCAACTCCAGGCGTTCGTCCGTGGGGTCGAATTCTGCGGTGCAGCCGCCTTGCCGGAGGGCGTAGCTGAGCAGGAGCAGTGCCTCCTGGATGTAGGGCACTGCGTTGAACGCTTGGCGCTCGGTCGGGGAGAGATCGCGAGTCTGGGTCTTGATCCCGCGAACAAAATCTGCCGCACGTGTGGTCGATGTACGAGCCAGGCGGATCGTGCGCAGCATCTCCTCGGCGATCTCCAGGTGGTCGTCGGGCGTGACCTCCGCGTCGCTGATGGAAGCCTGATACTCCTTGACGAGCTTGTCTAGCTCCAGCAGCGCCGTTCGCGCTGCGGCGAGCGGTGTGTTCATTTCGTGGGCAATGCTGGCTGTCAGTCGCCCGAGCGAGGCCATCTTCTCGCTGAGCAGCAGCTTCTCCTGATTCGTCTGCAGTGCTTGATAGGCGCTTTCCAGCTCGCGTGCCCGCTTCTCGAGGTCCCGCAGCAGGCGCTGTCGTTCCTGGTCCTTGTCGATGACCTGTTGCACCAGGAGCGATCCCTTGAGCGCGGCGCTCACCTGATCGCGCAGGGCTTCATAGATGGCACCCTCTGGGGGCCCCATCTCGAACAGGACGAATCCCAGCTGCTCTTCCTTGAAGAACAACGGCTCGATCACGTACGTGGTGCGCCGGTCGGTGGGGAGCATCTCGGGTGGAACCAGCTGCTGGGACGGAAACGTCACGCCCACGGGCTGCGATCCGGCCGGTCGAGCCTCGTCGAACGCCAGGATGAGCCGGGACTCCGGTGCTGGGCGAGTGCGGCCCTCGTACAACGCCAGGTAGCAGCTCCGGATCCCCAAGCGGGGAAACTGTTCGGCGACGGCGTTGACCAGGGAAATGACGTCAAAGGCCGTGATCATGGCCTCGCCGGTCTGGCTCACGGTGCGGGCCCAGCGTTCCGCCCGCAGGCGGCTCTGAGCCTGGGCTCGTTCCGCCATGGTGCCGATCAGCATGTGGGCCTGCTGCCAGAGATCCTCAGCCCGGGCACGGCGCACCTGGTCGTGCGCCAGGCACGGCAGACCCTGCCACCTGAGCGCAGTGATGACGTCCTGCCAGGAGGACATGTCCCCACCGGTCTCGCGCACGCGGTGTAGCCGAGTCTCGATGTGCTCCAAGAACCCGCCGCTATTTCCCCCGTAGAGATCCGAGAGAAAGGCTTCGAGGAGGCGCTCCTCCCAACCCGGGTTGACGCCATGCGGCGCGCGCGCCGCCCGGGTCAGATTCTGGAGGATGGTGGGGCGGCGGGTGGTGAAGGCGTCCTCGTCCGGGGCGCCATTCGCGGGCGCGTCGGGCAATGCCGTGGCGCGAGTGGTGACGGAGTAGCAGCCGCAGGAGCGGCGGGCGACGAGCTCGGTGTGCAAGACGAGGCGGTTGAGGCCCTCCTCTCCGGCGATCAGACGGAGTAGCATTTCGGTGGCTTGGTAGCCTTGCTCGTACAGGGGCTGCCGCACGGTGGTCAGCGGAGGGGCGTGAAAGCGGGCCTCGTCGGTGTCGTCAAAGCCCGCCACCGCGATGTCCTGGGGAACCCTGAGCCCGCGTGATTCCAGCGCATCCATGGCCCCGAAGGCCATGTAGTCGTTGGCCGCCACGATGGCGTCGATGGTCTGGCCG
The DNA here is from genome assembly GCA_964610275.1 of uncultured Polyangiaceae bacterium. Classification (GTDB taxonomy): domain Bacteria; phylum Myxococcota_A; class Polyangia; order Polyangiales; family Polyangiaceae; genus JAFGBI01. The sequence continues at coordinate 2,708 of CAZSVU010000484.1, read as the reverse complement.
CGCTCGTCGAGCAGTTGGCGGACCGCGTCGCCTCCGGAGGGGCGATTGAAGTCGCCCATGGCGACCAGGTCCGGATCGGGCGGGACGCCGTGGTCCGCCAAAGCGTCCTGATAGACGCGGTAGCGAAGCTCGGCTTCGTTGTTGACTTCGGGGCCCCGGATGAACGCGATGCGGCGGTGCTGGTGGACTTCGATCAGGTGGTCGATGAGCTCGCGGGTGCCGGCGACGTTGTCGACGAGGACGCTCGGAATGTCCTCGAGACGTACGGCGATGCTGCACATGGGGAGCGGGCGGTAGCGCTCGCAGAAGCGGGCCACCCGCTCGGCACCGATGACATTGCCCAGGGTGCCCGCCATGATGAGGAGCCCGTCTGCGCTCTCCGGGCCGGCGAGGTCGTAGATGAGGTTTCGCTGGGCCCCGAAGCGCACGGGGGAATCCAGCACGCCCCCGGTGAAACACAGCAGGTTGACGTCATGGTCCTTGGCCGCATCCGCGACACCACAAAAAACCGCATTCTGGTAGTCGTAGTCGATCCAGTCGACGAGCAGACCGAGCGTCGGGCGTGCGCCGGGGCGCCGAGGCGCGGGAAACTGTCGGTTTTCCTCCAACGAGCAACCTCTGATCGCCGACTGTACCAGACTGTGCAGGGTTTCCGGGGCTACGGAGCAGCCAGGGACCGCCGCCGCGGCCACGGCGCGGACTGGCGCGCTGGCGGCCCATTCGGCATTTTCGGTCGGCCGTCAGGGAGTGGGTGCAGATTTGGAATACGGGCTCCCGTAACTGCGTCACACCAGAGTGACCCGCCGGACTGCCGACCGTGACTCAGCCCCCGAGCTGAGGGGGGCCCGTGCTGGTCGCGCCGCGTGCGGGGTCGCCAGGCGAAAATCTAGCGAAACCCCCCGGGTTGGTCGGCAACAAGATTGCGTCCGAGAGGCTCGGCGGACTAATCTGCGCTCGGCTGCGGGTGCAGCCCCGGCCCCCACTCAGCCCGCTCGAGATACCGTGCTGCGCAATACGCTCAAGTTCTTTCCGCTATTCGTTCTCGGTGCAGCCCTCGGCATTGCGTCGCCCGCGCGCGCTGCTGCCCCGAAGGACAAGGAAGCCGCCAAACTGAACAACCAGGCGATCATGGTCGAGTACCTGGGCACTCAGTTCGACGCGGCAGAAGCCACGCTGCGCAAGGCGCAGGAGATCTGCAACGCCCAGCCAGGCAATTGCTCTCCCAAGGTGCTGGCGCAAATCCACCGGGATCTGGGCGTGGTCCTCATTACCGGGCTCGGTCGGCTGGACGACGGAAAGCTGGAGTTTGCGGAGGCACTGCAGCTCAACCCGAACATCACCCTCGACGAGGATCTGACCACCGACGACGTCAAGGCGGCCTTTGAAGAAGTCAAGGCCACTTCACCTGAGGCGGTTCCGGGGGTCGACACCGGTGTCGGGGAGGAGCCTGGAGCCGTGCCGATCCCCGGTGCCGAGGGCGACATCCTGCACCAGCCGCCCCCCGAGGGCGCGGTTCTGACCCCGCTGCCGCTCTACGCGGAGCTGCCGGCGGACATGATCACGCCCACGGTGAAGTTCACGCTGCGATACAAGCCCTTCGGCGCCCAGCGCTGGAAGACCATGACGATGGAGAAGTACCAGAACGGGTTCGCCGCCGAGGTCCCGTGCCTGGACATCAGCTCCATCACCGGCGAGCTCCATTACTTCATTCAGGCCACGGATGGCGGAGATCTGGTCGCCAACAGCGGGTCGCGGAAGAAGCCCCACGCGGTCATGATCAAGACCACGCTGGAGGGCGACCCGCCGCGGCTGCCGGGCAAGCCGGCGCCCTCCCAGTGCAAGGACGAATCCGTTCCCGACTGTTTCGACGACGACGACTGTGGCAGCAATGCCACGTGCGAGGACGGACAGTGCATCGAGGGCGACGCCCCGGACGCTAGAGGGCCGGTCCGGAAGAACTGGTTCACTGCCGCGTTCCAGATGGATCTGTTGATGTTCAGTGCCCAGAATGAAGTGTGCTCGCAGAGTGACGAGTACACGTGCTTCTGGAGCGACGGGACTCTGTACGAGCCCACGCCGCAGCCTGACGCCGGCAACCAGATCAACGGGGGCCTCGGTCCAGCCACCATGCGCGCGCTGGTGGGCTACGACCGCGTGCTCTTTGACGGGCTCGCCGTGGGCGCCCGGGTGGGGTACGCGTTTGGCGGTGGTCCGACCAAGCCGGGCGGCTCGGCGTTCTTCCCGTATCACGGGGAGGTGCGCGGGGCGTGGTGGTTCCTGGATGATCCGTTCCGACGCGGCATACGCGTGTACGCGATGCTATCGGGCGGCATGATGCAGGTGGATGGCAAGGTGGTGGTGGTGGTGCGGCATCCCCTCGACGTCGACCGAACGTACCCGAACGAAGTGGGGGGGGACGACGTGATGCTGGAAGCCTGGACCAAGAAGGGCCTGTTCTTCGCCGCCGTTGGCGGTGGCGCGATGATCGCGATCACACCGAGTCTCGGCCCGTACCTCGAGGTGAAGGTCGGACAGCTGTTTCCCGCGTCGGGAACGTTCGTCGGCCTGCAGGGTGGACTGACATTTGGCATGTAGCCATCCGGTGCGGCCCAAACTTCTGCTGCTCCGAGGTGAAGCTCGCTGCAGGCGACCGTGCGTTCCGTCCTGGCTGAGTTGACCCGTTCGGGACATCCTTCCTGCCATGCCCC
>CAZSVU010000483.1:0-5765 GCA_964610275.1 uncultured Polyangiaceae bacterium | reverse complement strand
TGCTGCTCCGCCTGGGGCAGGTCGAACCGGATGAGGTTGGCGTTGTCCGTCTTCTGCTGCAATTGGTGCGAAGGGCTGGCCAGCGCCTGGATCGGGATGCCGGTCGAGAGCGTGCCGGTGAGTTCGAACCGGGTGGTCGGTGCGCTGCCCTGCGGCTGGTAGGGGCTGGCCACGAACTGGTTGGTGGCCGGCGCCGTCGCCGCCCGCTGGCTCGAATACCGGGGTCCGACCACGGTCGGGTAGACGAACTCGTAGACCCCAGCCGTGGGCACCAGCAACTCGGTGTAGCGCAGCGTCACGTCAATCTGGTCGCCGGGCATGACGTTCGCCACGCTCATGGTGAACACGTTCGGACGCTGCTGCTCGAGCAAACTGGCGCTCTTGCCCGCCCGCTTGGCGCGTTCGAATTGCTGCTTGGCTTGTTCGCGCTTCTTGATCTTGGCCTCGATGACCTGTGACCCAATGGTCATGCGCATGCCGTGTACCGCCGCCCGAGTCGAAGCCGGGAACACGTACTTGGCGTTGATGGGTCGTTTGCCGGCGTTCTTGTAGGTCTGCGTGACGGTCACGTCCGCCATCACGCCCGAGATGGCCACCTTGACCCCAGTGGAGTCGAGTGGCAGCTGATCCAAGCTCGGGTCGCCCCCCTCGACGAAGAAGTACGGCGATAGGGTCTGGTCGGTTGGCGCAGCCGGCGGCGCAGCCCAGGCCTCCGCCGTCACGGACAACACCAGTCCCGCAACCAGAACGCACAGCACTCGGAATCTCATTCCCACGACAAGTTGCTCCCTACGCCACGCTGGTGTGGCGCACGTCCGGCCTCTGCAATCGGCGTGCTAGGTGGACGACGACTAGAGCTTTGACGCGAAGCGCGCAGCCGTTACCACTTCGGCGCGCGTTCTAGCCGTTTCGCGTCCCATGCTTCGCCCCGCGTGCGCGTCGAGTGGGACACGCGGCTGAGTCCAGCGGGACACGTTGAGTCCGCTGCCTCGCCGATGCGTTAGCGGCGCTCCGCATGAACCGATGCTTCCTAGAACCGCCCGAGTCCCAAGGAGATCGTCGCGACCCCTTCGGTCGTGCCGCGACCGGTAACGAACGTCAGACGAACGCACGTCTGGACGAACAGGATGTCGAGGGTTGCTCGGGCCGATACGCCGAAGCCCGCCGGGATCTCGCCCTTCGGATCATTCCGGGCGCGTCTACGGGGCGCTCCATGGCGTCTGGTTTGTCTGCCGGCCGACCGCCCCGCTCACGGCGTGACACTTCGGAGGGCACCAATGCGACTACCGAGTATGGGCATTTCTGCGACTCGATCTGCATTTTGGGGAGCAAGTGGACTGCTATTGGCCGCGGCTGTGGGCGGCTGTGGCGGAAGCGACGGCAAGCACGGGACCGCATGCGACACCCCGGGCCAAGTGGAGAGTTGCAGCTGCGATGACGGAGCCACGACCGGATCCATGGTTTGCCAGGACGACGGCTACTGGGGCGACTGCAACTGCGAGACGCCGTACGTTGGGACTGGTGGGAGCGTCGGGGTCGGTGGCAACGAAAGCAGTGGCGTGGGCGGCTTGCCGGGAGCTGGTGGCAGCATGGCCACCGGGGGCATGCCGGCAGCGGGCGGCATGGTCGGCCAGGGAGGCTCTCCTGGTGCGGGCGGTGCTGTGGCAGCCGGTGGCATGCCGGGAGCGGGCGGCGCCGTGGGTTCGGGGGGAGCGGTAGGCCAGGGCGGAACCCCAGGCGCCGGTGGCCTGATGGGAGCAGGTGGCGCTCCAGCCAGTGGAGGAGCGCCGGCAGCGGGCGGCACCGACGCGTCCGGCGGTGCTGTCGGTTTGGGAGGCGCCGAAGCCGCGGGCGGCACCGACGCGACGGGCGGTGTTGCCGGTAGCGCAGGAGCAGGCACGGGTGGCGACGGCACCGGTGGTGACGGCACGGGTGGCGACGGCACGGGTGGCGACGGCACGGGCGGGGCTGGAGGCGACCCCGAGTGGCCTCAGTGCTACGCCGGGGGCGTGGTCCCCGAGGATGACGCCCAGCTGCTGCAGCGGGCCCCGGCGTCCGACTATGCCGAAATGCACACCCACGGCGGGGTGGCCATGCTCATCGGCCCGGATCGGCCCTCGTGCCTGACCGACCAAGTGATCACCCGCGACATCCAAGACCTGAACCAGGGCATCATCGACGTGGTGGAGATCCTCGAGTTCCCGGCGTTCCCCGACTGGGAGAATGGCTACTACCTGAACTGGGTCATCCTCAACAGCGGCATCCCCGGCGCCACGCTGTCGGGCGAAGGGGGCTATCAGGGCGATCGCTGGGGGCACATGAACTTCGAGAGCACGCAGGACTGCCCCTGCACCTGGGACAACTACAACCAGGGAGCTGCGCTTCACGAGTGTATCCACGCCTTGCAGGCGGAGCTCTGGGCGTTCAACAACCCGGCGTCCGGTTGGATCCACGAGGCGCACAACTGCTACCTCGGCACGATGCGCGAGCAGCTGGCGCACAACGACTACACCATGGGGTACGGCGCGGCTGCCGCCCTGCAGATGCCCCACGTGCCGATCGAGTCGATGGGCCTCTTGACGGATGGCACGGTCGCCGGGCCGTCGGATCAGCTGGCCTCGGGCAAGACCTACGTCAACAGCATCGTCCGTTATGGGCTGGAGATCTTCTTCCTGAGCCTGAATCTGGAGATGGGGCGTGGCTTCGTCAATTGCATCTGGATGGATGCCGCGGAAGACGGAAACCCCGCCACGCGGACCAGCAGCCGCAAATCCGTGTTCCAGGCCCTGCAGGGCTATGGCGGTCCGGAAGGCGCAGCGCACGCCGTGCTCTCCTTTGGCGCCCGTTCCGCGATCCTGGACTACGGGGACTGGACCGACGTCGTCCGAAGCACGATGCAGGGGAACTGGAACAACAACTGGTGGTTCTACATGTACCCGTCTGGGGACGGAACCACCACCTTCAGCCCCCCCACCGACCAAATCCCTCACCACCAGGGCCGCAACATCATTCCCATCGCACTGAGCTCCGGCGCTACCTCGGTAACGGTCGAGCTGACTCCTGACGCCCAGGGCAGCGCCGGCACGCCAGAGAACATGATGGGTCAGTTGGTCTACCGGACCCCGGATGATCAGCCCGTGTATGGCATAGCGTTCTCGAGCGGACAGAGCACGATCCAAGTGCCCAACGGCGCGCGGGGCGGCATCGTGAACTTCGTCGTTGCTGTCACCAACCCGAACGCGGACTCGGGCAGCGACGACGGCTCCAACAAGGGATTCGACGGCAACGAGCACTTCAACTACACGGCTCGGATCGTCAGCGGCGGCACGGTGGCGCCCACGTCCACGCGCCCCTGGTGATGCGAGGCCGGGATCTTCCCCGCCCCGATCCAATTCCAAGTATTCTATCGGGCAGTGCGGTCCCGAGGAGTCAGGTTGGCGACCCAGGTCAATTGCCGAACGGCGGGGGCAGCTCTGGCCTGGAGCCTGATCGTCGGCGTGAGCCTGGGCCTACTGGGTTGTGACCCCGGACAACGCAGCAGCCACACCTCACCCAGCGCTTCCGCCGCGGCACCGGCACCGTCGTCGCTCTCCGAGTGCGAGCAGCTCGCGGGCAGGCTCTGTGCCGAGTTCGGGCGCCAGTCTGAGACCTGCAAGATGGTGGGCTCCCAGGCACCACACCTTGGTTCGAAGCGCTGTGCAGAGATGCTTGCGAGCTACACGCAGGCCGTCGCGCAGCTCGAGCGGAGGGAGCACGCCAGCAAAGTCCTGGCCGACCCCAAGCAGACCACTCCGCACGGTTCTGCTCCTGCGTTCGGACCCGAGGATGCCGAGATCACCATCGTCGAGTTCTCCGACTTCAGCTGCAGGGATTGTGGCCGCGGGTCTGGGATCGCCCGGAGCGTGAAGAATCTGCATGGCCAGACGGTGCGCTTCGTGTTTCGCCAGTATCCCAGCTCGACACATCCCCATGCGCGTCTGGCAGCGGAGGCGAGCCTGGCGGCGCACGCCCAGGGGAAGTTCTGGGAGTATCACGACACTCTGTTCGCCAACCCGCACGATCTGTCGCGCCCTGCCCTGGAACGGTACGCCGGTGTGGTGGGCCTCGACGTGTCCGAGTTTCGGCGCGCCCTCGACGAGAAGCGGTTTGAGGAAGACGTCGAGGCAGACCTGGAGCTCGGCCGAGCGATGTTGGTGTACGAGGTCCCGGCGCTGTTCGTGAACGGCGAGCGCGCGCGCTTTCCGTACGGTGTCAAAGAGCTCGGCCAGGTCATCGAACAGGCGCGCGCTGCGGAATAGTTCTCCTTGTTCCAGCCAGAGGGGGTGGGGACCCCAGGTCCCATTTGCCCTCGAAAGCTCGAAGGCCATTGGCTGGCAGGTCTGGTTCATGATCATGGACGCCAAGACCGGCGAGGTGGATGCCGAGTATCGCAAGGCGTTCCAGCTCGAGTGAGGCGAGCGCCTTGGACCCAACGAGACGGGTGACCGTTTGCCTGCGCGCCTGCGTTCGAAGCTGCTCGCAGCCGACGCATCCGTACGTTGCCAGCGCGCTTCTCGACGCGCCGTTGCCAGGCCCCGGTGCGGTGGTACGCTTCTGCCGTTGAGACGGAGGGCCAAATGACGATCGTTGGTCGTACGGCTGTGGGTCGACGCCTGCTGGTGTGCACATGGGCTGCAGGGTTCGTGGTGGTTTCGTGCGGTGGGTCCGAACGGACGTCTGGAGGTGACGACGTCGGAGGAAGCGCAGGAGCCGACGCGTCCGAAATGGGATCAGGCGGCTCCGAGAGCACGCCTGGCTCCGGAGGCACGGCCGCTGGGGGCGGTGCTGCGGGAACTGACGGACAGGGGGGGTCATCGGGATCGGGTGGATCGAACCTTGGTGGGGACACGGCCTCGGGAGGGATTGGGACCGGCGGTGAAATCGACACCGGCGGTTCGAGCAGTGGGGGCATCGGCGGTTCGAGCAGTGGAGGCATCGGCGGTTCGAGCAGTGGAGGCATCGGCGGCTCGGGGGGCTCGGCGACGGGCGGTGCCCCTGCTGGCGGGGGCGAGGCGGGCTCGGCAACGGGCGGCGCCGTCGCTGCCGGTGGCTCGGACACAGGCGGCGCTCCGGCGTCGGGCGGAGGCGAGGTGGGGGGCGCTGCTGGCTCGGCAGGTTCTCTCGGCGTGGGCGGTGTGGCAGGCGGTGGAGTGGGCGGGCAGCCCGACGCCACGGGTGGGTCTGCGGGCACTGCAGGGGAGGGCGGCGGTTGGGGGTGGCCCGCGACCGTGGACCGCTGCGACGACGCCACCGACGAGCAGTTGCTGGCCGTCGTCTACGACGGGCCCAAGGTGCCCGAGGGGATGTACGACGGGGATGGCCGCACCGGAGGGCTACTGGTCTGGGAGGACAGCTGCGCCTCTGACATAGCGTTGGCGCGCGTGATGGCAGGGGCCGAGTTGGGATCGTGGGACAGCGAGGACATCTCCAGCCCGTACTACTACGAGTTCATCTCTGGAACGGCGCCCAACGAAACCGTGTACCGCGTGACCAGGTGCGAGTTCTTCAACGGCACGGTGCTGGGCGAGCCCTATCGAGACTGGGAGGGAGCGCGCCTACTGGTCAGCTACCTGTGGTTTGTCGAGAATCGCGCGAACGCGAGCGCGAAGGTGGTCGCCGGAGCGTATGGTCCCAGCGCCGCGGAGTACGAGTTCTTCCTGTGCCACACCATGACCGTCTACGGCGACTGGGGGCTCTACGACGAGATCACCTACTACGAGCGGCGC
>CAZSVU010000482.1:0-5773 GCA_964610275.1 uncultured Polyangiaceae bacterium | reverse complement strand
TGCTCTCGGCGCCACCGCTGCTCTCGGCGCCACCGCTGCTCTCGGCGCCACCGCTGCTCTCGGCGCCACCGCTAGCTATCGGCGCACCGGCGTCCCCGCCACTGCCCCCCTCTCCCGCCGCCGCTCCACCACTGGCCTCGGCTCCCCCGGAAGCGGTGTCCGTGCCGCCCGAACCACTCGACTGCGCCCCGCTGGAGCCAGCCGCTCCGCCACCGTCGCCACCCTCGTCGTCAGATCCACACGCAGCCGCGACCAGTCCCACACCCACGAGTCCCGTGACCAACCAGCGCCTCATCTCCTTGCCTCCTTGCTCCGTGGCCGAGAGCTGGGCGCGATCGCGCGGCTTTCCCCCGCTGCACGCGAAACGGCTCTGAACTCGCCACGCCGTGGCGGAGTGTAGCACGCCCCCCTTCGGGCGCGGCGGCGATCACTCGGGGCGAGACCAATCCGCCGGTGGTGGAATCACCCGGGACCGAAGACCTCGAAGCTCAGACACACACGGTGCGTTCGACCCGGGCTCAACCGCCCCCATCGCTTCCGGCATCGCCCGGATTCATGCCTCCACCATCTCGTCCTGCATCAGGCTCGTCAGCGTCCAGGCAGATGCTCTCGCATTCCGCTACCTCGCACTGTAGGAGCGTTCTCACGCAGCTCAAGCACGGATCAGTGGGGTTACTCTCGAGCTCGCTGCTGCACACGCCGAAGCAGTCGGAGTCGCCACAATCGCAGGCCTGGATGCACGCGCCAAACGCCGAACAGGTGCCGCCCAATTCCGTTTGCCATGCTGCGCCGAAGCACTGCTCAAACTGAGCGGCGCACTGGGCCATCACGCAATCGTCACATTCATCCAGCTCGCCACCGGTTCCAGCGCCGCAGCTCGGGTTGATCACCTGGAGCCCGCTCAGTGACTCCCCCGCGTCGATGAGGCCACCGCCATCAGATCCGTCCTCGGCGGCCGAATCAAAGTCGTCGTCCTCGCCACACCTGACGCAACCCAGCCCGATCCCAACAATTCCCGCAAACGCAATCACCCTACGCACAACGCACCTCACTGGTCTCGACTCCGGCGTGCTCCAAGCACACGGCTCCGGTCAGCAGTGTGCTCAGAAGCCGAAGCCGGCTCAAGGTCGCGTTCGGAAGGTGGACGCGGAGCGTGGGCTTGCCACGTGGGCAGCGAATCGGCCAGTTGACCAACGCCCCGCTAGCAGCAGACACGACGCTTGGTGGCGACGAACAGCGTCCAGAACGGGGCCACGTGGACCCGAACCTCGAATCCTGCGCAACGCACCATCTCTTGCCACTCGTCGCGAGAGAACAGTCCGCACAATATCCGGTCTTCGGCGGTCGTCGCGACCCCAGCTTCGTTGATGACGTACGTCATCACCATCTCGAAGGTGTCATCCTCTGGGCACGGGTCGTGAACGTAGGAGAGGTAGGTGAGCACCAACCGACCGTCCTCGGACCGCTGCTGATCGGTCGCGGTCTCGTGGTTCGTGAACGAGGTGCGATCGTAAGTGGGCGCAAAGCAGGCCATCCCGCCAATGCGTGTGTGCTTCCACGCCACGCGCAGTACCGCCTCGACGTCGGCACGGTTGGTCAGGGTGTCGATGGAGTCGTGGACGAACACCACATCGAACTCACGTTCCAGGTCGAGCAAGCGCATGTCGGCCTGGATCAGCTCCGCCTCCGGGAGCAGGCGGCGCGCGTTGGTCAGCATCTGCTCTGAAAGGTCGACGCCAGTGATCCGGAAGACGTCGGCAAGATGCGACAGCGTGTGGCCTCCGCCCACCCCCAGCTCCAAGAGCCGCCAGGTTGCCCCCGCTGGTGGCTGCCCCAGCTGGTCCGCGGTGAGCTCCCCGAGCACGCGGGCTTCATCGGCGTAGTGCCCAGGCGGACTGAGCAAGGGCCAAAGATGAGCCAAGTCCGTGTAGAGTCGGGGAGTCGTCATCAGTCCGGGTCCGGAGCTCAATCTAGACCGTTTCGCTGCCCCGCTGGAAGGCACTCTGCGACTACGCCGGATCGTCGGTGTGAATCTGGCTGACATCGCGATCGCCTACGCCACCTCTGCGAACGCATGAGGAGGGACATCGTTGGCGACCCGTGGGACGCGGCATTGGCCCAGCCAGACGCACGGGCAATCATCTTTGCGGTCGGCGTGCTACCCAGCAGACGTCAGCGCACCGACCGACGAGCTGGCGTTGTCCATCGAATATCCGTACGCTCTGCGCGTCTATCCTGGCGAGACATCCGACGTCATGGCGTACCGAACCAGCAACCTGTTCGTGTCACCGGCCGTCTGGAGCGTCGTGACGTGTCTCGCCGTTCCCGCTTCCGCGCACGGCCCGGTCGACCCGAACCAGCCAAAGGCGAATTCGCCTGCGCCGGTCGACACGGCCACGCCAGCCGCGGATCCGTCCGTCGTGCAGGAGCCGGTGGTGCCGAGTGGAACGCAGGGCGGCAAGCCACCCTGCCGCTCGGAGTCACCCACCGATCCCGACCGATGCTGTCGCTGTGAGAACGACTGCGAGCGCTCCTGCTGTGAGGAGTGCCGAAGTCGACGCCGCTGGAGCATTGCCGACTGGAAGACTCTGCGCAGGCTCGACGAAGAACACGGTCACGGCTCGGACGCTATGATGACGCGGGCTGTAGGACTGTCCGGCAGCTACTACGATGTCGACGGCAGCGACGCCGATGCGCGCACCTTGGGCTTGCTGCTCTCGTTCGGTGGTGCGCGGGAGAGCAAGGATGGCGTCCAGGTCGCGCGAACCCAGGGTCGCCTCGCTCTCGGGTACGGCGGAGGCGGAGTGGAGGGCGAGTTCCTCTTGGAGGGTAGCAGCGGGTTCATCTTACCGATCGGTCCAGGAGCAGGACCCTTCGTCCGACTCGGATTGGGCCTGGAGTTCCTGGGCAACCCCAAATTCTACCGCTCTCGGTTCGAGCTGCCGTTCCTGGAGCTCGGTGTGCAGACGCTCAGCGACGACGTCCTCTTCGAGGTCGCCGGGAGAGGCGGTGTGGTCCTGGCAGGACGGTTCAACACTGGTGACGAGGCCAGTCGAAAGCTGGGCGCCGACGGCGAGCTCGGGGGCTTGGCGACGCTCCAGGTCGAGCACTTCCGCTTGAGCGCGACGGGAATGCGGATCTTCTCCCACCACGCACCGGGAAGCCCCGTCGACGCGTTGCGCGGCCAGCTATGCGTCGAGCCGTTGGAGGGGCTACTGCTGTGCGGCGACGCTGCACACCACCGTGGAGAGGTCCGCATTCCCGGCGGAACCGTCAGTGATTCCACGGTGCGCTACCTCGGCTTGTCGCTCGGCTACGGCGGCATCGTGGTGTTCTGATCGGACGGATTCAAAGACGAAGCCGACACGCGCGGCGGACCACTTGGTGTGCCATCTGGTCGGCAGAAGCGAAGCACAACGAAACCGCAATGAGTATGCCGCAGGCCGAAAGCTACAAGGTCAGCACACGACGGTTGGGAATCGTCGCGCAGCGCGCGAGGCCGGCGGTACGGAGGGCGATAGTCAGCGCCGCACAGCTGCGCTACGCTGGCAACAGCTGCTGATGGGAACCGCGGCTGGTCGGAGAAGCCATGCGACTGATGCGATTGTTGGCGACCGGGGCGATCTTGAGTGCGATCGGAGTTGCTGCGGCGGGGTGCGGTAGCGACAAGGACGAGGCGAACGAGGACGAGGAGCCGACGTGCCCGTTGGGCACGGAAGGCTGCCCATGTCGACCGAGCGGAACCTGTGAGACAGGGCTGAGATGTGTCATCAACGTGTGTACGGACCTGGATTCATACAACTCGAGTGGCGGAAGGACCGGTGTCGGGTCGGGGGGCACTGATCCCGGAGGCAGTGCCGGAAACGTGGGGTCGGGAGGAGACGGGACCGGCGGCGATGAAGGCACCGGGGGTGATCAGGGCACCGGCGGCGACGAAGGCACCGGCGGCGATGAAGGCACCGGCGGCGATGAAGGCACGGGCGGCGACCAAGGCGGCGGCGGCGAGGCGGGTGGTTCCGTTGGGCTCGCCGGAGGACCCCCGACTGCCGGTGCCGGTGGCGGCGGCGGCGCAGTCATCACTTCCGGCGCGGGCGGTGCTAGTGGCGCTGCGGCCGGCAGCGCGGGCACTGCGGGTGTTGCGGGGACGACAGGCGCGGCGGGTTCAGCCGGGACTGCGGGCACGGACGTCCAAGGCGGCGCGGGCGGGCGCGCAGGCGCTGGGGGCAACTCCGGTGCGGCGCAGGGGCCCGGAGGATCAGGTGGGGCTGCAGGGGCGGCCGGAGGCGTCGTTGCCGGTGGTGCCGCTGGTGCTGGCGCGGGCGGCGCCGGGGGCAACTCCTAGTCGCCGGATCGGCGTGCCAGCGGGGCGCGCAGGAGCGCCCATCCCATCACCACCAAGCACCAGAAGTGAAGCAGCGGGCCGACGAGCACGAGTGCGAGCATCACTGCCAAGCCGCCGAATACGATTCGCAGGGACTCGCCGATGGAACTATCGGATGGGGCCGGCTGGGTGACGAGCTGTCTCATGGCTGCATGTCCCCCGTCTCTCTGCAGTGTCTTGGCTACTCAGTAAGTGTAGGTGATTCTCCTCAGCAAGCTGGGCTATTCTTACGTAGTGGTATTTGCTATACGTAGGATTCAGGCGATCTCAGGCTCGTCGGCCTATCCATTCTTGCAGGGTTGAACGCGCGCTATCGGGGCTACTCGCAACGCCGAGGAGCTCCGTGTGAGCCCGCCACATGAGCTGACGTCACTTCGGCCGGGAAGGTCCCTGCCGTCGCCGAGCTCGAGGTGGCATTCGGGCACGGCCTGCTCGGGGCACCCAGCGAGGCCCTGCCCGTCGCCTCTGTGGACTATACCGTTTGGCCGAGTCGAGACCCTTCGTGATTGCCGTGGTTGCCAGACTGCTCGGCCTCAAACGGGACGAGCTTCTACGGGTACTGCCCATAGCCCTCTTGTACGCCGTGGTGCTCGCCAGCATGTACGTGCTGAAGCCCGCTCGAAACGCGCTCTTCCTGGAGCGTTTCGGGGCAGGACAGTTGCCATACGTCCTGGTGTTGGTCGCTCTGGTAGGCGCGGCTGGCGCCTCGGCGTACGGGAGATGGTCCGATCCACCACGCGTTCAGCGCACCGTTCTGCTGCTCTTTCCAGCGCTGGGGAGCTGCCTGGTCCTCTTCTGGTGGCTGCTCCCCCTCGGGTGGGGGTGGCTGGTCTATGCATTCTACGTGTGGGTGAACCTGTACGGGCTAGTCGCCACCTCCCTCATCTGGTTGCTCGCCAACACGCTCTTCGATCCGCGGGAAGCCCGGCGGGTATTCGGTCTCATTGGCGCCGCCGGCATCGCAGGGGCCATTGCAGGAGGCGCCTTCACCCAGGCTGCGGTCAGTGCCTGGGGGACACACAACCTGCTGCTGGTCAGCGCCGCCGCCATGCTGTGCTGCACGGGCTTGTCCTTGTTGCCCAAGCCACTGGAGAGCGCGGACCGACGGCGCCGCGAACGGCCCAGTCCAACCAGCGCCATCGCTGCAGTCCGTCAGAGCCGCTTGCTCACGCAGTTGGCACCGATGGTGGCCTTGGCGGGGCTAGTCAGCGTGCTGGTGGACATTCAGTTCAATTCAGTAGTCGACGAGAGCTTCGGCTCCACGGACGAGAAGGCGGCCTTCTTCGGAACCTTCTTTGCCCTGCTGAATGCAGGGGCGTTTCTGTTCCAGTTGCTCGTGGCGCCGCGAGTGCTCGCTCACCTCGGGGTGGGCGCAGCGCTCGTTGCTCTGCC
>CAZSVU010000481.1:0-5794 GCA_964610275.1 uncultured Polyangiaceae bacterium | reverse complement strand
AGGCGACGGATGGGCCACAGTCGTCCATTGAAGTCCCGCTGAGTGGCGGGGAGCCGAGCACACTGGAGTGCAAGACCACGCGATCGTGGTCTATGCCCGCTCCCTCAGCGCTCGATCGCGACCGTGACGATTGCGTTCCCCGGCACCGTGATGACACCTTGGGGAGGAAGCTCGCCCAACTCGGCCGTACGCTCGACACCGCGGAAGACGGTGCGGGTCACGCGAGAGGCCGTCGGCGCAGCGTCGCCGAACCCGAGCTCGACGACGGATTCGGTGGGGCCCGCGTTCACGAGCACCACCGTCAGCGCATCCTCCTGCGGGGAGAGCCAGGCCGTGGCCAGCAGATCCTCCGCGTCGGAGCTGGCGGCCACACGGACCCACCCGGGATCGGTGTCGCGCGCGAAGTGGGCCATCGCGTAGTACGGGTCCTGAATCGTGAAGTCCGTCTCGGTCAAGGCGATGAGGGCGGTCGGGTTGGGCGCCGGCAGGAACGCCGACACCGCGAAATCGTTCTGGAGATAGACTGATGCGCCGATCGTGCTCAGCGCCTCGTGCATGAGGATCGCGGTCTCCAGTCCCTCGGCCTGCATTTCAGTCTGAAAGATCGGTAGCCCGCTTTGTTGCCCGAGGTCGTTCAGGGCGAGCAGGGCATCCCGATCGATCGCGTTCGGATCGGTACCGTACATGTGGTGAGCGATGGCGTCGATGCTCCCGAGGTCGAGCTCGGACGCGAAGCTCACCGTGGACTCGACTCCCACGGTGTCGGGCGCAGTGATTCGCGGCACGGAGGGCAGGTCGGCCAGCGCCTCCAGCACCGCCGCCAGAGCCTCGGCGTACCCGGGATACTCGACCTCGACGTCGGTGTCGTCCACGTCGACTGTCTCGGTCCCTTCAGTGGCAAGGAAGCGACAGGCGTCGAGATTCGCGGAAGCAGGGGTGACCCAATCCGGGTCGTTCTGAATACTGATGTAGTCGGGCTCGATCCCGGCGGCGGCGTACGCCTCCACCACTCCCCGCCAGTGGCTCGCCAAGCCCGGATAGTCGAAAGTGCCATCCGCGAGCTGAGCGAGGGTGCAGGTATCGGGGTTTCCGCTGCACGCCTCGTCGCCGCTGGCCTTCAGCGCCGCAGGTGGGCTGGTCGAGGTCAGGAGGAACGTTGGCGGCGCTCCGAGGCGTTCGGTGGCAGCACTCATGATCGCCACGGAGGTCGTGAGGTCGCTGGTCCCGTAGTCGTCATAGCGGTTGAAGAGTCGGATGATGTCGAACCCCGATTCGGCGAACATCGCGTCATACAGGGCGGACGCGGCCGGGTGCTCCACGATCTCGTCGGTCAGCCAGACCGTTCCCGCTCCGAACCCGACCAAGGTCTGATACCGGGCCGAGGAGTCGACCGTCACCGAAGCCGTCGATTCGTGAAGCGGGGTGCAGACTCCCGCCACGCACGCGGTGCCGTCTGCGCACTCCTGGGCTTCGCAACGCGGGAGGCAGAAGCCCGGGTGCGAGGGAGCGCACCCGCCGCAGAGCGCTATCGCGCCGGCATCCTCGGCGGGAACGCAGGAGGCCCCAGTGAGGTGGTCCGCGCAGTCCGCCTCGGCGTCGCAGGTAGCCGTGCACACGCCGCACAGGCACTTCAGGTCCCCACACTCCGCGTCGCCTTGGCACGCCCTGAGCCAATTGGTCTGACTGCCGGTTTGGGGGCCGCGCTCCGGGCTGCAGGCGGCAACCAGCAAGCCGAGAACCGCCGGCAGGACGTGCCGCCTCCGAATCACGCAGTGGGTGCTCACGGGACCTCCTCCTCCTCCTCCACCAGGTATTGGCCGCAGTAGAACGTCACCTGGCAAGTGATGTCCGAAGCATGGTCCCGGTTGTAGTCGGTGATCTCATCCCACAGTGGAATGACCTTCCTTCGCATGTCCGCCAGCAGCTGTCGCACTTCACGTTCTCGGGGATGGCCGGGCCAGAGGTCATACGTTATCGTGGTTCCACCCACTTCGTCATCCGCTGCGGATATGTGCTTGCCATTCACGACTTTGGCGGCCAGAGCGTTGAGCACGGCACGGTGGTGGTCGACGATCGCGGCCTCCCAGCCGGCGGCTTGCCCCACCGGGATGAGGCAGTGATCGGTGGCGCAGTACACGCCGTCCGGCCGTGTTTCCACCCGGATCTGACCATCGGCGACCAGGGAGTCGATGGCCGCGTCCAGCGCGCGTCCCGGTAGGGGCAGAAGCTGCGCCAGGCGGTCCTTCCTGAGCGGGCTCTCGCGGTAGACGTGCACCCATACGAGCGCCGTGTTGGTTTCCTGCGAATTGGCGCTGGCGGACGCGCCGAGCTCCTCGAGCTCCTCGTCGGTCGCCACGCGATAGTGGGCATCTCTTCCGCGCCCACTGCGAAGCACGAGACCGCTCTCGACCAGGTCGTTGAGGATGCTGCGGACCATGCTCTCTTCGTCGTGCTCGAAGTGAGCCAAGAGCCCGGCGAGGGTCGCCGTCTCTCGCCCCGACAGAAACGTGTGCACCGCTCCCCAAAGGGAGACCCCGCGGGTGGTCACGGACTCGCTCAGGCGGTGGACTTTCTGCCGATAAGAGCGCAGGGCCAGCCCGAACATGTCCGCAATCACCTTTTTGCCCACCCCCTGGGTTTCGAGCTCCCGGACGAGGCCGATGAACACCTCGTTGGCGACATGCGCCAGAGGGGAGCGCACCCCGTCGACTGTCGAGAGCCGCGCGATGAGCACCATCGTCTGACGTACGATTGCGTCGATCAGAATCTGTGGATCCATGGGAGGCCAGCTCCGCTGCCAGCAACCTCGTGACCGAGACCACCTGCAGCCAACGGGCGCGTTCGGGACTCCACCGGTTGCGATCGGGTGAGCGTCCCCAACAAACTTCTTCAAATCAAAGCACCCTGGCCGGTAGTTGGCAAGGCGCGCGTGCTCTCCGCACACGCGTGAGGCACGCGGTTCTACGGGGATCACAGAGCACACAGAAGGGGGGGAGAAGATCATCCCCCCGCGTCTGCAACACTCCACGTTCAGGGGGAGAAGACCCACCTCTGTTGCCAGGTGTGTCGCGTGACAGAGTGTCGAGGGACATTCCGACGGCGTGGGCAGGCCACCGGCAGTTGTCGGATTGAGAAGGCATCCAGCATGGGCAAGCGTCGACGCTTCTGGGCGACCGCCGTCCTGGCATCCGTGGGGCTTGCGGCTTCGGGGTGCGGCGAGCCCACTCCGACCGGCGACGGTGTCGCCGGACAATCAGGCGTCGAAGGCGAATGCGCTCCTGGGCGGACGCTGTGCTCGGGCGCTTGCGTGGCGCTCGCCGAGAATCCGGCTCACTGCGGCGCCTGTGGACGGGTGTGTGGCACGGGCCAAGCCTGCGTGGCTGGCGTCTGTGCTTGCATGGCTGGTTTGACCGACTGCGGGGGCGCCTGCGTGAACCTGTCCGCAGACGGGGCCAACTGCGGGTCGTGCGGCAACGCTTGTCTGGCACCCATGGTCTGCTCACTGGGACAGTGCAGCAACGGCTGTGCGTTGGGCCTCACTCAGTGCGGTTCGGCGTGCACCGACATCACTGTGGACGCGAGCCATTGCGGCGGGTGCGACCACGCCTGTCTGCCTGGCATGGGATGCTCGAACGGAACGTGCATCTGCAGCGCTGGGCTGGTGCCGTGCGGTGGCGTTTGCACGAACACGTCGACCGATCCAGCGAACTGCGGGGCCTGCCGCATTCAGTGCGCGCCGGGCTCGTCGTGCTCTGCCGGGACGTGCGTCGGCACGGTCCCGGGTGGCGGCGGAGCAAGTGGAACGGGTGGTGCCGCGGGTGTCGGAGGAGCCATCGGCAGCGGCGGGGCGGTCGGGCTCGGCGGTGGCATGGGCAGCGGTGGCGTTTTTGGAGTGGGCGGCGCCCCCGGCAGCGGTGACGACCGTGGCGCGGGCGGTGAGCTGGGCATCGGCGGCACGGGTACTGGTGGCGACTGGTGGGGCACTGGCGGTGACCCGGGCGAGGGTGGGATCGGGACCGGTGGTGACGGCAGCGGGGGCACCGGCACCGGCGCTGCCCCGGGCACCGGCGGCTTGTCCGGCTGTGGCTCGGGGACGGCGTCTGGAAGCGACGTGGTCGTGGACCTCGGCAGCGAAGAACAGAGGATCTCCGGGTTCGGGGCCTCGACCGCCTGGGGTTCGACGATGAGTGAGTCGGACGCTGATCTGTTGTGGTCGACGACCACCGGCGCGGGGCTCTCGTTGCACCGCATTCGGATCGCACCCAACGGAACCACGGGCGAGACCAACATCGCGAGAATGGCGACTGCGCGTGGTGCCAGGGTTTGGGCCTCACCCTGGTCGCCGGCAGCGGCGTACAAGTCGAAATCCAGCGACAGTCTTGCGTCGAAGAACGCGATGTCCGTCGCGGATTCCCGGTTCAACGTCTCGCTCGGAGCGCACAGCGTCACGACGTTCGTGGGCACACGTTGAACCAGCGAGCGCGATCCTCGAAGGGTCTTGCGCACTCCTGCATGCTGCCTTGCCCCGAAGTGGATCCGCACGAGCTCCGCGAGCTAGTGCGGTGTCCGGCAAGTAACGACCGAAAACCGTCAGCCACCGCGCATCCAGTGCTCTCACGGTCGCTCTGGAGGACACCGCACACGGCACCGAAGGTGCCCCAGCAGATTGGGTGCTCTGGCCGCACCGCAGCGGAGCTGTCCTCTGCCGGGCCGCCATCCCCGCGTTCGGTCCGGCAGAGGACATCGATTGGGACTTGTCGGACAGAGCACCAGCTACCCATTTGCCGGCCGGTGAAGTGAAGGTTTGCACGCGCGGGGGGATAAACTTCTCCCCTCGTCCCGCAACCGCGATGTGGGACAACAGGAGTACGATGCGGGGACACGAGAGGCCACTTGAGATCACCATGGCGTGTGGACGTCCACCGCGGGTGCGGTGGCCGCATCATCACCCTTGGGTGAGCGAGCACACGAGCTGGTCGGTGCGATCGGTTGCTGCGATCCAGCTGGCTCACGAATAGGAGAGTCATCCATGAAGAACGCTTCGCTGGCGGTCGTCCTACTTGGTTCTGTGTTAACGCTCACATCGTGCTCTAGCAGGACGGAGTCATCGAGCGGATCAGGCGGCAGCGCAGGGGCCTCTGGAGGTGCGCCCGGAGCGATCTGCGGCAACGGCGTGATCGAGTCGGGCGAGACCTGCGATCCTATCGAGTCGTGCGCCGCGGCCTGCGACGACGGCAACGTGTGTACCACGAACGACATATCGGGGAGCGCCGCGACCTGCAACGTGGCCTGCAGCTACACTCCCATCACTACCTGCGCCCCTGGCGATGGCTGCTGCCCGACTGGGTGCGACTCCAGCACCGACACGGACTGCTCGGCGACCTGCGGCGACGGCACGGTGGACGAGAACGAGACCTGCGATCCGCCGAGCACCTGCCCGATGAGCTGCGACGACGGTGATGTGTGCACTCTCGATCTCCTGACCGGCAGCATCCAGAACTGCAACGTCGCGTGCAGCAACAGCGCCATCGCCACCTGCGTCTCGGGCGATGGCTGCTGCCCGGCTGGCTGCACCTCGGCCAGCGACAGCGATTGTTCAGGCGGTACGGGTGGTGCTGGGACCGGCGGTCAGGGCACCGGTGGCGTGATCGGCAGCGGCGGTGTGATCGGCAGCGGCGGTGTGATCGGCAGCGGTGGCGAGAGCACTGGCGGCGTCGGAACCGGTGGCGGCGGCCTCGGCGGCGTTGGAACCGGCGGCGAGGGCGTTGGCGGTGGCACTGGCGGCGAGGGCGTT
>CAZSVU010000480.1:0-5815 GCA_964610275.1 uncultured Polyangiaceae bacterium | reverse complement strand
GTGGGGCGGGGTGGTCTGCTGGGGCGGCGCCGTCGGGTGGGGCGGCGACGGGAGCGGTGGCGACTCAGGAGTGGGTGGGAGCGGCACCGGCGGAAGTGACCCCGGCGTGGGAGGGTCCACGCACACCGGCCCGTGGCGCATCATGGCCCTGGGTAACTCGATCACGGGGACGACGTGTTACCCGCAGTTGCTAAGCGAAACGCTCATCAACGCGGGCCGCACCAACTTCGAGATGGTGGGCTCCGTGCTCAACAACCAGTCGTGCAACGGGGCGCCCAACATCTACACCGAGGGCCACGGCGGCTATCTGGTCACCAACTTGGTGGGCAGTGGATCCAACGCGGCGGAATTGCCGGTCTGGTGCAACGACGCCCAGGCCGAGGTCGTGTTGATGCACTTTGGGACCAACGACGTCTGGAACAACCGGCCCACGACGGAGATCCTCGACGCCTACTCGGGGGTGGTCGATGCGCTCCGCGAGGCGGTTCCCAGCGTGATCGTATTCGTCGCGCAGATCATCCCCATGACTCCGGACAACTGCTCGGAGTGCAACACCCGGGTGCAGAACCTGAATGCTGCCATTCCGGCGTGGGCCACCGGCTACAGCACCGCCCAATCTCCCATCTACGTCATCGACCAGTACACGGGATTCGACACGCAGACCGACACCGCAGACGGTGTGCATCCCAACGTGGTGGGCGGCCAGAAGATGGCCACGCTCGCGGCAGAAGCACTCGACGCATACGGCATACCGTAGTCCGTCAGGCCCTGGGCCCGTTTCACGTTTCGTGCGTTGCCCTGAGCGCTCTACGGCGTGGGTCTGACCTCACATTCCCTGAGCGCCGCGTCCGAAGCGAGAAGCTTTGCGTCGCCAGCAAGCTTGAACCAGTAGAGACCGAGATCGATCTCCCGGTAGGGGCCGGTTGCTGGAGTGACGTCAAATCTCGTGCCCGCTCGCAAGGAGCCCACCGGCCGCGTGATCCCGCCGACCCGCCCCACCAACTCGAGCGCGTATGGGCACACCGAACCCTGCGACGAACGGGGCAGGCCACGCAGTCCGAGTCCACCTCCCCCGAATGCGTCGCTGATGATGTCGCCGTAGAGGTCGACGGCGTCGGTCGGTACCCAACCGACCAGTACGAAGTGGTCGAACTCAGAGTGTATTCTCGTTTGGTGTGCGCGCGACTCGTGCACGAACGCCGTCCGCTGCTGATCGGGCTCGAATCGGAGCCAGGCCACGGGCGACTGTTCGGGACGCGTACGCAGCGGGATCTTTCGCCCCGACCTGAACGCGGCCGGTTCGCTCGAGGCGGCAGGCGGGAGCAGATGCTCGTGCTCGAACGCGACTTGGTTGAGGGCGAGCGCATCGCAGGCCAGGGTTGTCGCAACGTCCACGGGCGACTCGATTCGGCTCGGGTCCAACGCCAGCCGCACGGTGAGCCGGTCGGCCGTCGCCGCCGTCCAACGAAGCTTGGCGTTGGGTAGCGGCACCACGAACCCTTCGATCAGGGTGGCCTGAGTTGGGTACAGACCGAGTTCGCCGGCGTGGATTGCACCCCGTAGCTCCACCCCACGAGCCGAGACGAGCAGGTGGCCTCCCAACGATGCCTCGCCCGGCGGCAACCGCACGCGCACCCGAGGGCCACGCACGAGCGTGGCAAAGGGAGGCGAGCCGGCCTGTATGCGCAGAGTGAGCGGATCGCTGACGTGGTCGGCCTCGAATGTGCAGCCCGGGCCCGGGCGCTCAGCGGCCTCCGCGGTCGGGGCAGGCTGGGGTGGCGCGACTGATATCGTAGTGGGCCCCGCGGACGAGGGGGGCGGAGCGCCAGGCGAGCAGCCAAGGCCGAACAGAACAGCGAAGATTCCGGTCGCGCGTGCGCGCAGCATGAGTCGCCCGGAAGGATACCAGAACTGCACTGCGCGCCGTAGGGCTCCTACCCTGCTTCAGGTCAGGCGCTCGAGGTGGTGGCTGCTGGTTTCCTCTGCACCGCGTCGATTCGCTGGAGCGAAACGATTTGACAGCGACGAGCTTGGCGTGATCCGGTGATCAGCCGTCGGTTCCAGCTCGACACAGGTGGCACAGTCCCTGCGAGCGGCACCACTCGCCCAAGCGAAACCCGCCCAGGTCCATCTCGTAGACGCGAAACGAGACGGGCGGGCAGAAGCTGGCCACGCTCGCGGCAGAAGCACTCGACGCACACGGCATACCGTAGTCCGTCAGGCTCTGGGCCCGCTTCACGTTTCGCGCCTGCACCTGACTTGCCGGCGAGCCTGCGTTAGCGTTCGGCTCTCATGAGCGGACGACTCCAGTGCACGGTCAGGTGCCATCCCCGTCGGTCTCGGTGTGCCCTCGTCCGTCGCGCCACGATTGGCTTCCTGACGGATTCATTCACTGACCACTACCAGTTGAGCCTGCTCGAGGGCGTCGTGCTGGCAGCGCGCGACCGGCGAGCGAACCTGCTCGCATATGCCGGAGGCGTCCCGACTCGCCCCGAGCTGCCGCTCGGCCTGGGTGACGAGCGGTATGGGTTCACGCTGCTGGATCGGGAAGGTGCGGGGGGCCTGGTGTGGGTGACCGTGCGCGAACAGGTTTCTCTGGCTTTGCGCTTCTGAACCACGCAGCATCCACTCCAGAATAGGTGAGCTGAACGATCGTGTTGCTCCAAATCAGTCCCCGTTGCCTCGCACGCGCCACCGCCATTTCCGCCGCGGCGTTCGCCCTGCTTGCAGGTTTGGGCTGCAGCGAAGGCACCACCACCGTCCCCACAGACGCGGGTGCGCAGCCCACTGGCGGAAGCGCCGGGGCAGGCGGCGCGGCGCCCTGGACCCCTGGCGCGCTGGCGGGCACCAGTGCGGTTCTGCCCACCTACTCGGCCGTGCCGGCTCTGCCCTTGCGGGTCGAAGGACGACATCTCACGGACTCGGCAGGACACGCGGTCGTGTTGCGCGGGGTGAACCAACACGGCTTCTTGGACGTTCCGGATGGCGCGTGGGATGCGCCGGGTGAGGCGCTCTATGCGGGAATGGGACAGTGGCGGCCCGAGGTCATTCAAGGGACGCTCGATCAGTATCGCGAGCTCGGCTTCAACGTGGTCCGGTTTCACACCATCGTCGAATGGTGGAAGGACGACCCGCAGCGCTACTCCGATCCGTATCGCGACGTGACCTACCCGAAGCCGTATCGCGATCTGATGGCAGACGTCGTCGGCTGGGCAGGCGAACGCGGCCTCTACGTCATCTTCGACTTCTTCGCGCTGCAGAACGTCGACGGGGTTCAGTCCGGCCAAGAATCGTTGCCGTGGCCCCCCTGGGGGCGCTACCCCGAGGTGGTGGCGGACCGCGCCGAGTTCGTTGCCATTTGGGAAACGGTCGCAGCGGGACTCGGTCCGTATCCGAACGTGCTCTTCGAGCTGTACAACGAGCCGCACGGGGATGCGGCGGCGGAGGCCGAGTGGTTCGAGTTCGTGGCCGAGGTTCTGCCCGTCCTCCGCGCCCACACCGACAATCCCGTCATCGTTCAGTGGGACTACATGTGCTGGGTGAACTTGGATTACCCGCCGCCCCAGTACGATGCCTCCACTCTGCAGTGGATCGCGGATCACCCACTGGACGATCCCAACCTGGTCTACAGTACGCATCTCTATCGCAACTCGGGCGTGGGCGGTCCCGGTATGCCGCACCGCACCGAAGGCGGTCTCGAGAATCTCTGGGAGCACGCCGACATCGAGCAAGGACTGACCTATGCCGAGCTGCCTCGTGCCGTGGGTGAGTGGAACCACCCGCTCGTCGTGACGGAGCTCGGTGCCTACCTGAGCAACGGCGGCGAAGACCGCGAGCACGAAGTCGACTGGCTGTCCAACACCCTCGACGTGCTCAACTCCTGGAACATCGGCTACGTGGGCTGGGCCTGGCGCTCCGATGAGCAACTCGACCACGGCATGCTCCACCAAGGTGAGCCGAACGACGCTGGACGAGTCTTCCTGGCAGCGTTGCCCGACGGGTGAGGCCCGCCGGACGACCATACCCAAGAAACCGTTGCGCCGGTTTTCGGCGCGTTTGGCGCCGAGACCTGGCTAGTGGTTCGGAGTGCTTGCTCAGGGGGAATTCCCGATTCGTGCGTCGTCTGCCGCCGCGGCTCTGCGCTGTTGCGAGGCGCGCAAATGCGCTACACGACGGCAGCCCCGTGCCGTCCACCCGCCGAGCTTTGACCGTCATCGCGTTGCTGTTGGTGACCTTCATGGCGGCGATGGAGGTCACCGTCGTGTCCACGGCGATGCCGACGGTGATCGCCGACTTGGGCGGCATCCAGCACTACGCATGGGTGTTCACGGCGTACATCGTGGCGTCCACCGTGACGGTGCCCATCCTGGCCAAGCTCGCCGATCTGTACGGGCGCAAGCCCGTCATGTTCTTCGGCATCGCCTGCTTCCTGCTCGGCTCGGTGGGCGCGGGGATGTCCGAAAGCATGACCCAGCTCATCGTCGCGCGCGCCCTTCAAGGGGTGGGCGCTGGCGGAGTGCAGCCAATGGCGCTGACCATTCTCGGCGACATGTACGAGACCGCCGACCGCGCTCGGGTCCAGGGGTGGTTCGGAGGCGTGTGGGGCATCGCCGGGCTCACGGGGCCGCTGCTCGGCGGGTTGATCGTTGACGCCTGGTCCTGGCACTGGGTGTTCTTCATCAACGTCCCGTTTGGACTGGCGTCGGCTTCGGTACTGCTCGTTTCGCTGCACGAGCACGTGGAGCGCAAGCCGCACCATTTGGACCTTTCCGGTGCCGGCCTGCTCGCCCTCGCGATCGTGACCGTGCTGCTTGGCAGCAGCGGAGGGAAGGAGACGCTGCTGCTCCTGCTCGCGGTGGCGGCTCTGGGCGGGTTGGTCTGGGTGGAGCGGCGTTCGCCAGAGCCCGTCCTGCCCTTCTCCTTGCTCCGGCAACGCGTGATCGCAGTCTCCAGCATTGCCGGTGCTCTCGTGGGCGGTGTGTTGATTGCAACCAGCACCTTTCTCCCGCTGTACGTGCAGTCCGTGCTGGGTGGGACGCCCACGGACGCCGGCTTGTCCATCGCTCCCATGGCGATTGGCTGGCCCCTGGCGAGCAACATCACGGGACGGATCCTGCCCAGGGTGGGCTTCCGGCCGCTGGTGCGCCTGGGTTTTCTGCTGACGCTCGTTGGGGCACTGGCGCTGGTCCTGCTCCTGCGCGCCGACTCACCGGCAATCTTGCCGCGGTTGACCAGTGGCGTGCTCGGGTTGGGACTGGGATTCGCCAACACATCGCTCTTGGTGGCGGTGCAGGGCAGCGTCGGCTGGAGTCAACGAGGCGTGGCCACGGCGAGCACGCTTTTGTTCCGGACCCTCGGAGGTGCGCTCGCGGTCGGCGCTCTGGGCGCGGTGCTGTCGGCAGTGCTGCTTGCTGACCCAGTGCTCATTGAAGGCGCAGTGAGCTCGCTGCTGGGTCCGAGCCATGGCCGGGAGCTCGACCCCACGACGTTGGCTGGACTGAGCACGGCGCTCGATACCGGCCTTCGGCGCGTGTTCCAGATCATCGCGGGCCTCGCCGCCGGAGCGTTTGCCGTCGGGCTGTTCTTCCCGAAGCTGACGGCCAACGCTGAAGTGCCGGGGGGAGCTTCGCCTCCCGCTGATCCGGCCGCGCCTCGCGCCGACGACCGGTGAGCGTGTCCGTAACGGCGCAGTGCGCCGGGCGCGCGGTTCCTCCGTGTCGTGGCCAGACTGGTCCACGACGGGGGTGCTCCCCGCGCCTGCACACCCTTGCTCGGAGTTCGGGCCGGGCAGTGTGAAGAAGATGGAGCAACGTCG
>CAZSVU010000479.1:0-5822 GCA_964610275.1 uncultured Polyangiaceae bacterium | reverse complement strand
CCGCCCCACCACGCAAGCGTGGCGGGGCCCCACCCCAAAACCGTTGCGCCGCTTCTGACTCCATTCAGCGCCGGGAACTACTTAGCCGTCGGGAGTGCTCTGGAACGGTTCACGCCCCCGGCAGCTCAGGTAGTCGATCATGACGTAGCCTTCGGCGGTTCGCTTGGGCCCGGGACGATTGGCCAGTCGGCGTGCTGCGGCCTGCATGAAACGAGATCGGAAGAACTCGTAGAACCGCGTCCCTTCGTCGTCGCTCGGATCGGTCTGCGATCGGGTCAGACTCACGGTGCTGTTGCCGTTGCGCTCCATTTCGATCTGCAGAGACTCCAGCTGTTCGCTGGTTCTGCCAAACAGAAACTCCCGAAAGGCGGCCACCTCGTCATCGTCGGGTTCAGGACGGGTGAAGAACTCGACAAACTGTGGATCACAACCCTCGCGAAAGAGTGCAAACATTTCGTCGGTGCCGAGCAGGGTGCCCCCGCGCACGCGCATGCGCTGCCGAGCTTCCCACGCAGCGCGCAGCAGTGGAAAGAACTGGCGGGTGCGATAGGTGAGCCGCGTATCCCAGATCTGGCACAGCGAGGAAACCGCCCGCTCCCTGACGAAGCTGTCCAGCGTCGAGTCGCTAACGATGTCGCCTAGTACTTCCTCGACAATCTTGGTGTAGATCACCTCCCGCAGCCGATCCATCGCCTGTTCGCGCAGATGGCCGCGCGCGGGCTCCTCCAGCACTTCCGAGCACGCATGCGCCAGCAGCCGATAGAAATTGGACTCGGCCATGTCCAGGGCCCGGCCGACGATGGCTCGCGTCGGCGCCCTGAACTCGAAGTTCGCAGGGCTGCTGTGGCAGAGCACGTTGGTCAGTGAGGCGAGACTGCGCTCGCGTTCTCCAAGACGGTCATGCTCGATCGGGGACGGGAACTGCGACATCAGCTCGCCAAACGCTTCGAGACGACGCAGATGCGCTCCAACGATGTCGAGCACCTGCTCGGTTCTGGCGCTTCCCGAACGTAGGATGGCCTCGACGATCGCCTCGATGGTGTCGCGCTCCTCGCCCGTGAAGGGACTATGCGGACCATCGTCGAGACGGGGGGAGCGCATGGCTACTCCGTGCTGGGACTGTTCACGGCCCGTCGGGCCTCACCAAAGTCAGTGACGAGTCTCCACCCGCCAACTGGGCGTGGCCCCTCTAGCACTCTTGCCCGGCATTCGAAAGGGGGCACTCTAGTGGGCGGCGATTGAGCCGAGGGGCCCCCCCTCCCACGGCGCAAAACCCCGACACAACCCCGTGGTGACCCGCACCGCCGGAGTCCAGCGTCGTGCCCGCGCCTGGCGTCAGTCGCACAGTTCCGAAGTGCCATCGGCAGCGTGACAGAACTGGCAACCAGAGGCGCTGCAGCCAGCAACGGTGCACCCGAACCCGGCGCAATCGGGGTCCGTAACGCCGCAGCCGCAGTCGCATCCGTCGGAGGATCCGTAGAAGCCGGCAGCGCACGTCCACTCCAACGGGACGCTGGCACCGCCCCCGGATCCACCCACTCCTTCGGCCACCGAATCGCGGGCGCCGCAATCGATGCAGTCGGTTCCCAGCTCACACAGGCTGAACACTGCTCCAGGGCCCCCATCGTCGCATTCGCCATCGGCAGGATAGATGCAGTCGTTGGAGCACAGAGGTTCGCCCACACCCGCCCACACCCGAACACCACAGTCGCTGCAGTCGGTTCCGTAGTCGCAATCCTCGTAGCTCGCCCGTGGGCCGCCGTCATCGCACACGCCATCCCCGGAACGGACGCACTGCTCGCTGCACAATTCGCTCTGTCCCGCGCCGCTGGACCCGCCAACCCCGCCGGTGCCCCCAGTTCCTCCGGTGCCAGCCACTCGCGCGCCGCAGTCCACACAGTCGGTTCCATATGCGCAGGTGTCGTTCAGCGCGCCGGGGCCTCCGTCGTCACACTCGTCGTTCCCCCGGTCGACACAGTCGTTGGAGCACACGGGCTCGCCGTCCGCCGTCCACCCCCGGACACCGCAGTCGCTGCAGTCGGTCCCATACGTGCAGTCCCAGTGGCTCGCCCCGGGGCCGCCATCGTTGCAGACGCCATCGCCCGCGTGGGGACACTCCTCGCTGCAAAGCTGATTCTGCACCGCGCCGCCACTTCCTCCCGCTGCGCCGGTGCCACTACCGCCGAAGCCGCTGCCACCCATCCCGACCTCTCCGCCCACGGTGCGCGGTCCACAGTCGGTGCAGTCGGTCCCCAGCTCGCACACCGAGTAATCCGCCCCGAGTCCCCCGTCGTCACACAAGCCGTCGGCCGAGAAGCTGCACTGATCCGTGCAGAGCTCCGTCGGATCCGATCCGCCCGTTCCCCCCCCCCCAACCCCCGGTGCCGCACGCGCACCGCAGTCCGCGCAGTCGGTACCATACGTGCACACCCCGGACTGTGCGCCAGGGCCACCATCGTCGCATCGACCATCAGCCCGGAAATCGCAGTCGTTCGAGCAAATCGGCTCCCCGGGTGCCGTCCACACTCGGATGCCGCAATCCGCGCAGTCGGTGCCGTAACTGCAGTCGCCGAAGCTCGCGCCAGGACCACCATCGTCACAGACGCCGTCGCCGGAATAGGGACACGCCTCACCGCAGAGCACGGCCGAGGTGCGCCCCCCCGTACCCGAATGTCCCGCTGCACCGCCCACGCCGGCCTCTCCTCCGCTCAACCGAGTGCACATCGCGTGCTCGTAGAACTCCTGTGCGCAGTCCGTGCCGGTCACCGCCGGCTGGCCGTCAGCGCACACCACGCTCGCTGCGGGTGCCCGCACGACGCAGCGAATGATGCTCTGGTACTCGGTTGCGCACGCACGGCCCCACGCTGCGGACTCGGAACAGCTCTCGATACACTCGTCTTCGTCGAATTCATCGCACCCGGCCGCAGCGTAGACGCGACACATTCGCGCACAGTTGGGCGGTCCTTCCTTTCCCTCTTCGCCGTCGCCGCACGCTTCGAGAGCGAACACGCACGTCGCGAGCAGACCCAGCACTCGACTGGATTTCTTGGTCATCGAGACGTCACCTGAGCCATCCTCCGACGGGCGGGGCCTCAGGAGACCACACCTACTCCGTACTGGAAAGGCTGTCACAGCCCTGGAGCGCCTGCATCCCTTCCCCAACCCGTACCGATTCCAGCTCATTTCGGTGGGTCGGTCGTACCGGTAGCCGAGCCGGCAGCTGGCGTGCGCGGCTCGACGCTGGACGGGTGTCGCCAGCAGCCCCACGCAACCGGCGCAACGCCAACCCGGGTTCTCCTCGACGCTGCCGCAGAGTAGCATCGTGGCCGCTCTTCACGGAAAGGCGGATGTCCATGGGCGTCAAGACAGTAGGCATCATGACGGGCGGAGGCGACTGCCCCGGTCTCAATCCGGTGATTCGTGCAGCCGTGAAGGCGGGCATCCGCCGGCATGGCTGGGAGATCCTCGGCATCGAAGACGCCTTCATGGGGTTGATCGATCTCGACTATCGATCACCCCACGGAAACGTGTGGCTCACCGAGGCGTCGGTGCGCGACATTCAGACGCGCGGCGGCACCATTCTGGGAACCTCCAACCGCTCTGACCCATTCCGATTCGCCGTGGAAGAGGACGGTCACTTGGTGGAGCGCGACGTCTTCGACCGAGTCCTCGCCAACTGGCGCACACTGGGGCTCGACGCTCTCATCAGCATTGGCGGCGACGGTTCCATGGGCATCGCGCAGCGAGCCATCGAACGCGGGTTGCCCAACATCGTCGGCGTCCCGAAGACCATCGACAACGATCTCGGTGCCACGGACTACACGTTCGGTTTCGACACCGCGGTCCAGGTCGCCACTGACGCGATCGACCGACTCCGAGACACCGCCGAAAGCCATGATCGGGTGATGCTGGTTGAAGTCATGGGACGCGATGCGGGATGGATCGCCCTGCACGCCGGCCTCGCCGGCGCGGCGGACGTTATTCTGATCCCCGAGATCCCGTACCGCCTCGGGCCCGTGGCCGACCTCATCAATCGCCGCCAACGCAAAGGGCAACCGTTCAGTCTGGTAGTCGTTGCCGAGGGCGCCAAGCCCCAAGACGGCGATGAGGCAACGCTCGGACCGCGGCAGGCCGGAGCCATGACGCGACTGTTCGGGGCTGCCGGGCGCGTTGCCGAGCAACTGAGCACCTTGATCGACTTGGAGCTGCGCACCACTGTGCTGGGCCACGTGCAACGCGGGGGCAGCCCGTCGTGCTTCGACCGTGTGCTCGGCAACCGCTTCGGCGAAGCGGCAGCCGATCTGATTGCCCGAGGCGAGTTTGGCAAGATGGTGGCGCTGCGCGGCACCGAGGTCGTGGCCGTTCCGCTGAGCGAGGCCATTGGCAGCCAGAAGCTGGTGGATCCGAGCAGCAGTCTGGTGTGCACCGCCCGATCACTCGGCATCGTCTTCGGCGACGAGTGACACCGGGCCGTGCTACGCCGAGGCCAACGCGCTTGCGGTGTGACTGCAATCCCGTACACCTGCGCGACTTCTTCGCAGAACGAGGAGGGCCACGTCGAAGCTCGCGCTTTTACTTCCCTCTACTGGCATGCGAACATGCTTGCACAATGCGCTGGCTGCTGCTTCTCGGGGTGCTGTCCCTCCCGATCGTGGGGTGCAGCGGCGATGACGAAGGTGACACGGACGACGACCTCTTTGGGGGTTCCGGTACCGGTGGTGCGGCCAGCGGGGGCGCGTCCGCCACGTCCGGAGGGAATGCCGCCGCAACGGGAGGTGCGAGTGGGGCGACGGCCTCGGGTGGCCAGAGCGCTGAGGACGCCGGCGCGTGCACCGCCGTCTTTGCCCGCGCGGTGGATATCGCCGGCGGCTGCGTGCCGTCAGGCGCGGCAACGGAAGTAGGGTGCGCGAATTTCACGGCAGACGGCGAGTTCTGCGCAAAGCGCTCGGATGGTGCCGTGTTCGCAATGACGCATCCCCTCTCCCGTCTGGACCCCACCCAGTGGGAGCCGTGTACCTTCGACGAACGCATGGCCAGCCTGGTCTCCTGTGAGCTGGTCGAGCTGTGTGGCGCAAACTCGGTGACGTCCATCTGCACGTTGGCGGAAACGCGCCAGCAGATCGGCTGCACGGTCGCCGCCATCCTCACGGATGACTGCTGCAAGGCGCCACCGTGCGTGCCGGCAGATCCAGACCCCTGTGGCCCTGGGTTCGCCTGCCTGCAGGTCCCCAACTATGCTCGCGAGGACTGTTTTTACGAGTCGGACGGCGTGTGTCGGTGCCACGGCTTGCCGACGGGAAACTCGGAGAATCGCTGCATGCCAGACTCATGAGATCACAACGTGATGACTGAGTAGGGCTGGCAAGGAGCACGGTGATGATCGGACCTGACAACCAGCATGACCACCGGATCTGGACGGTGCTGGTGCACACGCCCTCGCCCACCGGAGACCACAGCTGGGAAAGCGGTCTGGTGGAGGTGGCACGCATCCCTCGCGTCGGCGAACACGTGGCACGAGGCGGGGCATTGTACCGAGTGGAACTGGTGATACACCCCCTCTACGAACACAAAGCGGCGCCCGACGTGACCTACACCGTCGAAATCTGTTGCGTGCCGGTGGCCAAGCAGGCCGTGCTGGAAAGCCTGCATCGGCAACTCTGAATCAGCGAGCGTGATCCTCGATCGCTATTGCGAGCCCCCCTGCGGCCGAGGTCTCGCAATAGCTCAGAGGACCGCGATTGTGCTCGGAACAGATCCCTGTTGCTTGCTCGGGGTCTGCCGCAGACCCCGCCCCGCAGGGTTCCCGCGCGCCGGGCCCCCCG
>CAZSVU010000478.1:0-5823 GCA_964610275.1 uncultured Polyangiaceae bacterium | reverse complement strand
TATCGTCTCGCGATTGCGGTGTTTCGCGCCGCGAACTAGCCTAGTTCGCGGATCAAGACGCGCAAGCGTGCGAACACAAACGGAAATCGGCAGAAGGCCAGGGGTTGTTGTTCGGGGTGGTCAGCGCAGATTGTCGCGAGAAGTTGCAGCAGCGTACTGAAGAAGGGTGATGGGGACGAGCACGGGCACGGGCACGGGCACGGGTGGGGTGATGGGGACGGGCAAGGGCAAGGGCAAGGGCGATCGGCGCATACCTGTGCTGCTACCTGACCGCCCGTAGTCCGCCCGGTTGCCGGGCCCCCCCAAGGGCTCATGATTGATCAGATCTCTGCGGGCTACCCCAAGCGGCCTCCCTCCGAGCAAGCCGACCACTGCCGGGCGGCGCCAATCACGCCGGGTGGACTGCTCATCGTCCAGTCATGGCCCGCCCTGGGCACCGGCCCCACCAAGCCAGTGCCCGGTGAGGCGGGCGGCGCCTTCCTCACCCCCCTCCCGTGTCAACTCCGTCTCGCCCCCGGGAAGCGCCCCCACTACAAGAGCGGGGCGATCTGCCCCTCTAGATCCGGCGACACCCCGGTGTAGGCCCAGCGGACGCGGAGTTCCCGGTCGAGCAGCAGGAAGTACGGGAGGTACCCGTTGTAGAGCCCGCCGCCCAGCAGGTTGTCGCGCAAGCGGTTGGTGTCGCCCTCGCCAGTGGCGGGGAACTCCAAGCCGAACCGGGTCGCCCAGCTCTCGCGGAACGCAAGGCCCGCAGACCCGGAGCGGGCGTAGTCGTTGAGCAACACCTGAATCAGCATGAATCCCTGCTCGCGATGTGCCTCCCACAGCGACGCGAACCGCAGCGTCTCGTTCTGGCAGAACGGGCACCCGCCGTCGGCGATGGCGATGAGAACCACGCAGCCGTAAAACTGGTAGAGGTGGACGGGGCTGCCGAACTGGTCGAACACGGTGAAATCGGGCAGGACCTCGCCCATGGCGTAGGCGGCGCCCGCCGCGCCTGCAGCCGCGGCGGCGGCGGAGAAGTCGGGCCAGCGTCCGCCGTCGTAGTCCCAGCTGAGCGGGTCGACCGGATCGGTGCCGAGCTCGGTCTCCTCGCCGTCGCTCCAGCCGTCAGCGTCGGTGTCGGCAAGCAGCGGATCGGTGACGCCAGCGAGCTCGACCGCGTCGTCAATTCCGTCGCCGTCGCTGTCCGCCAGAGTGGGGCTCGTGCCGAGTTCGGCTTCGTCGCCGTCGCCCAGCGTGTCGGCGTCCGTGTCCCAGTTGGTGGGGTTGCTGCCGAGGACGAGCTCCTGCCCGTCATCGACGCCGTCGCCGTCGGTGTCCGGATTGGTGGGCAGCGTGTCGCCGAGCTCGTCGCCGTCGTCGATGCCGTCGGCATCCGTGTCCGCAACGAGTGGGTCGGTGCCGAGCCGGGCCTCGAGCGCGTCGTCGAGCCCGTCGCCGTCTGCGTCGACTGACAGCGGAGCGGCGCCGCCCTGGCCTGCGACAGGGCCCGAGCCGGCAGCGCCTGCCGTGCTGCCGGCGTCCGGCGCCAGTGCGCTGGGCTCGGCTGGCGTGCGCAGGTTCGTCACTGGCTCGTCCGTTCCGCAGCCTGCGCTCGTCAAGAGTAGTGCGCTAGCGAGCACGGGCCCAACGGAGCGGCGTCGAGCTCGGCGTCTCAGGCACAGAATCATCGCCAACACGCCTGCCCAGCCTGCATGGGAAGCCGCATGGCCGACTCCTGCCGCGCGGCAACCGCAGCCGTCCGCCGCTCGCTCTTCTTCCTCCTCGTCGCCGCTGCCTCCTGCGGCAGACGGGCCGCCGGTGCCGGCAGCCCCAGCACTGCCGCCGGCGCAGGCGCTCGAGTCAGGATCGCTGCCCGTGCATGCGTCCGTGCTCTCGTCGCACGATTCAGCGCAGTCGCGGTCGCCGTCCGGACCAGGGCAGGGATCGCCCGAGCCCAGGCACACGCCGGCCTGGCATGCGTCGGTGGCGGTGCAGAAGAGCCCGTCGTCGCAGGGCGCATCGTCCGCGACCGGACCACAGACACCGTCGCTGGCCGCGCCTGCGGCCAGCGAGCAAGCCAGGCAGTCGCCAAGGGCCGAACCCCCGCAGTCCGTGTCGCAGCACAAGCCATCGACGCAGAAACCAGAGGCGCAGTCCCCGGGGCCCTCGCAGGGCTGGCCGAGTTCGGCGTAATCGAGGAAGCGTCCACGTACGCGCAGTTCCACGAACGGCGCCTGGAGGTCACGCCGGTAGTACACCAGCAGAGCGCGGGCAGGACTGAGAGCCGCCAGCGCCGGCTCGAAGGGCTCGCTCTCCGCAGGGATCGCGATTGGCTCGGGCTCTACCACCGACCCGTCCGGCCTGATCCGCGTGGCACGCAGCTCGGGGTCCGTACCGCTGTCGACCCACACCGCGAGGTACTGGACCCCGTCGAACGCAAGGGTCGGCCGGGTCTGATCGCCCGCTGCCGCGGCGATGGCGATCGGTGTCACATCCAGAAGCTCGCCCCCGCCAGTGCGCTTGGCGACCACGTCGATGCCGGTCTCGGTTCCGCTGTCGTCACAGTAGGCGACGATGAAGCTCGTACCATCGTGGGCCACCGAGGGAGCGCTCTGCATGCCCGGGCCTCCGGCGACGAGCAGCGGCTCCTCGTCCAGGATGGCGCCAGCGGTGCCGACACGGGCTGCGTACACGTCGTAATCGGTGGCGGACCTGGCGTCGTGCCAGACGGCCAGATACTCGCCCGAGCCAGAGGCCACCTGCGCATGGTTCTGGGCTCCGCTCGCGGTCGAGAGCGGGATCCCCGAGGGGTCGAGTGGAATGCCTTCGAGGCTGACGCGCCCGCCATAGGCGTCCGGTGCGCTGCTCGGGTCGCGCTCGTCGGTCCACACCACCAGGTAGCTCGAGCCATCGGAAGCCACCGCCGGATCGCGCTGGTCCCCGAGGTCGGTCGAGATGGCCACGCCCGTCGGATCCAGCACCGCGCCATCCAGAGTGACCCTCGCACCGTAGATGTCCCAATCGACCGTGCTGCGCTCGTCAGTCCACGCTACCAGATAGTCCGTCCCACCGAAGGCCACGGCAGGAGAGGACTGCGCGCCCGATGCCGTCGAGATCTGAAGGCCCGACGGATCGAGGACTGTGCCGTCTTCGGAGATGCGTACCCCGTAGATGTCGGTCCGGCTGTTGACGTAGTCGCGGCCGTCGGCCCAGACCACGAGATAGCCCGAACCGTCGTGTGCCACGGCCGGGCCTCGCTGCTGGTTCGAGAGCGTGGACAGCACGACCCCGGAGCCGTCGAGCACCTCGCCGTCGGGGGTAACCCGCGTGCCGTAGACGTCGTCGAAGCTTCCGCCCCAGCTGGTTCTCTCGTCGCGCCACACGACGAGGAAGCGCTCGCCGTCGAAGGCGACGGCCGGGCTGTCCTGGGTCCGCAGATCCGTACAAATGGGAATGCTCGCTTCGTCCAGCACGGCTCCCGTGGTGCTGACCCTTGCCCCGTAGATGTCGCCGAGCCCGCTACGACCGTCGGCCCAGGTGACCAGATAGCCGCTGCCGTCGAAAGCGAGCACGGGCGCGGTCTGGCCAGCCGCCGCCTCCCCGATGGGGATGCCATTCGGCTCGAGCACCGTGCCGGAGGCAGTGACCCTGGCCCCGTAGACGTCGAAATCGACCCCGTTTCGCCCGTCCTGCCAGACCACCAAGTGGCGCTCGCCGTCAAAGGCGACCTCGGGCCGACGCTGGGTTCCCGTGGCGTTCGAGATCGTGATCGGTCCCGCGCCGAGCAACTCGCCGGACGGACCGAGCCGGCGCGCAAAAATGTCGTAGCTGATTGTGTCCGTCCAGACCACCAGGCAGCTCTGGCCGTCGAAGGCGACGGCCGGAGTGGCCTGGCTGCCCGGCCCCGTCGCGATGGCGAGTCCCAGCGGGTCGAGCACGGCTCCGTCCGGAGAGACCCGAGTCCCATACACGTCGTTGGTGCTCCCGTCCCGTGCGTCTTGCCAGACCACCAGGTAGTTGGAGCCGTCGAACGCGATGTCGGGATTGGCCTGGTTCTGGCCCGCGCCACCGATGTCGAGCCCGTCCGGATCGAGCACGGCGCCGGTTTCGTCCACGCGTGTGCCGTAGAGCAGGTAATTCGTCTCGTCGCGGGATTCCTCCCACACCACTAGATATCCGCTCCCGTCGCTTCCGACCGTGGGCGACGGGTGGTAGCCGCGAGTTGCGCCGAGGTGGATGCCCGCCGGATCCAGGACGTTGCCGTCACCGTCCACGCGGGCTCCGTAGATGTCGCGCGCCTCGAACGAGTCGATGCGCAGATCGGCCCAGACCACCAGCAACTGCGTACCGTTGGACACCACGGCCGGCTGGCTCTGGCTGTTGGTCGCCGGCACGCTCACCGGCTCGTCCATCCCGAACTCGACCGAGATGACCGGATCCAGCACGGCTGGGAATGCCGAGGTGCGAAGGACCTCGGCGTGCACCGTAAGCAGGATCTCGCCGTCCGCGAACTGCGCCGGCACCGGGCTCTCGAAGCCGCGGGCGTCACGCCAGGTCCCGTGCCCGTAGCGCAGTCCTATCCCCTGCTCCAAGTCGCGGAAGTGAAGTCCACTCGACGTCACGCCGACGTAGTCCGGACCGCTCACGCGCAGCCGCACTCGTAGATCGCCCGCTCCGCCCGGTCGCTCGGCGAACGACCAGCTCTGCTCGACACCGGCCTCGAAGTTGCGTAGCTGTTCCACCACGCTGCCGCGGGCAATGGCGAGCGCGCCGTCGGCGAGGACCTCGGGAGCCGCTGCGCCGTCGGCGAGCTTCTGCTGGCCCACTCGCATCGACGAGAACTCGACGGCGAGGGGCGCCCCCTCGAGCAGGGTCGGCGTGCCGAGCGCATCAGCCCCGTGTAACTCGTGACGCGGTGTGACGACGAACTGCCGAGCGCTGGCCCTCACCGAGTAGCTAGCATGGCCGGCCGACCATCGGTCTCCGTCGGGCCGGTATGCGAAGTGAACCTGGCGCACGACCGCGCCGAGGTCGAAGGCGGTGGTGGTGGCGGCCGGCGCGGCCGGCTCTGCCCCGGGTGCGTCGGTGACCACCGCTGGCGCGCCGTCAGGCGCACGCTCCGGAGCGCAGGCGCACGTGACCATCGCGCACGCCATCGCGCCCACTAGCCGCATCCGCATAGTCCGCTCCCGTACTGTCCGGAGACTCATCGCGCCACGATTCTTGCACGATCTAGTGCTCCAGTGCAGCCTGGAACGGCGTGCGCTCTCGGGGGGGGGATCCTGGGGCCCGAAGCCGAGAGCCAACCGCAGTACTTCTGCGACTGCCCGGGACGGCGCGAGCTCGGATCCCGCTGGAGTTCGTGACGTGACTGCTCCGCACGAACTCACACGCCACCGCCACATCGCCGACGGACCCAGCACAACGCACGACGCTTTCCACTGGGTCTTGCAGTCAGGTCTGATAGACTACCGCCGCCATGACGTTGCGGGGGTTTGCGCTCCGGGTGCCACTGTCGAGGACTTGGCGCTGGACGGCGCACTCTGTGGGACAGGCTATTCGCTGTTCTCTGGCGCGGTCGCCGTGCACAGCCCGATCACAACGTGGCGCGTGTCGAGCCCGCCGCACCCGAACGCTGCGGCGCCACCGACCAGGAGAACCCAGTAAACGCACGCGCGCACCTTGACCGACTGAAGCATCTCCCAGACTCCTTCCCCGAACGCATCCCAAACCTCGGCCAAGGTACCATCGCACAGCCGTTGCGACCACCTTTGGCCCGGAACGTGCATCCTTGATCCATGTTTCGGCGGCCGCCAGCGACCGCCGAAACATGGATGG
>CAZSVU010000477.1:0-5833 GCA_964610275.1 uncultured Polyangiaceae bacterium | reverse complement strand
AGCGGCGCGCGGCTGGTGGAGCGCTTCGTACAGGGCTCGAGCTCCGCGGCCGGCCGCAGCGGTGCACGCCGCAGCAGGGATCGTCGCCGGTCCGGACCGGACGCACACAACGGTAGCCCCTTCGCACGACTACTGCAGATCGAGCTTCCCCTGGCCCCGGAAGACTCGGCCGCCGAACGGCAGACGGAGGACTGGACACGGGCGCTACTCGAAGCCTCGCACGAGCAGATCCAGAGCGATGCGGCCGGGCAGCTGTACTTCGATGAGAACGTCGTGGGGCGACTCGTCCGCGGGACCGACCTCTTGCACCCCGAGGCGCGCGTGGCCGCGGAACTCGAGCTCCCGGCAGGACGACGATCGGAGCTGCAACGCCGCCTGGTCGCCTGGTCTCGGGATCTGGTGGAGGAGACACTGGCTCCCCTGCGGCGAACGGAAGCCGGCGGGCTCAGTGCGGCGGGCCGCGGACTGGTCTACCAGCTGGAGCAATCCCTGGGGACAGTGACCGCCGAGAGCGCCCGCGATCAGCTGCATTGCCTCAGCGACCAAGACCGAGCTCACCTGCGCGGGCTCGACGTGGCACTGGGGCGGCGCCTCGTCTACGTGAAGAGTCTGCTCAAACCGGCCATGGTTCGGCGTCGGCTTGCGCTCTGCGCGGCATATTGGGGGCCGACGGCGATGGTGCCACTCGTGGCCGAGGGCACCGTCAGCCTACCGGTCGCGACCGAGCTCGGGGGCTCCGCGCACTCGCTCATCGGGTATCCCGCCTTTGGTCCGCGCGCGATTCGTGCCGATGTGGCCGAACGCATCCACCGTCACCTGCGGCGCGCGTCGGCCCGGGGACGCTTCGCCTTGCCCGTGGAGGTGGCGACCTGGCTCGGGTGCTCGCAGCAGGAGCTGGGGGCCATCATCGAGGCGTACGGCTATGTGGCAGCCAGCGACGGCACCTTCGGCCGCCGCCAGCGCAGACGGAAACGCGGGCAGCGGCCGCAACCGCGGCCACCAAGGGCCCGATGATCAACTGAACTCGAACGTCTCGTCTGGCGTCGTTTCGTTGGCCCGCCGGCGCTGGTCGGCAAGTTCGCTAACGTAGATCAAGACCTGCGGATTCACCATGACCGTCTCGGTGAAGCTCGCCGCCGGCATCTCCAGAGCGAAGCACTTCTTGGTCGTGCGCACCGTCCCCACGGCTGGCTGCTGCGTGAGCAGAGACATTTCGCCGAACACGTCCCCCGGATGCAACGTGGCCAGGTGCTCGCCCTGGCCGCGGTACACCTCCGCTTCGCCGCTGAGCAGCACGAAGAGACCGCTGGCACGCTTTCCCTCCTCGATGAGAACGGCGCCGCTCTCGAGCTCGAGAAACTGGAACTTCCTGGCCATGGCGCGGCGTTCCTCGGTGCTGAAGGGTGCGAAGAGCGGGCTGGTTTCGAGCAACGGGGCAATGAGACGAAAACGGAGGAAGCGGAGCAGAATCTTCAGGAAGGATGGCTCGGTTTCGATGAGCTCGCGCACGGTCGCTCGGTCGAGCACGAGCAGCTGGGTGTCCTCGAGCGCGATGACCGTGCGCACGCGCGGCGTGTCACTCACCAGGCCAATTTCGCCGAAGAACTCCCCTTCGCCCAGCTGGGCAAGCTCGACGTCGGGTGGCCCTGCCTTGATGACCTGGACCGTGCCTTCTGCCACCACGAAGAGCTCTTCGGCGGGGTCTCCCTCTCGACACACGGTATCGCCGGCAACCAGAATCCGCAGATCGAGCCGCGCAATCAGTCGCATCAACGCGTCTTGGCTGAGCTCCGAGAAGAGAGGGGTCCGAGGCAAGAGATCCGTGGCCGTCTCGCGCACGCGACGACTCCACCGAGTCCGGGTGTCCTCGGGTGGCTCCTCCTGGGCGTTCTGCTCGTCCCGTAATATGTCGTCCAGACTGTCGATCTCATCGAGGTGGAGCTCGTAGATGCCGCTGGAGTGTGCGGGCAGCTGGGCGCGCAGCTTGGACGCGACGTGCTGGTTAAGCTGCATCTCGTCCAATGCGACGCCTTCCGCGGGAGGCTGCTTGGCGCTGGCCTGTGCCGGGCCCGGATCAACTCGCGCAGTCGAGCTCGCTGTGGCCTCCGGCAGCGGTTCGGCAGCAGCAGCCGGCGGGGGGAGCTCGCCCGGAGCCGGGCCGAGCTCATCCAGAGACAGCTCCTCGATCGGTGGAGCAGGCAGCTCCACCTCAGCCGTAGCGGGCGGTGCCTCGGGCGCGTCCGCCAAGACGGCTGCCAGCGGTTCCGGCGAGGCCGGCGCAGCTTCGAGAAGGTCCGTCTCGTCCTCAGCGGCGTCCAGGCTCGGCTCGGGCGGCGGGGCCTCGACAGAAGGCTGCTGGGCCAGCGTCAACCCGGGCCGGGCGACGCCCCCGAACCGATCCAATCCCGTCGTCTGCGACGCATGCAGCTTGGCCATTCGCTCGAGCGTCTGGGTGTGCTGTGGGTCGATGGCCAACACCAGCTTGCACATCGCCACTGCCTTGAGCAGAAACCCGGTGCGCGAGTATCCGTCCGCTGCCCGCACCAGCGCTTGCAGCTCGTCGGAGCGCCGTCCCATTCGTCGGTAGCAGTCGGCGGCGCGCTTGGACCATTGCGCATCGCCCGGATCCAGCTGCTCCAGCTCCAGGTACTTCGCGAGCGCCTTCTCGTGTTTCCCTTTGGCGACCAAATTGGTTGCCCCGTCGCGCAACTTGCGGATCTGTTTCTGCTGACGGTCTTCTTTGGCCACCGGGAGCGCTCCGACTCTCAGTCCTGCGAGACGACGCGATTGCGCCCCCCGCGCTTGGCCGCATACAAGCGCCGATCGGCTACTGCGATCAGCTGTTCCGATGACCACTCTTCACAGCAACTCAGCGAGGCACAGCCAATGCTGGCGGTGATTCGGATGAGGTGACTCTCATGCTTGATGTGCAGCTGTTCGATGTTCTCCCGGAACCGATCGGCGACCAGCGTGGCATCCTCGAGGCCGATGCCACGCAGAATGACGGCAAATTCCTCTCCCCCGTACCGTGCAAAAACGTCCTCGATTCGCAAATCGATGGCAACCACCTTGGCCAACTCGACCAGCACGGTATCTCCGGCAGGATGCCCGTAGGTGTCGTTGACCTGCTTGAAGTGATCGAGATCGAGCATCAAGAGAGAAAGGTCAGTGCCGTGACGGCGGCAGTAGGACAGCTCCGCGGTCAACCGCGAGTCGAAGTGTTCGCGGTTGTAGGCACCCGTGAGAGCGTCCGTAACGCTCGCATCATAGAGTTGCTGAAGCATCGCCTCCTGGTCGGCGTCTGCCAGCGAGTAGCGGTACACGGAGTTGGGACCGAACTGCACGACGTCCCCGTCACGCAGACGATGTTTGGTGATGACCTCACCGTGAATGTAGGTCCCGTTCGCCGAATCGAGGTCCTCCAGGACATAGCCGTCGCGGTCCCACACCAGGCGCGCGTGGTTTCGACTCACGCCGACGTCGTTGATCAAGAGGTCGGACTCCTGCACGCGCCCCACTCGCCAAAGCTCGCCATGCAGGGAGACCACGCGACCGATGTCCTCGCCCTGCATCTGCACCAGTAGGTGCCGATCCCTTGGACGGCTCGGAGCCTTGAGCTCCGCGAGGTTCACAATCGCCGTTCGGGCGTCGGATTCGCCGGAACCGTAGTAGTCGTCGTCTCCCTGCACTAATCAGACATTCTACCACGCACAGCCACACGTGGGGCGGCTCCCGCGCCACAACGCGCGTCCACGTCGCACGCCGCTCAGACCGACGGCCGGGCCTGAGTCCCGCGGACGACGCGTCGACTCCTCACGCATGGCGGCACGTCGCCGAGAGAAGCGAGGACGGGCGCAGAACGCGCTCACTACCAGTTGGCGGCTGGATTCAGACGTCGGCCACGCACTTGTCGTAGAAGTCGGCGCACAGGTCACGCTGTTCGCCGGCGCGCCACTGGATGGCAGCACGTGGGTGTTGGTTCAACTGTCCGGTAACGATGTATGGGGGCAACGGACCCCACTCGGTCTCCTCGCGAAGAGCGACGAAGTACTTCTGCAGCAGCTGCCACACCGGCCGGAGCCGGTAGTTCGGGTTGCGCAGGAATCCCAGCAGAAGCTCCATCGAACAGTTGCCGGCTCCGCGTCCCATGCCCGCCATGGTCGCGTCGATGCGGTTGGCGCCCTGAATGATCGCCTCGATCGTGTTGGCAAAAGCCAACTGCTGGTTGTTGTGGGCGTGGATCCCGACCTCCTTGCCGGTGCCCTCCAAAGCCTTCTGGTACTGCTTCACCAGGCGCTGAATCTGCTCGCCATACAAGGAGCCGAAGCTGTCCACGACCACCACTGTGCCACACGCAGACTTGGCCACTACCTCCAGCGCTTGATCGACTTCCGCCTCGTTCACCGTGGAAACGGCCATCAGGTTGCAGGTGGTCTCATACCCCTTCTCGTGCGCATCCTGGATCATGTCGACGGCTTCGGGGATCTGGTGGATGTAGCAAGCGACCCGAATCATATCGAGCACGCTGTCCTGCTTGGGCAGGATCTCGGTGCGCCAGTCGGACTTGCCACCGGCATCCGCCATCACCGCGAGCTTCAGCGGGGTGTCGTTGTCACCGACGACCCGTCGCAGATCTGCCTCGTCGCAGAACTTCCACGGGCCGAACTTGTCTGGCGAGAAGACTTTCTTCGACCCCTTGTACCCAATCTCCATGTACTCGATGCCGGCGTGAACGCAGGTGTCGTAGACGGCACGCACCAACTCGTCGGAGAACTTGTGGTCGTTGCAGAGTCCTCCGTCGCGAATCGTCGCGTCGAGGACTTTGATTTCGGGTCGGTAGGTAACCCAGGGCGCTGTCATGGCTTCTCGCTTTCTCGCAATCGGGGTCACGCGGCCCGGCGCGCCCAAGCGCGGCACGGCACCGGAGCCGCCGGCTAGCCCCCATATCACCTTTTTCGGGCCGTGTGCTCGTGCTCCGGCACTGCCAGGGCCGAATCGCAGCCGACTACGGCCGAATCCGGGGTCGTTCTCCCCCAGTTGGTGGCCGAGACCCTGATCGCCGTTTCAGTCCTGGGTCCTCCGTCGGGCGAGTCTGGACGGTTGCGGCGGTCCCCAAACCTCGCGCACCGCGCGGCGATCATTCCGGCGCGACCTGGGTCTTGCGCCGCGAAGCCGATCTGCGCGCGTCCATCTCGGCGACCCGCTGCAAGAACTTCTGAAATGCGGCCCGATTCTCGTCCGCGGGCATTCGGTCGTACGAATAGGGCCGATCCATACCACTGGCGAACAAGCAGACCACGGCGTCCT
Organism: uncultured Polyangiaceae bacterium; assembly: GCA_964610275.1. Classification (GTDB taxonomy): domain Bacteria; phylum Myxococcota_A; class Polyangia; order Polyangiales; family Polyangiaceae; genus JAFGBI01. The sequence continues at coordinate 526 of CAZSVU010000477.1, read as the reverse complement.
CGAAGTCCTTCGTGGCCGGCGTCACGTCCGCCACCCGTTGACTCAAGTCGGCGATTTTCCGCACCAGCGCCCCCAACTGCAGGCAGTTGCCCTGAGTGGTCGGAAGCTCCACCGCTGGCGCGTCCGGGCAGCAACTCTTGCGGATCATCGCTGCGGCCAGCAGCTCATACCAGGCCATGCGTTTCGGCCTACGCGGAGCGAGCCCCCTCACCACCAGCACCCCGCCATCCTGAGTCTCGGGTGGGCGCTCGGCAGTGGCCCCGGCGGCGGGGGCCGGCGGCGGATCCGTGAAGGCGTAGAGCTTGCGCGCCACGTCGCGAAAGTCCTGCCCACTGCAGACGAGTGCTGCGTCGAAACTCTGGTCGAGTGCGTCCTCCGGAAAGTACGCTCGGACGCAGCGCGCTCGCCGCTCGCCGGGAGTCAGCGGAGGCGACGGTGCGGCACTGGGCGCACTCGAGACCGAGGCAGTCGCCGCGGCGGCCGCCGCGCCGGACGCCGGAGTGGGAGCTGGCGCTGGACGCAACGC
>CAZSVU010000476.1:0-5843 GCA_964610275.1 uncultured Polyangiaceae bacterium | reverse complement strand
AGCGGGTCAGCAACGACGCTGTCGTGCTTCATGCTCACCTCACGCTCCGGCAAGCGCCCGCTGGGGGGGGGTCACTTGCGCGCCGAGTTGCCCGCTGGGGGTGGCACGACGTCCTCTAGCGCGTCGTCGGGCAGCACGTAGGAGTTGAACGTCTTGGGGTCGTTCCAGGGCACCAGTTCGGGGAAACGAATGCCGCTCAGCGCCTGGACGGCGAAGATCTCCTGGACGCCCTCCTCGAAGCGCACGAACCCCACGACCTGACCCGATTCGATGTTCACCACCCACACGCCGCAAGTGCGCTCTTCGAGTCGTTCGGTGAGCGGCAGGCCGCTGAACGTGGCTGTTTCTCTCACCTGGGACAGGCCGACGAAGGCGAGGGGACCGATGAAGGAGAGACCGCGCGTGAACCCCGGCAAGAGGGCGACGGTGTGAACCTGCTTCCGATCCAGATCGACCCAAGCCAAGCTCCCCTTGCCGGACTCGAGGATCCAGAGCTTGTCCCGGTACCAGCGCGGTGAATGCGGCATCGACAGACTCCGCAGCAGCACTTCGTTGCTGGGGACGTCCAGCAAGATGCCGCCGTCGCGCTTGTTGGCGCGCCAACCTCCGGCGGTGTCGGTCTCGCCCAGCGCCGTGGTGTACTTGATCTTCCCATCACGCACCCCGATGCCGTTGAGGTGACAGCGGTCCTCCAGGGCGAGCCCGCTGACGAAGTGCGGGCGCCAGCGCGGGACGAACGAGTGGTCGTGATCCAGGGTGCACAGGCAGGAGAACCGGGTGTTGACCACCCAGAGCTCACCGTCGTCGTCCCAGGCCATCTCGTGGATGTCGATGTCGCCGGTCACGTGAATCCGGCGCGGCAGGTACGCGGCGTCGTGCTTCCCGGCGGGCTCCAGCTTGGGCGCTACCGCCGGAATGTTCCGCAGGTACCAGACCGTGTTGGTGCCCCCGATGGTGAGGCGGGTCTGGTCCCCCACGCAGCCCATCGGCTTCTGGAAGTCGCGAAAGTGCGTGTTGATCTTGCCGTCCTCCACCCGCATGACGATGACCTTGCCGGCCTGGTACGTCGTGACCACCAGGCTGCTGTCGAGCCGGGACAAGATCTCGACCAGGCTCGTGGTGTGGATGCTGCGGAGGGGGGAGTCGGTGGCGTCGGGCATGCTCGGCATCCATTCTAGGTGGGGGAGCGCGAATGTCGATCACCGTGTGGAAATGCGCTGCGCGCGAACCGTTTGGGGTGGGGCCCCTCCCACGCGCAACCCCCGCGTGCATGCACGCGGGGGGCCCGGCGCGCGGGAACCCTGTGGGGCGGGGTCTGCGGCAGACCCCGAAAAAGCAACAGGAATCGGGTTCGAGCACAACTCGGGCCCTGTGAGGTGTTGCGAGCCCTCACCCGGCTGGGGGCTCGCAACACCGTGATCAGAATCGTGCTCGCTGACTTAGGGTCGCTCGAAGCGCTCTGGTGAACAAACCAGGCGAATTCGTCATCGCGGGAGTCGCCGCAGCCGGCTGGCGCTTGACGCAGCCCGCGTGCGGATTAAGAGGAGAGCCCAATGATCGACGATAAAGTGTGTGCCGCCATCACCGCGCAGATCAACGCGGAACTCTACTCCGCGTACCTCTACCTCGCCATGTCTTCCTGGTTCGACGCCCGGAATCTCAAGGGCTTTGCCGGTTGGATGCGGGTTCAGATCCAAGAGGAACTCGCCCATGCGCAGAAGCTGCACGAGTACGTGCTGGAACGAGGCGGCAAGCCGGACTTCAGCCGAGTGGAGGCGCCCCCAGCTCGGTGGGATTCCGCGCTGGCCGTCTTCGAGTCGGCTTACGAGCACGAGCAGGGCGTGACGCGAGCGATCAACGAGCTGGTCGACGTGGGCGTCAGCGCCAAGGATCACGCGACGGTCAATTTTCTGCAGTGGTTCGTCGGCGAGCAGGTCGAGGAGGAGGCGAGCTTCGACGCCAGCATCCAGCAACTTAGACTGGCGGGTGACAACGGTGCGGCGCTCTTGATGTTGGACCGCGAGATGGCTGCGCGCGTGTTCGCGCTGACCCCGGGCGCTGGCGGCAAGGGAGGGTAGCTGCCGACTCCGGTTGGCTCGTTGTCCCGCAACGCCTGCCGACCCCGGTTGGCGCAGGGCGCAACCCGCCCATGCCGCAATGCGGCCCAAGGCCCGTCCCACGAGCATTTTGGACGGTCCGGTCGTTTCCGACGCCAGAGAGGCTCCACAGCGCCCCGGCCGGGCACCGACGCGGAGGGGGCCAGGGGACTGCCCGTCTGAGCCGCCTGGTCGGGGTTGAACGCGGGCCGCTGTGGCCCTACGAGTGAGGTCGACGATCACAAGGAGATTGCAGCGTGTACCATCACGGACAGCGTCCGATCGTGGATCGGGACCCGCAAGAGACGGCCGAGTGGACTGACTCCTTCACCTCCCTGCTGGAGGAGAAGGGTAGGTGTCGGGCCAGGTACATCCTCCGCCGGGTGATTCAGGCCGCGACGGCGCGCGGCGTGTTTCCTGCGCATCCGCTCACGACCCCGTACGTGAACACCATCCCCGCGACCGACGAGCCACCGTTCCCCGGCGACGAGGCCATGGAGAAGCGGATCCGTCGCATCATTCGCTGGAACGCCGTGGCCATGGTCAACCGGGCGAATCAGCGCTTCCCGGGATTGGGCGGACACCTCTCCACGTACGCATCTAGCGCGTCGCTCTACGAGGTGGGCTTCAATCACTTCTTCCGCGGCAAGGATTATGGCCAGGGTGATCAGGTCTACTTCCAGGGGCACGCCGCACCCGGAATGTACGCGCGCTCATTTCTGGAGGGGCGGATCTCGATGGAGGCCATGGATCGCTTTCGCCGCGAAACCGAGCGCGGCGCCGGGCTCGCCTCCTATCCACATCCGCGGCTGATGAGCAATTACTGGGAGTTCCCCACCGTGAGCATGGGCCTGGGCCCGATCAACGCCATCTACCAGGCGCGCTTCAATCGCTACCTGGCCGCGCGCGGCCTGCACGATGCGACTCAATCGAGAGTGTGGTGCTTCATGGGTGACGGAGAGAGCGACGAGCCGGAGTCGCTGGGAGCGCTGAGCGTTGCTGCCCGGGAGCAACTCGACAATCTGACGTTCGTCGTCAACTGCAACCTCCAGAGGTTGGATGGACCGGTCCGAGGAAATGGCAAGATCATCCAAGAGCTCGAAGCCGTATTCCGCGGTGCGGGTTGGAACGTCATCAAGGTCATCTGGGGCCCGGAGTGGGACGACTTGCTCGCCAAGGACATCGATCGCTTGCTCCTGGCGCGCATGACCGAGGTCGTGGACGGCCAGTGGCAGAAGTACACCACGGCGCCGGGCAGCTACACGCGTCAGCACTTCTTCGGGACGCATCCGCAACTCCTGGAAATGGTCAGCCACTTGACCGATGACGACATCCGCAAGCTCCGCCGCGGCGGGCATAGCTACCGGAAGGTCTTTGCTGCCTACAAGCGAGCCACGGAGCACGAAGGCCAGCCCACGGCCATCCTCTGTCACACCGTCAAGGGGTGGACGCTGGGAGAAGGTTTCGAGGGCGTCAACGTCACGCACCAGAAGAAGAAGATGGAGCAGTCGGAGCTCAAGACGTTCCGCGATCTGCTCGAGTTGCCGGTGCCGGACGACAAGCTCGACGAGGCCCCCTTCTACCATCCGGGCCACAACAGCCCCGAGGTCCAGTACATGCTCGAGCGCCGGGAGGCGCTGGGCGGTTGCATCCCGCGCCGGCGCACGCACGTCCACTACCGCCTGGACCATCCTCGCTCGGACGTGTTTGGCGAGTTCTTGGCCGGCACGAAGGGCGCGGAGGCATCCACCACCATGGTGTTTGCGCGCCTACTCTCCAAGCTGATGCGGGACAAGGGCATCGGGCAGCGCATCGTGCCCATCATCCCGGACGAGGCGCGTACCTTCGGGATGGATGCACTCTTCAGCCAAGCTGGCATCTACTCGTCTCAGGGCCAGCGCTACGAGCCGGTCGACAAGGACAAGATCCTCTACTATCGCGAGAGCAAGGACGGTCAGGTGCTCGAGGAGGGCATCACCGAGGCGGGCAGCATGGCGTCGTTCATGGCCGCGGCCACGTCCCACGCCATTCACGGCCAACCCATGATCCCGTTCTACATCTTCTACTCGATGTTCGGATTCCAGCGCACCGGCGACCAGATGTGGGCGGCCGGTGATGCTCTGGCACGGGGGTTCCTGCTCGGTGCCACGGCGGGACGTACCACGCTCAACGGCGAGGGGCTGCAGCACGAGGACGGGCACAGTCACATCCTCGCGAGCACCCTGACCAACGTGCAGGCGTACGACGTCGCCTACGCCTACGAGCTGGCTACCGTGATCGAGGATGGGCTCAGGCGGATGTACGTCGAAGACGAGAACATCTACTACTACATCACGTTGCAGAACGAAGCCTACGTGATGCCGGCGATGCCAGAGGGGGCCAAGGAGGCCATCCTCCGGGGGATGCACCGGTTGCCCGGTGAGGAGGCGACCGGGTCACACCGCGTGCAGCTGCTAGGGAGCGGGTCGATCCTCAATGAGGTGATCCGCGCGGCTCAGATCCTGCGGGAACGGTTCGACGTGGCGGCAGACGTCTGGAGCGTCACCAGCTACCAAAATCTGCGCGCTGACGCCCTGGCCTGCGAGCGCCACAATCTGCTCCACCCGGAAGCCGTGCCGCGAGTCCCGTACGTGACCCAGGTGCTGGCCGAGTCCGAGGGACCGGTGGTGGCAGCCAGCGACTACTTGAAGCTGCACGCCGATCGGGTGGCACGCTGGATCCCCCGGCGGTTCGTGCCCGTGGGCACGGACGGGTTTGGGATGAGCGACACGCGGGAGGCGCTGCGGCGACACTTCGAAGTCGATGCCGAGTTCGTGGCTCTGAGCGCGCTCTATGCCCTGCAGCAGGAGGGGAAGGTCGAGGCCGCAGTGGTGTCCCGGGCCATCGGAGAGCTGGGGATCGACCCGAACAAGATCGATCCCGTGAGCGTGTGACGCTACGGCTTCGGGCGGTCGATTTGATCTGCCAGATCGCCGTACAGGATTTCCTGCGTCCGGTCGCGGTTGAGGAAATCGTAGGGGAATCCCAGCGGGACGGCGCTCACCTCGTCCAGCCGTGCCAGGTGCTCGGGTGGGATTTCGAACTCGAGACAACCGAGGGACTGCTCCAGTTGCTGGGCCGTGCGCGCGCCCAGAATCGGGACGATGTTTCCGGGTTGTTGGCGCACCCAGTTGATGGCGACCTGGGCCGAGCTTCTCCCCAGCGCATCGGCCACGGTGTCCACCGTCTGCGCAATCCGCAGGTTGGTCTCGTGCATGCGCCGTTCGTTCCACTGCACGCGTCGGGTGTCGGCTTCTGCCGGCGCGCCACGCGTGAACTTCCCGGTCAAGAGCCCCCCTCCCAACGCGGCCCACGGCGTGATGGCCAAACCAAAGCTGCGCGCCATGGGCAGGAGCTCGCGTTCCACCGTGCGCTCGATCAGACTGTATTCGATCTGCAGCGCGGTGAACTGAGTCCAGCCTCGGAGCTCCGCCAGCGTGTTGCACTGCGCGACCACCCAGGCGGGGGCATCGGAGATGCCGAGGTGCAGAACCTTTCCAGCTCGCACCAGGTCGTCGAGCGCCCGCATGACCTCATCGGCCGGCGTGGTGTAGTCCCAGGCATGCACCCAGAGCAGGTCGATGGTGTCGACCGAGAGGCGATTCAGGCTCGCCTCCACCGACTGCATCAGATTCTTGCGGTGATTGCCGCTCGCATTCGGATCCCGATCGCGCATGCTCAGGGAGTACTTGGTCGCGAGCACGAAGC
>CAZSVU010000475.1:0-5869 GCA_964610275.1 uncultured Polyangiaceae bacterium | reverse complement strand
TCTCAAGCGAAGCTTCGGTCTTGACCGCTGCGCCTGGCGTGGCCTCGAGTCCTTCCAGGCGTACGTGCAGGCGTCAGTCCTGGCCTGGAACCTACTGACGTTTGCGCGGCACGCACTGGCCGAGACCTAGGCCGCCTGAGAGACTCGGCAACACCCCCACCCCGCACGCCGGCCTCACGCGGCTTCCCCTCCGGTGCATCCGAACCTGCGGGTGAGGGGCCGCTGTTGTCCGCTTGACCTGCGCCGTCGGATGTGGCCTATGGTCGCCGGCTTTGCTTGCCAGGAGGTTCCAATGCGATCTGTGTGTGCTGCCTTGCTCTGTGTTCCGTTCGTTCTATTTGCCGCCGGCTGTGGGAGTGACGGAAGTGGAGGCGGGGCGGCCCCGGCGGGTGCCGCCGGCCAGACGGGCACGGCCGGGGAGACCGCGGTTGGCTCGGGTGGGCAGAGCACCAGCGGCGGCTCAGGCGGCACGCCGGCCGGCGGAGCCGCTGGTGACGTATCCGTTGGCGGTGGGGGCACGTCCGCCGGCGGAGCTGCTGGGGAGACGTCGGGCGGCACGGGGGGCACGCCGCAAGGCGGCGCAGCTGGAGAGACGTCGGGCGGCACGGGGGGCACGCCACAAGGCGGCGCTGCCGGGGAGGCGTCGGGCGGCGTCGCGGGCGCTTTGTCTGGTGGAGCCGCCGGAGCGCCAGTGGGTGGCGCTGCGGGCAACACGGCCGGGGGAACCGCCGGAGAGTCTGCGGCTGGCGCCGCTGGGATGCCGCAGGGAGGCGCTGCGGGCGAGGCGTCCGGAGGCGCTGCCGGCATGCCAATGGGTGGCGCTGCGGGAGCCCCGGTCGGGGGCGGTGGTGCCGAAGTGGGTGGAGCGTCCGGAAGCACGGGCGACGCTGGTGCAGCGGGCGCCGGCGGAGCGGGGCAGTGCAATTCCATCGTGAATCAAGGCACAGACATCAGGACCATCGACGACGCCGGCACCATGCCTGTAGGCACCGGCGGAACGATCGCGGACGGCACCTACGTGCTGACCGAGATCCGCGCGTACCCCCACTCACCGCTGTACGAGTCTGGGCTGGTAATGCGGCAGACCACGGTCATGTCCGGCACCACCGGCCAGAGCATCAACGACCAGGCGGGAGATCCGACCACGCGCAAGACGTTCGAGCTCACCACCTCGGGCAACGTACCCAACTACACGACGGTGTGCACCACCGACCCGACGAGCACGGACATTCCCTTCTCTTCGTTCACCGCCACGGCCACCTCGTACACGCTGTACAGCTCGGCGGCGGACTTCTTCGTTACGTACACGGCGATTTGATTCGGGATGTGACCCTGCCCGTGCCGCTGGGCATCATTCGCGCGGGCAGGCGCGCTGCGGCAGGCCAGAACCGAACTGGCCTGCCAGGCGCGTGCTCCCGTGGAGCGTCTTGTTGCATTCACTGCCAGGCCACGTCCGCGTCGGAAGCGCTGGTCACGGCGAGCCAGCTATCCTATGAGACCAAGGTTGGCCGAGCGGTTGCCGCTCGGCGTCCGGGTGGGGAGAAAGACCGGAGATGGACATGGTACGCATGGGAACGATGGGAGGGCTCACCCTGGCGGTCAGCCTGGTGATCACCGCCTGCAACAGCGGCTCCGACGGATCGGACGGCACGGGAGGCGCCGCCGGCAGTCCTTCGCAAGGGACGGGAGGCGCCGCCGGTAGCCCTTCGCAAGGGACAGGAGGCGCCGCCGGTAGCGCCTCGACGTATGACGAATTCTGCGACCATTACTGCACGCAGGGGCTTGCGGACGGCGCGGCTGCGGCATGTCCCAACGAAGAGCTCATCAGCTACTCTGACTGCTACGAGCAGTGCACGATGCAGCTCGAGTTCATCCCGTGTCCCGAGACGCTCCAGGCGTTCTGGCAGTGCACGCTGGACGAGTACCCGGGCAACTATACCTGCGATGAGAACGGCGAGTTGGTCCAACCAGAGTCGTGCTCGGCCGAACAGCAAGCCGTATCAGATTGCACGTGACCACTCGGCGGGATCAGTCGACGAACTTCGAAATCAACTTCACATAGGCCGCCTGGTAGTAAATCGCCGGCTCCGTCACGGCCCACGATATGTCGTAGTCGCGGTTTGGGTCCCACGACGTGTTGAAGTCCAGGTACGCCTTCTGCGCGGGCTGCTTGCGAAACTCCGACTCGTAGCACTTGTGGTCCTTTTCGGTGGAGCAGTAGCTCTGGTTGGGCCCCCCCGGGACGTAGCCCGGCGCAGGACCGAACTCCGAGTCCTTGGCGCTGTCCCAACGCGGGTCACCGTCACGGAACCAGGTGTGAAAGATCTCGTTGCAGCTGCGCTCCGCGCCATAGGCGCCCATCTGGGTCAAATACACGATCTGCATGGGGTTCACGCCGTGAAACGAGTTCAGAATGCCCGCCGCGCGGTCACGCGCGCTCTCGGCCTGCTCGCCGCTGACGAGCCTGTACTGAACCATGTCGTAGTTCGTACTGCCGAAGTTCGCGCGCGGATTGTTGCTGCCCCAGTGGTAGGACTCCTCACGCATGAAGGCGCGGTACAGATCCTGGTCCGGCTTCATGCCGTAGATATTCACGGTTTCCCATTGCGAAAGCTTGCGATCCAGGATCGCCTTCTTGAGCCCGGGATCCGCGTTCGGGAGCGTCGTGTAGAACAGGAACGCATCGCCCTCGGCGGGCTCGTAGACGCTCCAGCGATCCTCTTTGAACGGACGGGTGAGACCGCGCTTCCTGTCGATAAACTCATTGAACTGCTGGTCTCCGGTGAGCGCGTAGAGGTAGACGGCGGCAACGACCGCTCTCGCATCCTGCTCCGGGATGCTCACGTCCGCGTCCCCGGACTTGATCGTTCCGTCGTCACAGGCATCGCTCTTGGGGTGGCTGCCGTAGTACATCCACGCCGACAGCGCGCGCTGACGTAGGTCCTTCGCGTAGTCCCCGAGGCCGTCGAACTTCGACAGCGTGAGCGACGCATGGGCGAACACACCCGCCACCGTGATCGTGGCGGACGAGCAGACAGCCGGGTAGTAGTACCGTTTGAACTTCGACTCCTCCGGGATGGGGTCGCCGTACTCGATGTTGCCCAGCTTGAGCAAGGCGCCACCGCCCAGATCCGAGGCTTGCATCTTCTTCAAGAAGTCGAGCTCAACCTTGATCTCGTCGATCAGATCGGGAAGCCCATTGCCGGACTCGGGGATATTGTAGTCGTCGGTGAACGGGCCCGGATTGTCCTCGTACGCCGAGAGCAGCTGGTGCATCACCGAATAGGTGAACGTGGTGTACTTGTCGGTATCGCCCGCGTCCCACCAACCGCCGCTCAAGTCGCGGCGGGTGTCATCGTTCGCCTTGTCGAGCACGCTGTGGGCTTCCTGGTCCTGTCCTGGGCCCATGTAGTCCACGCCCTGAAGCCAGCACTTGTCGCCCACGCAGGCGAACGGCTTCGTTTTCGCGAAGTTTGCGCGATTGAAGTAGAACATCCTGACGGCTGCCTTCAGCACGTCGCGGTAAACGTCCTTGTCGATATCGAACCGCACCGAGCGAACACCGCGCTTGCGGTCGAAAATGAAGTATGAGCCGGGTTCGGTCACCTCGGAGAAGTCGAACCACGAGCCGCGGTCCCCCGAGCTCTTCTGAGTCTCTCCGTACCTCCAGGGCACCGGCTTGCCGCTCATCACCTTGCCGCCGTCGTCGAAGCGGCGAAGCTCCAGCATGTCTCCGGGCTCATACTCGTCCGCTGCGTTCCAGCCCACCTGCGGGTCAACCAGGATCGCGACCTTCTTCATGTCGGGGCGGTAGCCGAACTGATCGACGACGATGTACCGGTCCTCCGGCACCTCGCTGCCGTTCTTCGGCTCGCCCACGAACTTCGGTCTGGCGCCAGCTGAGGACGCGCTCTGGTTGGGATCGACGCAGCCCTGGAGCAGGAGGGCGAAAACTGACGCTTTCAGGATGGATTCTCTGAGCATGGCGATGTGTCCTGAGCAACTGGCGTGCACGCGGTGGTGCAAACTTCAATCCGGGGCCGCATCTGGAGGCGCCGTGACGACCGCCAGTGCTTCCTTGCGTTTCTTGAGCTCTGCCTGAACGTGGTCGACTTCCCGTTCGGTCAACGGGTACCGAAGTAGGATGAGCATCACGAGGAAGAGGGGCACGGACGCACCGATGATGTAGACCAGGCGCAAGGCAAGGAAGGTGTCGGCTCCCTGATCGCCGGCCCTGGCGACGTCGAATCCAGTCCAGGCAATGACGAAGCCCGAGATGCCCGAGCCGATGGCTTGGGCCGTCTTCATGAGGTAGGCGGCGGCGGCTCCCAGCATGCCTTCACGACGGCGTCCGGTCTTGTACTCGTCGAAATCGACCACGTCGGCGTGGAGCGACGGAACGAGTGTGAAGATGGAGGAGACGCCGAACTGGTAGACTCCCATGTCCACGACTGCGAGCCACGGGTAGCGGGGGTTGTACAACCACCAGGTCGCGGCCGTCCCCATGAGCATGATCACCACCGCGACGTTCACGGCGTGGTGCTTCTGGATGCGCCGACTGAGCCATCCCATGAAGGGGATGCAGGCAATGCCCACGATCGCGCCCAGAGTCCCACCCCACCCCTGCAGGAACGCGCCCTTCTGCAGATCGCCCCCACTCACATAGTAGACCGCCAGGTAGGTCTGGAAGGCACCAAAGACACCAAAGACGAACAGCAGGATGGCGTAGATGGCCGTGACCCGCAGAAAGTGGATGTTCGTCACCATGCACTGGACGGCGCGGTAGAACGATTCGCGCTTCTGCGTCACGACAATCGTGCGCTCCCGCGTGGTGAAGACGCTGAACAGTAGGAAGGGGAGCGAGACCAGTGCCAAGATCAGGACCAGCCAGCGGACGCCCTGGGCGGCGTCAGCGAACAGGGCCAGCGTGCAGAAGGGCAAGAGCCACGGCCCGCTGAAGGCAAAGACGCGCTGGAACAGGGTCCGCACCAGGGCCACGCGGGTGCGTCCATGGTAGGTCGGCGAAAGCTCGATCCCTTGCGCCCAGTACGGCACGCTGTAGACGGTCTGGGCGGTGGCAAAGAGCACCATCATGGCGCCGAAGTACCAGGCCATGCCCAACTCGGAGAGGTCCCGAGGGATGAACCAGGCGACCGACCCCAGCACGAGCATGGTGAGACCGCCGGCGAAGATGAACGGCCTGCGGCGACCCCAGCGGCTCTTGAAGTTGTCCGAGAGGTACGCCATCACCGGATCGGTGAATGCGTCCCAAATGCCGCGAAATGAGAGCAGCAGGCCAACGATCGCCGGACTCACCCCCAGCGTCATGTTCAGGATGGGGTGAACGAGGTTGTTGAACGTGCTCCCAATCAGCTCGTTGGGCACCGCTCCCGACCCGTAGGCGACCACCTCGCGTAGCGGCGCTTCGTCGTCGGGGGACTTGGAGCCCGCGTTGGGCGCCCCGGGGAACTCGGGCGAGTTTGCGGAACTGCTTTCAGTTGGCATCAGCGCAGCGTCGGAGTGAGCTTCGCAGCAGCGTGAGTGCCGGCATTACTGCAGAACTGACCCAAACCCAAACCAACCAAGTCGCGCAAAAGAATTGGGCAAACACTTACACGGATTGCCCCCTTTGCATGGAGGGCGCGTGCTCGGTACCGACCAGAGTCCGTCAGGGCTTGGCCTGCGGCTCGGTCTTGGTCGGGGACGAGCGCGCGTGCGCCACCATCTCGGTACCGACCAGGACGAGGTTGGCGTTGTAGTAGATGTCGCCCTCGGTCATTCCCCACCAGCCGTTGCTCCAGTCGTTGCGCCGCAGGAACTGCCCTTCCCACAAGGCTTCCTGCTCGGCGTGCCACAGGGCATGCGCCGG
>CAZSVU010000474.1:0-5871 GCA_964610275.1 uncultured Polyangiaceae bacterium | reverse complement strand
TCGTCGAGGCTGCAAGCCTGTTCAAGTCGAAGCCACGAGTGGTAGCGGGAGGCGGAGAGGCCGAGCACTCGCAGTGCGACGGCCAGTGGGATGTGCCTCTTGGCTCGCTCGATGGCGCCCAAGATACAGGACTTGGCCTCGCCGGACGGCACCCGCTGGGAGTCGAGCCGGAAGCCAAACAGCCGGACCAGGACGAACAGTAGCCGCACGGTGCCGACCAGGAGCTGGACCCGGCGCTCAAGCTTCAGGACCCGGGCGCGGAGCTGCTGCTCGTCCTCGGCGAACAGCTCCGTCGTGACCACCGGTCTCGAACCCCGGCGGATCCAGCTGGCGGCGGTGGAGCGGGGGATCCCAAGCTGGGCGAAGAGGGCGGGATTGCGCTCCTCGCAGACGAGGTCGCGGATGCGGTGGTCGTAGGCTCGGTGGCAGGGTCGGTTCGGCACCGGGCGGGAGTCGACTGCCAGAGGTGCTGGCGCAAGCGGGCAAGGCTACGACGCTGGCCAAGGGAAAGTTCAAGAATTCCACCGCTGTTGCGTTTGCGACGGGATGAGTGCTGAATGTCCTTGGACGCAGCTGTGCGACGAAGCCGGTCAACACGGCAGCGGTCTGCCCGGTCGCTCACGCATCTTCAAGTCTTGCACTGCTCGGAATCCTCAACGATCCTGCGGCGGACGAGTGAAGTATCCAGCACACAGCGCACTGGCTAACGTCGAGTGCGGTGCGACGGTTCGTTTGACGACAACTCCTGGCCTCGCGGCCCGCTCGTGTGGTCTACGGCTCGGCCATAGCCGATGCTGCCGACCAGATGCGACCCGACTAGCTGCGGTGCTCACAGCGCGCGCTCGTACTCCAGCACGTCGACGGACTGACAGGCATACTCACTTGTCGCCTCCCGTGGGCACTGCGTACCGTCAATGGGGGCGGAGGCCGTTTCTTCCGTCATGGTGATGCGCAATGTATCGCCGTTCAACGTCGGTGCGACCACGCGCCGCGTGATGAGGCACGTGCCATCGCCAAGGTCCTCGCGAGAAACGAGCTCTCCGGTGGTGACGACTCCGTCTGCTATCACGATGGAGCCGAAGTCAGCGCTGAACGCCTCCACGCAGTCGTCAGGCGCGTTGCAGCGGTGCACCCGCAGGGTCGTCTCGGTGGCGAGCTCAAACGTGACGTAGTTCCCGTACGGCGTGCCGCCAGAGAAGCTCGTCGGCTCCGAGCCGCAGGGTTGATCCAGCGCATGCCGGACTCCCTGCCAGACCGTAAGCAGCTGCTCTGGACGGAGCAGTGAAGCATCCCCTGCGCCCCCTGTGCCTCCTGCGTCCTGTGCGCCCCCTGTGCCCCCTTCGGCCCCTGTGCCCCCTGCGTCCCCTGTGCCGCCCGCTGCGCCCGCGGCTCCGCCCGCATCCGCGTCCACATCGTCCCGTTCGCCGCACGCCAGGGTGAGGAGAGCAATACCAACCAGGACCACCAAATCTACCCTCATACGCCTCAAGCCATACCATGGTCAGTACACCTCGGCCACCGTCTAGAGACGGTGTCACAACGCTGCGTCCTCCGAGTGGCTTGGGCACGCAGGAGTGCCGAGGTCGGGGGCGATGCCGGCAGGGCGGGAGCGGGGCAAGGGCAGCGGGATGCGAGTGGGAACGTTGGTGCCCGACTCCAAACTAGGCGTCAGACTCAACCTCCGGTGTGGGGTCGTCGACGGGACGCGGGTGCGTACTGCGAGGACCCCGCTCCCACCGGGTGCGGAACCTGGGCATCGAGCAGGTGCTCATCGCCGCCAGATCACCCTGGCAAAACCCATACGTCGATCGGATGATCGGATCGCGACGGCGCAGTTGCCTGCACCACGTGATCATTCTGACCGAGCAGCACCTGCGCCGCGTCCTTCAGCGGTACTTCGCCTACACTATCACGGAGACCGCTGTCACCTGTCGCTGGATGGCGACACGCCCGAGCCAAGCGGCGTTCAGGGACGGGAGTAGTGCCCGGCCGTTGAGCTGCCCGAGGTTGGGGGCCTGCACCACCGTCATGTGCGGGAGGCAATGTGATTCTCGCTCGGATGGGTTTTCGGCAACGACAGGTCGCGCTGATACCCCTTAGGCACGTCTTGTGCAGCAGGCAGCAGCCGAAATCGAAAGGCGCTGGATTGGCCAGCAATGGGGAGACCGAGTTGGCCGCATCTGGGCAACCAGTGGTCGGATCTGACCAGACTCGGGGAGTTGATGCTTGTCGGCGTTGTCGAAGGTGACGTTGCGTCACCACCCCGCGGGGTGAGAGGTGCGGTAGGTCTGCGATTCGCGTTGGCGGCGCGGACGCGAGCATGCTACGCAACATTTTGTTGGCCTGGGCGTGCGGCCAGCCGTGCGACGGGGAGGGTCCGCACATGAACCAACTTGGGGACAGACATCGCGTGTCGCTCGTCGCGACTACCGGAGAGTCCGTCGTCCGTGTGACAGCCAGCCATCAAGGTGCACCAACGGACTCAATTGCATGCGCAATCGCGCACGCCTAGCAGTCACAGACGTTCCATCTTCCCCAGCGCGTCCAAGCTCGACTGCATGTAGCCGTTTTGGATTCAAGGGAGGGTAAGGATGATTGGAGAACAGGGGAGCATTCTACAGCGAACCTTTGTGGTTGCGTTCGCCGCGACGGCTGCGTGTCTGGCATGGGCATGCGGCGCTGCAGATGAAGAACCGGCGGATTCGGAGACTGCGAGGATCGCAGAGCCGCTGGAGGAAACGGAATGGGGCTTTCCAGAGGACGCGGTGGTGGGGACAATGAAGCGACTTGTAGCAGGTCGAGTCGTCTCGCAGCGCACGCGTGCGGCAAGCGCAGGCTCCCCCCCGGACCTCGACGAACTCATTGCATCAGGCGCCACGGACAATGCTGGCTTTGTCTACACCGACGTGGCCGGCGCCGATTCGGATGGTGGCTCCCAGGTTCGCTACCACTACATTCGGCGGACGCGAAAGCAGGTCGAGCCGTTGCCGGAGTTGCCGCAATATCGTCCGCCAGTTGTCCACGGCAACGCGATCGGAGAGGTTCTCGCGGATGCGGTCCGGGAGGGCGATCCGGACCACGTCATCGAGGTTCGGATCAAGCTCAAGGCGCGTTTCGCCACGTCGCTTCAACGAAAGCGAGCGCTGGCATACGCTTCCTTGGCCCACGCTGAGCAGGATCTGGAGGAGAAACGCGCGAAGATCGAAACCAGAAAGGCCGAGGCGGCTGAACTACAGGCGTCTGTCGCAGAATCTGTCCAGGACTTGGGCGGCACGGTCATCAGCGGCTTCTGGCTGACCAACACAGTCGCCGCAGATCTGCCGCTGGGCGCAGTTGAGCGACTCGCCGCCCATCCCGACGTAGAGCGCGTATCCATACCAGTCGAGGGAATACCTGCGAGCACGACCCGCTGGGACGGCCAGGATTCAAGGGACGCTGATGGACTGAACTGGAATATCTACGACGCGAACGGCTACCACGGACAGGCGTACCGCGATGTTGGCGGCTCATACATGCGGGTCGCGGTGTTCGGCGGTGGGTTCGATGCAGACCACCCCGGCTTTCTGGATTGCGTCGGGTGTGCCTCCCGCGCGGTGGCGTGGAACTGCAAGGGTGACCCGTGCGTGGTGGGGATGCCGACGAATTCCCAACACGCAACGAAGGTGGCGGGCATCATCGCCGGCAATATCATGCAGGGCCAGATCCCGGGTTTCACGACTGACGAGAGGAAGCAGCGCTCGGGTCCGAACCGCGAAGGCCATATCTACCTAATCGCGATCGATGGCGACACAAGCGACGCTGAGCGAGCGATTCAGAAGGCGGTCGACCTGGACGTTGACGTCTTCGTTTCCTCGACTGACTTTCAGGATTCATATTGCGACGGAGACAACGACGACCTGGGGCTGGCGGTGTATCAAGCACAGTTGGATGGTATGGTGTTTGTGCAGGCAGCCGGGAATACCGGTTCCGGTGGCACGTGCAGAGCCCGAGGGATCAGCGAGGCGCCGTCGGCCTTCAGCGTTGGTGCGCTCGCGGGCAACCCCATTAGTTCCAGCAACTATGACTCTGCAGGGATCTGGTCAAGTTCGTCAGCCGGCGGCATGGACGCCACTGTCGGCGGAACGAATCACTCCGGCGCGCTGGGTCTGGTCAACGCTGTCACAGTCGGGCAGTGGTACTACTGGTTCAACTCGAGCGGGGGCATCAGCACAAGCACAGTAGTGGGCACGAGTTACGCTGCGCCACAGGTTGGAGGGGCGGCGATCCTGTTGGAGGACTGGTTCCTGGCGAACGGCTACAGTGAAATCAAGATAGAGGGTCGCCTGTTTGCGGTGCTGCTTGCGATGGCTGACCGCTACGACGGGAGCACGTACCGGCACAGAGGGTACGGCAACCGCTGGGGCGCAGGGCGTTTTCAGCTACGCTACTTCGACGACGACGACCTGGCTGCGCCCTGGAGCTGGGAGATGTACTCCGTGGTCTTCAGCACAAGCTGGCAGTATAACAACTTCAGTTTCCGGGGCACCGGTACGGAACCGTCAGGCATCGGCCAATTCAAGGCGACGAGCATCGTCTTCGAGGACGACAACGATGACATGGCCGACATCACCATGTATGTCCAGGACAACAACTGCTACTCGGATCACACGCTGGAAGGGGATGACGGGCAGCCCGCGTCGGATATGAGCTATGATGTTGCGAAGATGGTGAGGCTCGGGTCTTCGGCATCTGGCAAGGCGCTCTGCATCAAGACCAGATCGTGGTACATCCCGTCCGGGGAGACTCGCCGCCTGCATGTCTTCGCGTACCATTCCGGAGACACCGCCATGCGTTGACGCTGGGGGCGGATAGGTTCGCACAAAGGACGGAACATGAGACTACAGGGTTGGGTGGTCGAGTTCATCGCGTTGGGGGTGATCGCCTGTTCGTCGGAGAGCCCTGTCAAGGGTCCCGCGGCAGGCGCTGGCGGCGCTACACCTTTGGACGGTGGCAGCTCGACGAGTGACGCGGAAGCAGGTTCTGACGCAGCGGGAGGCGCCGCCTCGGGTGGGCTAGCCGGCGAAAGCGTAGCGGCTGGAGGCGACCTCGGGAACGTGAGCGGTCGCGGCGGCGAGTCGGGGACCAGTGGAAGCCCCGCCGCGGCAGGCCGCCCTGGTGCCGGGGGCGGCGCGGGGGGTGCTGGGGGCCAGTTGGGCGGCGCCGCCGGCAATGGTGGGAGCATGGCGGGCGCGGGAAGTGCGGGGGTCTGCGATTCCGACTACCCGGAGTGTTGCTTGGCTCCCGACAGGATGCCCTGCAGAGATCTCCCTCAGGCGGAGTGTGCTGCACGAGAGTACTGCGAGTTCGTCGAAGGAGGGCCCTATGACCCGGTCCAACCCGACCCCGTCGAGTCCGCTCTGTCCGGAACGTTCGAGAGCCTTGGATGCTTCTCCGCCGGGTGCTCACTAATTGGAATGTACCCAACCTGCGTGTACCACCCGTCGAATCCGTCCCGGTGCTACGTGGTGCCTGAAGAATTCATTCCAGACGGATGGGAGGAGATATTCGAGTGCGTGGAAATCCCGGCTGGCCACTGCACGGAGTAGCAATCTTGGCGTGGCTGGTGGCGAGCCCTGCCAGCTGTAGGACATCCGACCCGTGCGGGCCGTCGTCGGTGGCGGCGACGGTTCAGGGGGAGCCGATCACGTGCGGAGATGTGGACGCGCTGGTTGCTCGCGTGAAGACGGCTGGCGGGTCGATGAAGGTGCGCGAAGCTCTGATCGACTTGGTCTGGCAGGAGGTGGAGCGCAAGCGACTGGGACTTCCGGGCGGGGAACGCGCGGCAGAGTCGCGACGGAAGGTGGTCGCAGCTCATAGAGGGAGATTGCTCGC
>CAZSVU010000473.1:0-5878 GCA_964610275.1 uncultured Polyangiaceae bacterium | reverse complement strand
ACGTGCAGGGCGAGAAATCCCTCGCCGTCACCGCCAATGGTTGGACCGACCTCTATAGCATTCCGTTGGCAGGCGTGGGCGACGTCGGCGAGGAACTGACCCTCGACGTCCAGCTGCCCGCGCCTGTTCCCTGGGGGGATATTCGCATCGTGCTGCAGCTGCCATCAGCCGACGAGTACTGGCGCGACCTCGGCGCGGTGACGCTCGCAGGGGTGGAGGCAGGATCCTTCATCACCTTCTCCTGGCCGCTCACGCCCGACCTCCAATCCAAGCTCGCCGGCACCTACTCCGACTTGACCCTCCGCATTCAGCTCAACGGGCCACCCGGACAGTACCTACTGGACAACCTCTGGTTCGGTGGTGAGGGGGACGACGGCGGGGAGCCGCCTCCTGACCCGGGAGGAGGAGACCTCGGCGACGATGGACGAGAAATTGCCGCGGCGAGGGATGCTTGGCTGTACGGATACGTCCAGCCGCGGTCGTTCCCAGACGTCGATCCCAATGCCGTCGCAGACATGCGCCGAGACGCACTGGCGAACCTGCGCGCGCAGCGTGAGGCCCTGGGCTACTCGCACGTGGGCGAGGACGGCCTGGAGGCCGCGCCTCCGCCCGGCGACGAGTGCGAACAGGGATTTTGCGCGGCCGGATATTGCCAGCTCTGTGGCGAGCCGGGATCCGGCGGAGCCTACGATTGCACCTGCGAGCTGGACGACTGTGATTCCGAAGACTGCAGCCCGGGATATTGTTGGGAGTGCCGCGGAAGCGGCGCCGGAGGAACCCAGGATCCGGGTTGTGCCTGCTTCCCTACCGACTGCGTTCAGGGATTCTGCGGGGTCGGGCACTGCGAGGTCTGCGGCGAGGCGGGCACCGGCGGAATCTACGATTGCACCTGCGTGCCTGAAGGAACCGGGGGAGGCACGGGCGTCGGAGGCAGCTCGTCGGTTGGCGGGGGCACGTCGGTTGGCGGGGGCACTTCCAGTGGCGGCACGGGGGGAACCGGAGGCACCGGCGGCGGCTTGGCCCGCAGCCAGCAGTGCGGCTGGACGCACGCCGGCCCCACCAACGTGCACGGCCGCGTGATCTCGCTCTCCATCGACCCCATCAACCCCAACGTCGTCTACGCAGGCACGGTGGGCGGACTGTACGAGTCCATGGACACTGGCCGACGCTGGCGACGCGTCTCCGACGATCTTTTCTCCGACCGCGTGGGTGCGGTGGCCGTGTGGAACGGGGAGGTGCTGGTGGGTCCGGGCGATCCGGACCAGGGGTCTTTCACGTACCACTCAATCACGGCAAGTGAGCACGGCATCTGGAAGTACGAGAGCGGCGGCCCTGGCACCTGGACGCAGGTGAGCACGGGCACGCTCAACAATACGGTCACGAACAAGATCGTCTTCGTCAACCAGGATCTCGTCTATGCGGCCACCAACGACGGAATCTGGCAGGGCGACCGTGACCCGGCCACTGGCGCGTGGAGCTTCTGGCAACACGGCCTGCCGGGCGAGCACATCTTCGACATCGAAATGGACAAGACCGTCACTCCCCACGTGATGTACGCGGCTGCGAGATGGAAGGTCGATGCCACCGTGTGGAAGTACACCAGCAGTGCCACCGGGTGGGTGCTAGCGAATCTGGGGCTGCCCACGCGTACGGACCTAGAAGCCAGAAATGGCATTCCCACGGACGGATATGGGGGCTGGCAGCTGGGAGTCGAGCTCGCCCTGTCCGGACAGGACGGCAGCACCACCGGCGGACCGCAACAGATCCTCTATGCGCGCGTGTCTGCGCAGAACCCCTCAATCTGGGAAGACATCTGGAAGACGACGACCGCGGCAGAACCGCCGCCTAGTGGAGCGGACGCGTGGACAAGGGTGGGGCCGGCCCCCGCGGGCGGGTATGGATACTACTGCATCGTGCTGGAGGTCGATCCCAACGATTCGGACCACCTGTTCTGGGGCTCCGTAGACCTGTGGGAGTCTCGTGACGGGGGCGGGCTATTCAGCAACATCAGGTGCGGCATCCCGGCAGATGGCAGTTGCGCCGTGCAAGACACCGTCCGTCCTCACGCCGACCAGCACGAGTTGGTGTTCGATCCTACAGATCCGAGCGTGCTGTGGGCAGGCACGGACGGAGGAGTGTACCGCAGCACGGCCATCTCTGCTACAGGCCCCTGGACCTGGGAGAACCGGGGCCACGGGATGCGGTCCTCGGAGTTCATGTCGGTGTCGAACGGATCGGGACTGTCATCCATGATCGCCGGGGGGCTACAGGACAACGGCACCCAGGGAACTTTTGGCAACCGGGCTTGGTACAGCGTGGCAGGCGGTGACGGTGTCTACGTGTCGGTTGATCCGGCTGGCCCGCTCACGGTGTTTGGAGCCGACATGGATCACCTGCTCTACATGTCGCTCGAGCCGGTACCGTTCGTCTCGCTGCCCCTTCCGTTCGCCGGCAACCATGACGCGCTCTTCGCGCGTCACAACAATGGGTTCTGGACTGTCGACTCGGACGTGATTGACGGCGAGCCAACGGATCCGGTCCTCAGTCCTTCCTTCGTCGCGGACCCCACCGAGCCCGGGGTGGCGTTTACTGTGAGTAGACCCAGGGCCGCCATTCCCAACACAAACCCGCCTCAGTATCGACTCGATCGGCACTCACCGCCCATTGGCCTGGCTCGCACGCTGAACGGCGTGCACTGGGA
Source organism: uncultured Polyangiaceae bacterium (assembly GCA_964610275.1). Classification (GTDB taxonomy): domain Bacteria; phylum Myxococcota_A; class Polyangia; order Polyangiales; family Polyangiaceae; genus JAFGBI01. The sequence continues at coordinate 3,177 of CAZSVU010000473.1, read as the reverse complement.
CACCGTGCTGCCCCAGTCGGACCTCGCGCCCGCCGTTCCTCACGGAAATCGTTTCGCCATCAACTCCGCCGGGTTCCACCAGGGGCATCATTCCATGGCGATCTCCACAACCCTCAACGGCTACTCCAGGAAGTCGGTCTACGCCTGGACGGGCACCTACGATCCAGACTCGACGGCTCCCGAGTTCGGGGTCGGGCTGCAGACTCAGGTCGTCTACGCCAGCCACCACGGAGGTGATGCGGGCACGTGGGCTCCCATGACCAACCTGCCCATGTACGTCTCGTCAAACGCTGACGACCTCGTCCATGCGCTGGCAGTCGACCCAACGGACGCCCGGAGGGTGCTCGCTGTCACTCACGCCGGGAAGCTCTACCAGTCACTGAACGGCCAGTCCTGGAACCTGGTAGCGCAGTACGGTGCCTCACCGATCACGCCCCCGACTCTTCCCATGGTGGGGGTATCCATCGACCCACTGTACCCTCAGCAGCTCTACGTGGCGACGGACGTCGGCGTGTTCCGTGGGACCATCATGCCCAACGACACCGTTTCCTGGGAGGAGTTCAGCGCCGGCCTGCCCGACGGGGTCCCGGTCACGGATCTCTGGCTCAACCAAGGCACCCGCACTCTTGTGGCATCGACCTTTGGGTACGGCGTCTACCGCTACCAACTCGACCGCACTTTCCCATGTCCCACTGAGCAGCTACTGGTGCGGGACAACGTCTTCGACCAGGGCACCAATCCCTCGCCGTACGGGTACCCGGATCCCGAGCATCCGGTCATCGACGACTCTCGAAACACCACCAATATTCCCAACTTCGCGTTCTTCAAGCCGAACGACGATCCGGGAGGGCGCCTGTACTGGTGGGATAGCAACGACATCCGAGTGGACACGCCGGCGATGCGCGACCCAAAGAACCACATCGTGGAAGCCGACAACTTCGAGTTCGAGTCATGCCCCATTGAGGTCCGCGACTGCTATCCCGGAACCATGGTCGATTCTGGCCTGCAGCCAGGCAACACGGCGAATGTCTACGTTCAGGCCACTCAACTGGGATTGGGACAAGTACCCGACGTGCGCGCGATGGTCATTGCGACCGACGCCACCGTAGAAGTCCCGCCGCTGCCCACGGATTTCTGGTCCACCACGTTCCCAGCACGAACCGGCTCAGGGCCAGCTACTTGCGGCAGCCTGAGCGGCACGGACTGGGATCGCATCGGCTGCGGGCACTTCACCCACCCGATTGCCGCCGGCTTGCCTGAGGTGATCAAGCTCGCTGACGACTGGTTGCCTCTCCCTCTTGGACCAGACCACTGGTGCATGGTGGCGGTGGTTGACTCGTTGAACGACCCAGTGCCGGACGACATCCGCAACCCCGCGGGGGGCACGCAGCGCGTGGAAGACATCGTGCAGCAGAGCCGCTTGATCGCGCAGAGAAACCTTTACGTCATCAACCCTCCCCCCGACACGGTGCCCGTGATACCGGAGCAGGCGGGAGTGTACGGTCCGCTCGCGGGTCCGCTCGCGGGTCCGTACTCGGGCCTGACCTGGACCTGGATTCCGAACTACGGGTCCGAAGACACGGTCAAGGACATCCTCGTATCCGGCAGCGGCATGGGGGCTGGAAGGGTTTCGTTCCTCCTGCCTGAGGGGCTCGACACGGCCGTGCCTGACTTGCCACTGCCCTGCGGCGCAAATCCGGCCGAAGGCACTGACGTGGGGGCCATCGTGCTGCCCCTCGGCGTGACCGAGCGGCTGGTAGCCGTGGGAGCCAATGGCAGCCTGCGCATCGCCGACCGCGGCAGAGTCGAGGAGCCTACCGGTGAGCTCGCCGCGGTAGCCAACGCCGGCACGAACCAGACCGAAATCGGTACCAGCGCCAGCGTGGGGTCGGTAACCAGCGTCGCGTCCGTGTTCTTGCGCTCGAGCGCTAGCATTGCCGGAACGGTCACGACCGAAGGCACCATCACCAAGCAGAACGACGTGACCATCGATGGAGCGGAGACGACCAGCGCCGAGCTCAGCCCGCCCAGGGTGCTCAGTTGGCCTGTGCCTCCGGCAGACGCGTCTCAGGGCGATGTGCACCTGGAGCCCTGGACCTCGCGCACCATCACGCCCGGCACCTATGACCGCATGAGCATCAAGGAAGGCGCCAAGCTGACGCTCGAGCCCGGCGTGTACCGGGTCTCGGCGATCGAAGCCCTGGAGCCCGGCAGCGTGCTGGACGCCAAGACGGCAAACGGTCCTGTCATTCTCTATGTGGAAGGGTCGGTGATCGTTCGCGGCACGGTGATGGACACGCCGGGCGACGGGAGGGACCTTCTGGTGGTCATGCTCGGCACGGGCTGGGCCACCTTGGAGGCGGGATTCCGCGGCACGCTGCTCGCGCCGTATGGCACGATCAACCTCGGTACGGCGAATGGGGAGGCCCACATCGGAACGTTCTTCGGCAAGAACGTCGAGGTGGGTGCGGACGCCACCATCGTGCACGCGCTGTTCTCGGGCTTCGAGTCGCTGGGGGCCTGCAAGCCGCTGACGTCCGAGGAGCGGGACAAGGCAGTCTCGCTCGGCCTCGACCCGGACGCCGTCTACCCCTTGGGCGAGACCGAGCGACACGTTCTCTTGCCAGTGGCAGCCGGGGACCGCATCAAGCTCGGGCTCCGCTATGAGGCCGGACCGGCAGCGCCGAACACAGCCGAACGGTTCCGGGTCATGTCGATGGATGGTGCTAAAGTGCTGGGAGGTGGTACCTATGTGTTGCGACACTGAAACGCCCCGCTCGCCCTGGGTGGCGGCCGCCATCGCGCTGATGGCGACCTCAGCGGGTTTCTCTGCCGCTTGCGGGGACACCGAGCAATCCACGGGCAGTACCGGCGGGAGCACTGGCAGCGAGCCAGGCTTGGGCGGCAACAATGCGGCCGCTGGAGGCTTCGCCGGAAGCGACACTTCGGCGATCGGTGGGGCCAGCGTCGGGGTTGGAGGCAACACTGCCGGGACCAACGCTGCTGGGGGAACCGATGCCGCTGGCGGACAGCTACCGGGCGATGGCGGGAGCAGCGGCGGCAACCCAAGCGTTGGCGGATCGGACGCTAGCGGTGGAACGGGCGCTGCTGCCGGTACCGGCGGCAGCGGCGGCGACAGCATCGGCAGCGGGGGCGACGGAGATGGTGGAACAGCCA
>CAZSVU010000472.1:0-5890 GCA_964610275.1 uncultured Polyangiaceae bacterium | reverse complement strand
TCGACCAGTGATCTTTCGACCGCAGTTCGACAAATACGCTGGCGCAGTCTGCTCCGGAGTGATGGTTCACGTCACCAACCCCGCAATGTTTCGGCCGGTATCGACGTACTTGCGGCTGATCACGCTGGCACATCACCAGGCTCCCGCTGAGTTCGCATTCCGTACCGAACCCTACGAATTCGAGCAGGACATCCCCGCGTTCGACCTGTTGACCGGCTCGGTAGCCGCTCGCACGGCAATTGCCGACGGCGCTTCGGCCGAGGATGTCGCAGACTTGGTCGCTCCCGTCGGTCCAGAGTGGGCCGAGGCCGTTCTGGCGATGGAGCCGCGACTGGTCACGGCACGCGCGTAACTCGACCGCGCGGAGTTCGAGCCGGTCTCACTTGCGAGCGGCGCCGCCGGGGGGAGTGCCCTCGGCGTGTTTGCAGTCGCCCCGGTCGTCGCTGCTGCCGGGAGCGGCTTTCGCTTCTGCTTGCTCGACCTCAGGGACCCGGGTCCGGCCGTGCGATGGCGCAGGGCTGGGCGTGGCGGCGCCGGACTCGCGCCCGTCTTCGTTCACCGCCGCCCCCGAAGGGCCCGTGGCGCCTGGCTGGGTCCCTGGCGCAGGCGTGGTCCAGCCGGTGTCACTGGACTCGGGCCCCGTGTCCGTGGCCAGCATGGCCCGGTGGGGCACGCCGAACTCCTCGGCCTGCGCCGCCTGCCAAGGATAGCGGATGCGGTGGTGGTTCATGTTGACCAGCGCATCCGTCACCCGGTTGCTCACGACGCGCAACTCACTGAGAGTCAGTCCACATTCGTCGAGTTGGCCGGATCGGAGCTTGGCAAAGGCGATCCGCTGGACCAGGTGCTCGAACTGCTCGCGCGCCGGCGGATCGATGGTCCGCGACGCGGCCTCAATCGAGTCCACCAGCATGAGAATCGCGGTCTCTCGGGTCTGCGGACGCATTCCCGGATATCGAAAATCCTCCTCGGTCAGTCGCTTGGGGTTGCCCTGCTCGAGACAGCGATTCCAGAAGAACTCCACTACCTGGGTCCCGTGGTGCGTGTAGGCAAACTCGACGACCGACTCCGGTATTCCACCCTCGCGGAGGATGCGCGTGCCCACCACCACGTGCGCCATGATGGCCTTGGCGCTGTCGTCGGGGTCCAACCGGTCATGCGGTGAGTTCTCACCGGTCTCCTGGTTCTCGACGAAGTACTTGGGTTGCGCGCTCTTGCCGAGGTCGTGGTAGTAGGCGCCGACTCGGGTGAGCAACGCGTCGGCACCGATCGCGCTCGCCGCCTGCTCGGCCAGATTCGCCATGGCGCGCGAGTGCTCGTGGGTGCCTGGGGCCTTCCGCGCCAAGACAATCAGCAGCGGCTGGGAGAGGTCCTGAAGCTCGAGCAACCGCTCACGCGGCACGTTGCCCAGCAACCGCTCTGCCGATGGTCGCAGGACGGCGGCGAGGAGACCTCCAGCCAATCCGCCCCCGGACACGGCGAATATTTGCGAGTCAGCGCCTCGAAACACATCAGCCACGAGATTGAAGCTACCTTCGAAGGTCACGACGATCGCCACGTACAGGGCCGCCGCGCTGAGTCCCGCGACGAATCCCGACGTCACCAATTGGCGAGGGCGCCGGCGGTCCCAGTACGCCAAAGTAGCCGCCACCGACCGGGCCAGCAGGATGCAGAGCACAATCAGGTCGAACTGCGCCAGAGTCGCCACGATGAACGCCAGCACGGGCCCAACGACCAAGGCAACTCGCCGGTCGAAGACGGTGGCCAGCGAAAGCGGCACCACTGATATTGGAATCCAGTAGGGAGGAAGGGCCGTGAAGAGCAACAACGCCTTGGCGGCCACCGCAAGAGCGGTCATCCCGAGCAGCAACCCTGCCTGGGTGCGGAGCAGGCGTAGGCGATTCTGGCCGAAATTTCGCATGTACCCGGTCAACGCCATGGCCAGGGTGAAGCCGATGACGAGGATTCCGAACAGGCGCGGCCACTGCGGGGGCCGCTGGTCCATTGCGAACAGGTAGGCCGTCTGATGGGCCTCGGTGTCGCTGTTCAGGGTCGTCCCCCGACCCACGATGGTCCGCTGGTCCTGATAGTGGAATTGGGCGCGACCGGTGGCTCGATCTCGCACCAGACGGGGCCCGTACGGCACGCGCAACGTGACGGGCGTCAGCTTGCCGAGCTGCGGCTTCCAGGAGTCCACGTATCGATCCCCCGCCTGCACGACGGTCAGAAGCACGCCAAATACCAGGCTCATCACCAACCCAGCCCATGGCCCGGCCCTGAAGCGTGTGCGCAGCATTTCGCCCGGAATGAGCGCGGCAGCGCGCGCCCCAGCAGAGACGCTAGTCGAGGGCTGGCTGATGCCGCAACGCGCAACGCCCCAGAGTGCTCGGCGTGTGAGCCGCCTGAGCGAAACTGGGCGTCTAGTGAACATGCGGGATCGCGGGAGGGATACTGCACGCATCAAGCCGAACGATCGGGACATTCGACTGCGATCTCAACGAGTTACAGGTTGTGAACCCGTCGCAGCCGTCTCCCCTGCCTCCCAATTCTGCGAGCGAGTCGACCACGCCTGCCGGGCGCGGGGCGTGGCGCTGATGGGTGTCCTGAACGTTACCCCGGATTCGTTTTACGACGGCGGTCGTTACACGGACGTGGGTGCGGCAACCGCACGGTTGGACCAACTCGTCACCGAAGGCGCAGACATCGTCGACGTGGGAGCCGAGTCTTCACGTCCCGGCGCCGCGCCGGTGGAGCCCAACGAGCAGATTGCACGACTGGAGCCCGTCGTGCGCCACGCGGTTCAGGAAGCGCAGGCGCTGGTGTCCATCGACACAACCTCGCCCGCGGTCGCCGAACGTATGCTGCAATTGGGCGCTCACGCCATAAACGACGTATCCTGCCTGGCGAACACCCGGTTGGCCCGAGTTGCTGCCCAACACCAGGCAGCGCTCATCATCATGCACGCGAGGGGCGATCTCGGCTCCATGTCTGGTTTCTCCGAGTACCCTGAAGACGCCTACCAAGACGTAGTGGCGGACACCCTCAACGAGTGGACAGAGGCACGCGACCGAGCAGTGTCCGCCGGAATGTCGGCCGAAGCGGTGTTGCTCGACCCCGGAATCGGATTCGCCAAGAACGCCCGTCAGAGCTTCGTCATCCTCCGTCGGTTGGTGGAGTTCCGGCGGTCGGGCGCACGAGTCGTGGTGGGACCGAGCCGCAAATCATTCATTGCCGCAGTGGACCCCAATCCACCCGGCCACCGGCTCGGCGGAACCATTGCCGCCTGCCTGCTGTGCTACCAGCGCGGCGCAGCCGTCCTCCGGGTCCACGACGTTGGTGCCATCCGCCAGGCAGTCGCCGTCGCCAGCGCTGCAGAACCATCCTCACACTGGCCGGAGGCGCCAGATGCTTGAGGATTTCCTGAGCTTCTTCAGCGAGCGTTCGGCCACTGTCCTGGCCCGCGACGTCCTGGACGTCTTCATTGTCTACTACGTCTGCTATCGGGCCCTGCTGGTGCTGCGTGGCACGCGCGCGATGCAAGTCGGCGTGGGTCTCGCTGCCGTGTTCGTCTTGTATCTGGTTGCCCACAAGCTGCACCTCGCCAGCGTCCTCAGCATCCTCAGTGCGCTGATCTCCAGCATCATCCTCGTCATCGTGGTGGTGTTCCAAAACGACATCCGCCGCGGATTGATGCGAGTCGGATCCACCGTGCGTTTCGCCCGCACGCGTGAGGCCGCAGTCATCGACGAAGTGGTGGATGCGGCCACGGAGCTCGCACGGCACCGCATCGGCGCCCTCATCGCGTTCGAGCAGGACGCCAACCTGGATGAGTTCGTGGGCGCAAACAAGGGGCGCGTCCTGGACGCCGCGGTGTCCACCGAGTTGCTGGTCTCGCTGTTCATTCCAGAGGCCATGAACAAGCTCCACGATGGTGCGGTGGTCATCTCCAATCTGCGCATTGCCAAGGCCGGCGTTTTTTTCCCACTCCCGGAGAGCCGCGTCCTGGATCAGAGTTTCGGGTCCCGCCATCGTGCCGCCATCGGCATCACCGAGGAAACGGATGCCGTGGTGGTCGTCGTCAGCGAGGAACGCGGCACCATCAGCTATTGCTTCAACGGGAATATCGCACCAAATCTCGACGGACCGCGACTGCGCACCCTCCTCGAAAGTGTCTTTCACCCCAAGGCACGCAAGGCGAAGAAGCGCGCTGCCGCGAAGGCAGCCGCAGCGACGGCGCCGGTGTCGGCACGACCGGAAGTCGAGACCGGCGGGCCTGTTCCCATCAGCGAAGAGATCACGCTGCCGCTCCGAACCGAGGGCGATGTTACGACGCGGACCTCGCTCGAGGTCCGTGTCAGCGAGTCGGAGCCACGCTCCCCGAGCCAGCCCCCGCCGCCACTGCGCCCACGCCCAGTGCCGGAGGCCGAGGTCGGGCCCACGAGCAAGGCCAACGCAAAGTCCCCCGACTCCGAGCCACGGTCCCAGAGGAACAGCCGCGCACCGCTCCGGCAACGCAGCTCCACTGAAGGCGACTCGGGCCGGGCCAGTACTTCCTCCTCCACACCTCCCCCCGCTCCCGCCAAGACTTCGGAAACTGAGACCGAACCGAAGCGAGTGCTGCTAGCCAGCAGAGGCGCGACACCCAACTCCAACCGCGAAGGGGATGGACACTCGCCAGAAAGCGATCCCAACGGGAGGCAGGACTCGTGACAGGGCCGTTGGCCTCGATCCTCACCTGGTTCAAGGAGGCATTCACCGACAACGTCGGACTCAAGGCGCTCTCCTTGGCGTTCGCCATCGGTCTGTTCGTCTACACCCAAGGGCAAGAGGACATCCAGGATCGAACGCTCCCGGTGGGGGTGGTGATGCGCCTGCCCGCAGACGACGCCGATCGAGAACTGATGACGCAGGTTCGGCCGAGCGTGCACGTCACCGTCCGGGGGTCGAGCCGCGCCATCGACCGGCTGGTGCAGACCGGCGTACCTCCAGTCGAGCTGGATCTGCGGGATGGCCACAAGTCCACGGTCGTGTTCGATACGAGCATGTTCTCGCTGCCTACCGGCGTGGAGGTCGCCATCATCGATCCCCCGAGCATCAACCTCGAGTGGCAGGACGTGGTCACGCGCCAAATCCCGGTTCAGGCTTCCGTCACGGGCAAGCCGGCGGAAGGCTACGTGGTAAAGGGCGAACCCGAAGTGAAGCCCCAGCAGATCACCGCCCGGGGCCCGGTAACGCTGGTCGAAGTCCAACAGTTCGCGCGGCTTGCGCCCTTCGACGTCACTGGGTTGACTGAAGGCGTCTATCGAAGACCCATCGCCATCGATGCGCCCCCCAATCGTATCGACTACATCGGCTCCCGGAGTGCCACGGTCACGGTGACCATTGCCCGGCGCGTGAGTGAGGCGAAGTTCAATCGACTCCCGGTGGAGGTCGTGGGCATTGCCCGCGCCACCATCAAACCCCGCACCGTCAACGTCACCGTCGTCGGTCCCCCGGAAGTGGTGCGGGCCTTGCGAGCCGAACAGGTGGTGCCGCGAGCAGATCTAGCCGAGATGGGAATCGACACGGATGCGCACAAGCACGGTTCGATGTCGGTCAAGGTGACGGTCGACGTCGCGCACGCGGAAGCGGAGATCCAGCCACCGAGCGTCACGGTCAAGTGGTAGCCCGTGAGCGCAGCTCGCGGGCTACCACTTGACCAAATCAATCTCCGTCCACCTTTGCTGCTTCAGAACACGAAGCGCCACACTGGGATTCCGTGGGCAACCCGCCCCCCTTTGCTGCGGTCAGCCCGCTAGCAAAGCGAGCGGGCTTCCTTCCTCAACTCCGTCCACCGTTGCTGCTGCCCAACACGAAGCGCCACAGCAGGATTCGTCCCGCACCCCTACTC
>CAZSVU010000471.1:0-5892 GCA_964610275.1 uncultured Polyangiaceae bacterium | reverse complement strand
CATCCCATGTTTCGGCGCACGCTGGCGGCCGGCGAAACATGGATCAAGGATGCGGGCAAGGTGACGTCCCTATCCCCGTGTGGCATCTTGCACCGGGAATCACGCCCAGCATTCGGGAAGCCCACCGAGCAAAATGACCAGCCGCCGCTGGTCGGGGGCTGGTACACGGCTTGCAATCCGATGGTCCAGGATCGCGGGTTTCGTCGGAGCTCCCGTGCCATCCAATCCGTGTCCGGACGACGCGCCAGCGAGTCTTCGGAGATGGTCCTGGCTGCGGCGGACTCTGCGGTCAGAACGTCGGATCCGCCTGGATCCAAGCTGTTTGGTTCATGCAGCCGAGGCCCAAGGCGAGCGTCTGGGCGCCTCACCGGTGACGCTGACGCCGCAATTTTCTCCGGCCCCGGCATCCCCGGGTGCCTCGGTGAGAGCACCCCCGACACTTCCTGACCCGGGCGCCACCTCTTACGCAGAAGGGACTAGGACCGTTAAGGAAAAGTTATAGAATGCGCGACGATGAGATTCGTGGAGGCGTGAAGCAGCGCGCACGTGGCGACTCTCTGGCTGCTCGACTGGAGCGACAGGAATGCTAGTCAGGTGACTGATTCGTGAAACTTGGCCGCATCATCGCAGTGGGGGCTGTCGTCCTGGGCGTTGCCCTGTGGATGCTCCCCACGAAGACTGCGGCACTGCGTCTGACGCCACTCAATGAGCCCGCCGAGGCGGAGGCAACTCCCGAGGGGACACCCGGCTCGAAGTGGCTGGACGAGTACGCGAAGATCGATGCCGATGATGAGCCCGCGCGACATCGGTTCGCTTTGGAGCAGGTGGCCAAGGGCAACCTGCCGGACACCTGGGACAACTGGGTGACGATCACCGTCTGGGGACACAAGGGCACCGTGGTCGAGTTCGACGTCAGTCCCCACGGGTTGCGCATCGGCACGACCTCGGATTGGGTGGAGGTGCCGATGGATGGGCCCCACTTCGCCGCGGCTGCCGAGATCCTCGGCCAGCAATTGGCCACCGCGTGGATGGTCGAGCAGACCTTCCTTCAGGCCAAGAAGGATGACGGCGCGACCCATTACTACGCGGCCGCCGAGATCGCCCTGGCGATGGGGGACAAGGACTGGAAGCGCAATGCTCCGAACGGGCGGAAGATGAAGGGGCCCGGGTTCTTCCGGAAGCGCAGTGCCCTCTTGCGCGAGTGGCTGAACGAGCGTGGTCTCGGTGGTGACGCCTTGGTGAGCGGATACTTCAAGACCGTGGTCCCGCCCATCGATGGACTCACCCGGCGTCGAGGTCTCGAAATGGTCGGTGGCTACGACGACCTGGGGGAGAAGGTGCAGTCCATCAGCGGTGGCTTCCACCACCTGACCTTTTTCGACTACTCCCACAACATTCGTCTGGCGAGGAACGAGGTTCGGGTCGATGGCCGCAAGCTGACGCTGAGCGAGTTCTTCAGCAATGAGAGGTACGCCTGGGAGTTCGGGTTCCGCCGAACGGGAGTCCCGGATCGGGCCTACCCCTATCCCAAAGACCTGGCGCACTGGATGGATCAGAGCGGACACCTGAAGTATCCGCTCGGCCCCGAGGCCTCCAAGACGAATCCCAAGCAGCGCTCCAAGGGCAAGGCCAGGAACGGAGCGGCCCGGTCCAAGGCCGCGGCGGCAACAAAATTGTCCCGCGCCCGTCGGCGGTCATCGCGCCGGTCGCGTGAGCCCGCCTGGCGGAGCGCGTTTGCCGAGAACGTGGCCTCGTCGGGGCGGTAGTGCTCGGTCGCTGGAGCGCGACCCCAGGGGCGGGCCAGAGGTGCGCGGTGGCTCGTGCTTTCAGATTGTGACTCACCGGATGCGGCATTAGGCCTCGCGCATGGCTGAGCCCTGGGTTCTGGTGACCGGCGCCTCGGGATTCATCGGGTCGCGGTTGGTGAAGCTGCTGGTGGAGGGGGGGGAGCGCGTGAAGGCGTTCGTGCGACCTGGGTCGCGCCTGGATCACCTGCGGGAGTATCCCGCCGATCGCCTCTGGGTGGTCTTCGGCGACATCACCGTGGAGCACACGGTCTACCGCGCCCTGGCGGGCTGCGATCGGATGTACCACGTGGCCAGCGTGTTTCGGGTGGGGGAACTCCGGCCGGAAACGGTGCTCGTCCCGGCGGTGGAAGGCACACGGGCAACGCTAGCCGCGGCCCTGAAGCGCAAGCTCAGAAAGGTCGTGGTCACGAGCAGTGTGGCCGCCGTCGGAACGACCGCGCGCCCCGAGCCCATGGACGAAGAGCACGAGTTCAACCACGCCGATCCCGAGGCGTACATTCAGAGCAAGTACCAGGCGCAACAAGTCGCGCTCGACATGGTCGAAGCCGGGCTTCCAGCCGTGATCGTGCAGCCGTCCGCCGTGGCAGGGCCGGGGGACTGGAAGCCGACGCCGGCGGGTCAGAGTATCCTGCAGTGCCTGGCCGCACCGCGGCTCGTGCCAAGGGTGGAAGGCGGAGTGAGCGTGGTGGACGTGGACGACGTGGTCCAGGGCCATGCGCTCGCCATGGATCGGGGCAGAGTCGGGCAGTGCTACCTCCTCGGCGGTGAGAACGTGACCTACGCGCAGTACTGCACCCTGCTCGCTCAGATGGTTGGGAGCTCGGCTTCGGGTCCGGAGCTCAGCCCCGGGGTGGTCCGATTCATCGGGCGGCTGCTCGAGGCCAAGGCGCGATGGCTGGGAGGCGAGGCGCTGTTGACCTATAAGGTCGCTCGGGACATGGCCGGTCAGTACCACTGGGTGAGCAGCGAGAAGGCCGAACGCGAGCTCGGGTACGAGCATCGGCCTGCGGTCGCCGCACTCGAGCGTTCCGTGCGTTGGTACCAGCAGCACGGGTACTTGAGTTCTCAGGTCGCATGGCGCGTACGCGTGGAGCTAGGGACGGCAACGTGAGCGAAGAGAGAGCCATTTCCGAATCCGAGGGCTCGGAGGCCGTCCCGGCTGCGCCCGGGTCTGCGCACCCGCTGTGGATGGGTTTCGCCACCGGGTTGCTGTTGGGAACCGGGGTTGGTTTGGTCGTGGCGTTGCCAGGTGCCTGGCGCGCATCCTCGGCTGGCGCATCCTTCGTCGCGGGCTGGTTGGTCTTGTGGGGAGCGGCAGCCCTCCTGATGGGTCCCCTGGCTGGTGCGTTGCGGCTACTGCGACCTGAGCCCAGGGGGTTGGTGGTGCTGGCGCTCGGAGTCGGGCTCGCATCCGGTCCGTGGATGGTGTTTGCGCAACTGCTCAAGCGAGCCACCCACCATCGACCACTCGGGGCGGTGACGTTCGCCGTGCTGGGCACGGCAATCCTGATCGGTGCCTTGCTGATCTCGGCACGAGTGTTCGCGATGGCCCAGGGCTCGGGGCGTGGACGCCGGTTCGGTCGGATGCTCGCCATCGTGCTGGCAGTGATCGCTGGGCTATTCGTGCTTCGCGTGGTGGGCGGAGTGCTGCTCGCGGGCGGTCTGCGCAGCGGTCTGCTCGACGGTGCGCTAGCCGCGCTCGGGGTGATCGGCGCGGCCGTCGCCCCCTTGCCGACCGGGGCTGCAGGACGGGTGCGCCTGGCGGGCCCCGCCAGCTGGCTGCTGGTGATCGGCGGGGCGCTGGTCGCGTTGCACTTGGCGGACGGCCTGCCGGCCATCTTGAACAGCGCAGCCCCCGTCCTGTACTCGGTTCTTGCACTGATTGGACATTGAGCGGGATTCGGCCTACCGACCGTGCTGCCAATCGCAGTCGCCCGACTTTCTTGGCGAAGCGGCCGATTTTTTGCCGACCAGGTCTGCACACCGGGGCAGGGGTTGTGGGCGGGTGGTTTGACGACAGGGCCAGAGGTTCTTAACTTTCGGTGAGTGCGTGAGTCCGCTGGGTCGGCGCCTGCGCACCCGGCTTCCTCGATGTTCACGCCCCCGGAGAGACCGCGCGCCCCTACTGCCGCTGATCCACGGCCGCGCTGGATCTTGGCGAGCTGGCTCCTGGTAACGCTGGCGTTCGCCGTCTGGCTCTGGGGGTCCGTGGCTGCCGCCGCTCCGCCCACCGGTTCGATCGAAGCGGCCGACACTGAAGACTCCGATGCTCCGGTGCGTACCGGAACGACCCAGGTCACCCCGCCGGCCCCGGAGAGCGCTCAGCAGCCCGGCTCGGCAGCTGGGCAGTCGCCAGCGCCCCGCAAGGGCCCACAGGTGCGCTACGTCGCACCCAGCGATGCCCCTCGCATCTCGGGAACCGGAATCAAGCTGCCGCCGCCACCCGATGCGTTCAACACTCACGACGCGGGTTGGATTCGCTTCGCCTATCCACCGGCAGTGCGCAAGCACGTGCAGCCGCTGATTGCCGAAGCCGATGCCATCCGCACCGAGCTCAGGGCGCGCATGGGCACGTCCGTGCTCAACGAGGTCAGCGTCTACATCGGCCGTAGCCCGGGAGAGATGCGCGCGCTGGCACCGAAGGGTGCGCCGTACCCGAGCTACGCGTCGGGTGTCGCCTACTCCAAGTTGGGCCTCATACTGCTGACCATCGCCCCCCTGAACCCCAATTCGCGGCACGATTTGGCAGAAATCTTCCGTCACGAGCTGGCGCACGTGGCGCTCTACGATGCCGTGGGCAACCGCCCAGTGCCGCGCTGGTTCAACGAGGGATTCGCCGTATTCGTGTCCGGTGAAGGTTCCATCGTCCGATTTCAGACGCTCTCTACGGCGACGCTTTCGGGCAACCTGCTGCCCCTGGATCAGCTGGAGCGCTCGTTCCCGAACGAGCCGGTGACCGCCTCGGTGGCGTATGCCCAGGCAGCGGATCTGGTCCGCTTCTTGGTGCGTCGGCAGGATCAGCACCGGTTCGGCGCGCTCGTGCGGCGGATGTCCAAGGGACAGACCTTCGACCAAGCACTGCAGGACGCCTACGGCACCGACGTCGCGAGCCTGGAGTTCGAGTGGCGGGAGGACGTCAAGAAGCGCTACACGTACTGGCCCATTCTCACCAGCGGCGTCGTCATCTGGGTCGCTATGATTGGGTTGATCGCCTGGGTGTGGCGACGGCGTCGGCGGCGAGCCCAAGCTACGCTCGAGCGCTGGACGCGCGAGGAAGCCGCCGCGGACGCGCTCGTGCAACAGCAGCAACTCATGGGTGAGAATCGCCGGGTGCACATCGTCGTCGCGCGCAGCAACCAGCCGGCCCCCGCCAGCTTGCAGGGGCGATTCCCCGAGCCGGACGTCCCCAAGGTCGAGCACAAGGGAGACTGGCACACGCTGCACTGAATCAGCGAGCGCGATCCTCGTGCCGGTCTTGCGAACCCCCAGCAGGGTGAGGGCTCGCAAGACCTCAGAGGACTGCGACTGTGCTCGGACAAGGTTTCGGTCGCCTATTCGGGGTCTTCGCAAGACCCCGCCCCACTGCGTGGGGCCCCACCCCAAACGGCCGGCGCGCAGCGCAATGCCACCCAGTGACCGACATTTGCGGTCGCTCCGGCAGTCCCGATCAAAGCCGACGGGACGAGTGGCTGGCGTCACTTTTCGGTGACGTGCCGTTGCTCCAGGCTGCGGGACTCGTCGATGAGTCGTTCGAAGATTCGTCTCGCGGATTCGGCTGACAGCGGCGCTGGCGAGTGGTTGGCCAATCGCTCCAGCATGCGTCGCTCACGCTCCGGGTCGTACACGGCCAGGTGGTGCTTCCGCTTGTAGTCGCCCACCTGCAACACGAGCTGCATCCGCCTGGCGAGCAACTGGAGGATCTCGCGGTCGACCTCATCGATATCGCGCCGAAGATCGTCGAGGTGAGACTCGGACTTCACCCCACTATGCTACTCAGCCGAAGGGTCACGCGCGAGCCCTTCTTTTGTTCCCCCATCCTTGATCCATGTTTCGGCGGCCGCCAGCGACCGCCGAAACATGGATG
>CAZSVU010000470.1:0-5920 GCA_964610275.1 uncultured Polyangiaceae bacterium | reverse complement strand
GAGCCGAATGGACAGGGCGTGCGTAGCGTCTACCTCGACGCGTCTGCTTTATCCACCTCGGTGAAGGCACGCCACCGTGGAGACCCGACTGCGCGCGATGGCCGCGCAAGGTGGAGCCAAATTCGTCACCTCCGATCTCACCCGCATCGAGTGCAGGACCGAGCCGCTTCGGGAGCGGCAACTGGAGTTGTTGAAGCAGTACGACCGGCTGCTCTCGTCCGGTGAGCTGGATGTGCTTCCGCTATCGCGTGGCGTCGTCGACGGCGCCACCGAACTGCGTGCCAAGTACGCTGCACTCAAGACCCCGGAGCGCCACTTGGAGCACCACTTTGCGTAGCGGCCGGATCGTCCGAGTAACGCCCGTGGTTGTGATTTCAACGGTTTGCAACGGCTACCAACGGCAGGAAACGGTTTCTTTCCCGATTGCCAAGGGCGACGTCGAGTCATTGAGGCCTTCGACTGCACCGTCGATCTCCTCGTACGTCATGAACATGAGAACAGCCGGTTCTCGTCTCCCCCCGCCGCGGCGTACTCCCACTCGGCCTCGGTCGGAAGCCGCCCACCGTCCCAGATGCAGAACGCGAAGGCATCGTACCAATCCACGTAGCCAATCGGGTACGCCTCGGCTCCCGCTTCTTCCACGGTCCACGTTGCGCTGAATCCGTCGCAGTAGATCCTGCTCTCCAGCTCTGCTCGGTCTACTGCGAGCGACGGGTCCCACTCGCTGCGCCACCCGGTCTCGCCTTCGGTGAGCCCCGGGGCGGATTCTACTGCGGAATTTGCGCCCTCGCCTTCGCTCGTGACACACAGCACGCTTGCTACTCCTTCTTGCGCAACCGTTCCCGCTCCTCCAGGGTTGCCTCTAGGTGCATGAGCATCAGCTTGTCTTTGGGGCGGGTCATTACACGGATGCTTGCGGGACAAGATCCCGCGGGTCGTCCCGGTATGTGGCGTCCAAATCCCGAAGTGCTGCGAGCAGTCGCTCGACGTTGTCCGGGGCGCGGTCGTGAAGGATGTCGAAGTCGACGGTGGTGATCGGCACGCGCTGCAGCACAGCTGCCACGCCACCGACGACGATGAACCGCACCTCATGGCGGACCAGGGCGTCGAGGACCCTAGCGAACCGGTTCGCGGACACGGCGGGTGCTCTGCGCGAGGGAGTGCAGGTCGTCGAGGATCTCGAGACACTCGGTGGGCGTCTTGCGCAGCGACGAGCGGATCAGTGTTCGGTCCACCCCGTTCTCGTCGTAGTCGGGGGCAGGCGTGTCAATCGGTTGGGGAACCGGCTCCGTCGTCGAACGCTGCATTTGAACTGATCGAATCCTAGCATGCGACGACGCTGCATTGTGGCGGCTCGAGACAGTCAGGGCGATCTGGCGCCGGGGCAGCCAGAAGGAGACTTGGCGGGAGCGTTCCAGGCCGCATCCCCAGTCCGTTCGAGGCAACCTGGAATCCAGGATCGGCGGCGACCCCAGACACCGGATTGGCCGACGGTCAGCGACAGGCATCACCGACCCTCTGGGCACTGCCGCGGCGAGGTCCCAACTGGTACTCCACCCCCCGGAGCACCACTTGGAGCACCACTTGACGTAACGGTTGGATCGTCCGAGTAACGCCCGTGGTTGTGATTTCGCCGATTTGTAACGGCTAGTAACGGCAGGAAACGGGTTCTTTCCCGATTGCCAAGGTCGACGTCGAGGGTGTCCTGCGGTCCTCGGCCCCTTTGGGGCCTGCGCTCCTCGGGACCTCATGTGAGGTTCTGGTCGACTCCCAGCGCGAAGGAGTCGTTCATCGTCAACTGAGCCGCCGGTTCGAATCCCTTCTCCAGCGGCCTCGGCCGCAGGTCCAACGAAGATCGACCCCTACGCTATGTCGACTTTCCGCGCTGCTCTTTCCGACTCGCTTTGATTCACCTAGCGGCCGAACCACCTCGGACGTGAGATACTTCCGACCATGGCCAGGGTAGCAGGTGGGGTGTGGACGCTCGCCGCGTTCGGAGTGCTCGCGACGATCGCCACGACCTCGGAGGCAGGAGCGCAGGTTCTCTCCGATTGCGAGACGCTGACCGATTGGGATGGCAACGCCACGGTGGCGTCCGATCCGGTGCAAGTAGGCAGCGGGTCGATCCGCTGGGCGATTGCCGATGGGGAGACGCTCAGCTACCAACCGGCGAGCCCCATCGACATGAGCCAGCGCGACGCGCTCCGGTTCTGGATGCACGCCAATCACCCTCATGCCCTGGGCGGCAACATCCTGGTCTACCTAGGGTCCGAGAACGAGAGCACCGACGGTATCGACTACTACCAGTGGCAGCTGCCCATCGATTGGACCGGCTGGCGCGAGCACGTGCTCGAGCTCGAGTACTTCAGCACCGTACGGACGCCGCGCGGACTCGACCAGATCGACGAGATCTCGTTCCGCGCGAGCGGCTGGGACAACACCCCGGACACCACCCTGGTCCTGCACGTCGACGAAGTCGAGTTGGCAATGGTGGACCGCACGGCTCCCAAGACGACCGACGCCGAGCTGTTCGCGGCGATCGACCTGACGCTGCCCGGCCTCGAAGCAGCGCAGACCGCGGTGAACGCGGGCGATCTGAGCACCGCCAAGCTCGAGCTCTGCGCCTACTTCCGGGCCCGAACCGAGCCCGCGTGGTTCTTCGACCCCCACCACGTGGACACGAGCGTCTGGTACGACGAGCAGCGGGCCCTCGACGCCGTGGCCGGCACCTTCACCATCGTCGGCTACGAGTACACGTTCCCCGGTGGCGTGATCGACTGGTCGTACAACCCCACGTTGGACGCGCCGGTGGCCGACAACAACGAGTGGACCTGGCAGGTCGGACGGATGAGCTTCTGGAACGACTTGGGTCGCGCCTACTGGGCTACCGGCGATTCGACCTACGCCCAGGCCTGGGCCGATCAGCTGGCGAGCTTCGTCACCACGCGGCGCGTGCCCAACGTCGCGGCCAACGGCGCCGGGTCCTCGTGGCGCACGATCGACACGGGCATCCGTGCTTCGGGCTCATGGTCGGACGCGTGGCATCGCTTTCTGAGCGCGCCCGAGTTCGACGACGACCACATGATCCTGATGCTGAAGAGCTTCTACGAGCACGGAGCGTACCTCCGGCAGTTCCAGACCAGTGGCAACTGGCTCACTCACGAGCTTGACGGTCTCTACACCGTGGGCGCGCTGTTCCCCGAGTTCGTGGACGCGGCCGAGTGGCGAGCCTTCGCCGTGCAGGGAATGTACGACCTGATGACCGAGCAGTTCCTGCCCGACGGCGGCCACTACGAGCTGTCACCCGGGTATCACCAGGTGTCGATCCGCCACATCACCGGCTTGTACGAGGTGGCCGAAGTGACGGGGCGGATCGGCGAGATCCCAGAAGACTACCTGACGCGGCTTCGAACGGCGTACCTCTGGCCCATTCTGATCGCGACGCCGGACTGGAACAATCCGTACGTCAACGATAGCTGGGACGTGGACGTCGCGCGTGAGAGCGAGCTGCCGGCTGGGCTGTTCACGGACGAGCCGGTGTATGCCTGGGCCGCTAGCGGGCGGGCCGATGGGCCGCCACCCGACTACACCGACCTGATCCTACCGGACTCGGGCTTCGTGCTGATGCGGTCGTGCTGGGACGAGTCAGCGCACTACGCATTCTTCGACGTGGGCCCCTACAGCCGCGGCCACAGCCACCAGGACAAGTTGAACCTCATCCTCTGGCCCCATGGGCGCCGCCTGCTGTTCGATTCGGGCGGCGGCAACTACGAGCAGAGCGCCTTCCGTGACTATGGCATCGACACCCAGTCACACAACTCCGTGATGGTGGACGGTCTGCCCCAGCAGCGCAGCCGCGACTCGGACACCGACCCGCTCGGTTGGGGGGATCCGAACACCCCCGCGGCCTACTTCCGCGCCGAGGACACGCATTCCTACGCGGTTGGCTACTACCAGGACGCGTACGGCGAAGAGGACAACCTCGTCGCCACCCACCGGCGCGAGTTGCTGTTTGTGCGCCCGGACCTGTTCCTGGCTGTGGACGCGCTCACCCCGAACGACACCGCCAGCCACGACTACGAAGCACGGTGGCACCTGCTCACGACCAACTGGTCTGAGGAACCGGGCAGCGTGACGGTCAGCACTGACACGGAGGTGCCGAACCTCGGAATCGTGCCGCTTCGCACCGAAGGACTCACCGTCCTGCACGACAGCGGCGTCACCGACCCGGAGGTACTCGGCTGGGACCTCGACCACTCGGGTGGCGAAACCCCCGCGCTGACCGTGCGCCACCAGATCACCGGCACCGGCGAGCAGCGCTTTGTCACTCTGCTCGTGCCGCTTGCCGCCGGTCAGAGCAATCCGGTCGTGAACGTCCAGGCGGGAAGCGATTTCGATTACACGGTGGAGTTCGACGACGGCACGGTGATCACATTCACACTCGCCGAGGGCGAGCCCGGCATCGACGTGGTCTTCGACCCAGTAGACAGCGACCCGATCGTCATTGACGCCGATCCGACCCTGCCTCCGACCGAGCCCCCGGTGGGGAGCGGCAGCGGCGGTGCCGGCGGTGCGTCAGCGAACGACGCCGCCGACGGATCAGACGACGAAGGCGGCTGCGGCTGCACCGTACCCGCCAGCTCGACCGGCCACCGATGGTGGCTGCTGGTGGGCGTACTGCTGGGCGTTGCTGCTGTCCGCGGTCGGAGACGCTCAGGGGACTTCCACCACGTGGGTCCGCGGGGATTCCGGTGCGAGCGCAGTCCCTTGACGGCCGAGCACGGCGCGAAAGCGAACCCTACGTGTGCTAGTCCCGCGCAGTTCACTGGTGAAGCGAAGATGACGGCGAACTGCGCGAAGGCTTGCTGGGCAGTAACGCCGGTGTTGTCACTGGGCAGTAACGCTGGTGTTGTCACTGGGCACGCTCAAGTACTACTACCGGGATGCCGCATGATTCGTGGGCGATCCTGTTTCGGCACAGAACAGGCGAAAGCCATAGAGCGTTGGCGGGCTGCCTACTGGCTGATGCAATTGCCTGCCACACAGGCTTCGTTGACCCCACACGCAATCCCGCAGCCGCCGCAGTTGTTCGGGTCTCGCTGGGTGCTCTCGATGCATTCGCCACCGCACTCCACGTAGCCCCACGTGGAGCATGCCATGCAGTTGTATGAGTCGCACAGGCGCTGACCCACTGGACAGATCGTCCCGCAACCGCCGCAGTTGTTCGGGTCGCTCATCACGTCAGCGCAGTAGTCGCCGCAGTCGGCTGACCGAGTTGACATGCACCCGCAGGCGCCAGAGCGGCACGCTTCTCCTGGTCTTTCGCAGGCCTGACCGCATCCACCGCAATGCGCGAGATCGCTCAGCGGGTCGACGCATTTACCACCGCAGCAGATTTCGCCCCGGGGACAGATTCCACATCCAGGGGCTCCCCCTTCGCCACCCGCATTTGATGTCCCGGCAGCCCCAGCGTGACCTGCGGCCGCGGTCTGCCCCGCAGTGCCAGATCCGCCGGCAGCTGCACCAGTGCCTGCCGCTCCTGGCTCACCACCTGCGGACAGACCACCGGCAGCCCCTGCGACTCCGCCGGCTGCGGGTTCTCCTGCGGCACCGGAACTCCCCGCTGCGCCCGCTTGGCCCGCGCTGCCAGCGCGACCACCGATCGCAGGAGCGCCTCCAGTGGCCAGAGTGCCACCAGTCGCCACGCTGCCCGCGGTCGCCGAAGCTCCCCCCTCAGCGGGCTGCCCCCCGCCGTTCGGAACGCCAGCGGTGCCTGGGACGCCAGCGGTACCTGGAACGCCCGCAGTGTTCGGAACGCCAGCGCTGCTTGGCGCGCCAGCGCTGCCTGGAACGCCGGCGCTACCGGGGGCGCCAGCGGTGTTCGGGACGCCACCACTCGACGTGCCACCACTCGACGTGC
>CAZSVU010000469.1:0-5936 GCA_964610275.1 uncultured Polyangiaceae bacterium | reverse complement strand
GGTTTCCTAAACCGTTGGTCGCGTGTTCGAATCTCGCCGGGGGCGCAATCCTCAAACCATCGAGACCAAACACAAACACCGGACATTCCAGCCGCTTCCGTGCACCGGACCACTCCCCAGCGCGATGCTCGAACGCGACAGGACGGAACGGGAAGCGACCCCAGAGCACGCGGGGCGTGGCAATGGCGTGGAAATGATGGCCGGCTAGTTCGGCGCGAGCGCGTTGCTGGACTGCCCTTCCTGTGGGGGTCTTGCCCAGGTACGAACGACGCTACGGAGAAACTGGGGAGCTTAGAAGAACTGCACGGGCGCGGCATGGGCGCGGCTGTCGCGTGTCCCGTCACCCAGTTGACCGTCCGCGTTCCCCCCCCAGCAGAATACGCTGCCCCACCTCGTCAACGCACACACGTGATTGCCAAGGGATGCTCGCACCTTGGTCACTCCCCAGAGCCACATCTCCGCGGAGTCAACGGACACCGGTTGCGGCGCTTCCTCCTGGTCGCTCTCTTGGCCGATTCCAAGCTGCCCAGCCTCGTTTGCGCCCGCGCAGTAGAGCCCGGACTGTAGCTGGTTCGGCGTCCAGGACAGTACCGCACACGTGTCGTTGGCGCCAGCATGGATGGCGGTAGCGGAGTATCCCCGCCAGCGGCCCACCTCCGTGGGATCCGGGCTCACCCCGCCGGACGTGCCTCCGTTCCCGAATTGGCCGTACTGATTGGCCCCCCAGCAGAATACCCTTCCGTCCGTGTTCGACCCTATCACGCACGTGTGGGTGTACCCCGGGGCCAGGTGTTCCGCTTCGAATTCCGGGTCTGGGTACTCGACCAGCACGGGTCGAGGAGAGTCTTCCGTGGTTCCGTCACCGAGCTGGCCGCTATCGTTCAGTCCCCAACACATCGAGTCGTTGCCTGGCACGAGCAGCACGCAGCCGTGCTTGAATCCGGCACGCAGCGAGGCAGCGTCGCTCACCGGTCCGGATGTGCCCTGCACAGTCGTGACAGTCTCGGACTCGCTGATCGTGCCATTGCCGAGTTGGCCGTGGTCGTTCTGTCCCCAGCACTGAATGTGACGATCGTCTCCTGTCACAACACAAGTATGGTAGCCTCCTGCCGTGAGGAAGTTGTACTTGAACGCTTCCAATTCCAGGCTCACCGGGTCCAGCCCCTCTACCCTGACAGGAGTGTCGGAACCGGAAATACTGTCGTCTCCGAGCTGACCGTATGTGTTGTCTCCCCAGCACCATACGCTTCCGTCGGACATAGCCGCGCAGGTGTGATCCAAACCCGATGCGATCTGCAGCGCCTTCAGTTGATTGTCCGTCCACTCAAGCGGCGCAGCGACCGGAGTAGGGCTCGGGGAAGGGTCCCCCATCGTACCATCGCCCAACTGTCCTACATCATTCCGACCCCAGCAAGAGATAGTGCTGTCATTGCGAATGGCGCAAGTATGGCTCTCACCGACCGAGATGTCGCGGTTCGGTGCCGGCGCATACGACGCAAGCTGCGCAATGAGACCGCACTTGGGGCTGCCCCAGCCGGTCGCCAGGTCGTAGCCGGCGCCCGCAGCGAAGCCTGCGTCGTCCGAAACGACCCAAGGGTACTCGCCGCATTCGTCCGCCTCTTCCGTCCGTTGTCTGTAGATGTTGATCGCGCCGGTTTGGATGTCGTTGAGACAATCCCCATATGCCGCGGAGTTCCCGATGGCGTACAGCGCGGGATTTGCGAAGCCGATCGCCCCGAGATCGTTTGCCTGGCTTTGTTGGTTGGCAAGCGCCATGAAGCCGGCCCAGATCGGCGCCGAAAGGCTCGTGCCCCCACTGTGTATGACCTGACCGCTGGCCAGCGGCGCGTTGGGCCTGCACGGTTCTGGATCAGGATCAGGCTCCTGCTCGCGAAGGGTGGCGACCAGTGTGACCGTCGTGTCAGCCTGTGCGGACACGTCGGGCCTGTTCCTGGCGATGCTGGAGCCACCGACGCTGTCCATATCCATGTCCTGTTGGTAGGATGGAATGGGGATTCTCTCGTCAAACCCGCCCCCACCCAGCGGCCAAGTGCTTTCTGAGTAGCCGCCAAGGCCGTCTGGCGTTAGCGAAGTACCACCGACCGTCGTCAAGTAGGCTGATTGGACGTAATCCTCGCTAATCGGATTCGCATTGATGTCCGTCCTCACGCCGCCGCGGTCCCCCGTTGCCTTGAAGAAGGACTGCCCCAAGGCGGGAAAGACGTACTCGAAAAACTGGCGTGTGCTGGAATTCGCCACCACGGTCAGCGAGGCGCTGAGCTGGTTGCAGAGCGGTTGGTGATAGGCCATCCTGGCCAGTATTAGCTCGAGGGTGTTGAGGACTCCTGCGTAGACGACGACCCTCGCCCGGGGTGCCATGGCGAGCGCCATTTCAATGTCACCTTCGACCTCCAGGACCCAGTCGATCTTGTTCTCGGGGAGGTCATCGAGATCCGGGAACGTGTTGTCGAAGCCGTCCACGGATACTGGCACGACCTGAGTATCAACGTCGAAGTCGCTGAAGCCGTTGCGCTCGGCAAAGGCTAGGATGTCGGCCGGATTGTAGGGAGCAAACGCGACGATGCCGATGCACTGTCCGTCGCCTTGGATGGCGTCGGGATCTGGACAGTTCTGGTCGCTGGCGTTCGACACGTACGCCGCACGGAGGTCCGTCCCCTCTATCTCGCCAGGGCCCCGACCGGCGCTGGCCGGCTCCGGCCGATAGAAGTCGTCGAGTCCGGATACATGGAGCACCGGAGCGGTAAGATCCAAGGAGGGATCCCGATCAAGTGCGTAGAACTGGGTTCCGTCGGGACGTTGATAGTAGTTCAAATTGACGTACAGCGCACGTTGGACGGCCGCCGCCGTGCCCGTGACGGCCAGAACGAGGCGCTGGCCGTCGTCGTCGGTCGTGGCAGTGAGATTCTGCTGCGCTGCCCAGGTTTCGACACTTTCGTAGTCGGCTAGAGTCGGACCGTACGCGCTTGTCAGGGCATCGGGGGTCAAATAGTGTCGATAGTTTGGGCTATTGGGATTGGACAGCTCCTGCACCAGATTCTCCAACTCCTCGCGATTTCTTAGTGGCAACCCAATCGCCAGGCGTACCGTCGTTCCGGGCGGGACTGGGCCGACCAGGGGTGCGTCCGTCGTGGCGGCGGTGATGTGTCCGGGGAGGCGTTGGGAGCCGTGCGGCGCGCGGCAATCGGGCGCAGTAATCCCAGAGTTCGGAGCAAGAACGAGCTCGCCTCTGTAGTAGAGTCCAAAATACGGCGAGGAATGGAAGCCTTGTCCCGTCGTGCACGGGCTGTACCAGTCGCTGATCCCCGGAGTGAAGTCCGTGTAGTCTGCAAGGTGAAGCTGCGACTGGATGTTGTCCCACACCTCTCCAGGGTTCAGGGACGCGGTGTCCGTCGTCGAAATCGTCACCTCCCAGTTTGCCTGATGCTGCGGGTCGGGTCCGCAACCCGACGACAATCGGGCGGCGGCGACCGTGACGCCGCTGACCTGCTCGTAGCAGCCGGTCGCGTTCGTCAGGCATCCCCCGTTGTCGATTACTGGGATGATCTCCGCCGCGCTCGTGTCGTTCACCCAGAACTTGATCTTGATGTCCGAGAGGGCGACGGGCGAGGTACCGGTGTTGACGATCCTGAAGAAGTCCTGGGCTTGATTGGCGCCGCAGGAATTGGCTAGCACCTCCAATTGCAGGGGCGCGGAACTCAATCCGCCCCCGGTTCCAGCGTCAACGCATGTGCCGTTTTCGCATTGTCCACTTTCGCAGTTGGAATCTTGGGTGCAGCTCGCTCCACTGGGGCAGGCTGGGCAGGATCCACCGCAATCCACGTCTGTCTCGTCACCGTTCTGGGTTCCATCGTCGCACGTAGGTGCCCCACACCCACCCGGTTCAGTTCCCCACACCAGAGTCCCATTGCGGTGCAGCGTGACATTCGGTGCGTCTGCGAAGCTGGTCTGCCCGGCGGTGTACGAGTGGTCGTCGTTCTCATCGTAGTCAGTCCAGTCGCCCTTGTGGAAGGCCAGCTTCATCTCGCCGCTGTCGGCTCCAGGTGCCAGCTGTCCTGCACCGCTCCTGAAGCCGACCTCGAAGTAGTGGTCGGCCCCATCAGCAGGCGTCGCCATCGCGAAGTTGGAGCGCCTAATGTTCTCGCAACCGACCTGTGCCCACCAGCAATCGCTAGCCTCGCTGTCCTCGCCTTCGCGCGTGTACCAATAGCGGATCGTCAGCTCGGTCAGGGCGACCTCGTGGAATCCGTCGTTGTGGATCCGGAAGTGCGGCTTGATCTCGTTGTTGGTGGCGCTCCAGTCCTCTCCATGGTGCGCTTGGACGCGCAGGTCGCCGTGCGCCAATGCCATCCTTGCTAGTGCAAGAGGCTCGTCGGGCAAGTCATTGGCGCCGCAGCCAAAAACGGCCATGGCGGCAGCAGCAAGCATCGCGGACGCGCAACGTGATGGCATGTGATTCCCTCCGAGACGGTTCCGACTGACAGAACGCCGAGCGGCAGGCCAGTCAACGAAACGGAAGGAACTCCGCACGGCTAGCAGGTATCCCCCTACCCCTTGGCACCCCGTCCCATTTCAGCTGAGACTACAAGAGCAACGCGTTCGCGTCAACGAGGGTCCAGAGCAACGGATGTAGTCAGGCTACGGGCCTTCAATCGCATTGCACCCAGCGATAATCTCCAATTCAACCAAGGGATCGGAGCGCACTGCCGAGCAAGTCTGAGAGCAGAGCCTGATTTGCATGTTGTCCGCGTACCAACCGGCTTGGCAGCCAGGACTCACGTTGTGCAAAATGTGAACCGGCTGCCCTCCGGCGGGCCAAACCACGAAGTCCAAGTAGTTTAGGTCGATCTGCTCGCCGTCCGCGGGACTCGGCACCTCGTACCGGCAGTCATCGAAGTGCCCGAAGACGTCACGCAGTGCCTGATCCAGAGCCGGACGAAGCTCGTCGGCTCCAGCCAGATCGTAGTGGCAATACGGTGGTGCATCGTGACTACAGTTGCCCGGTGAGGTGCGTCCAGCCTCGGCCGCCTGGGAAAGCCACCACCGCGCGTCGCTGCCGGTCGTGGCATCGACCTCGCTGCCGGGCAAGCCGAACAGAAACGTACGAATGCTCCTACGGGAAAACGAGTTACTGATCTCGTCAATGACAGACTGCTCGGCCCCGGCGAGACCGGTGGTGCAGACGCCCGGTTCGCAGTTTAGGGTCAGCGTGGGCTGCCCATCGGTAATGAGCAACACGTACTGCGGGGCGCCAACAGGCGGCGCGGCCAATGCCTCCAAGCCGGTGACGAATGCGTCCTGCGTGGGCCTGCATGGATTCAGCTCCACTGCACTCAGGGCGTCGACGATGTTCTGGCGGTGATCGCCTTCACCGACCGGGGCGAGCGGTAGCAGGTCGCCACTGTTGACGCACGCTGCCCGGTCGCCAGGCGCTGCCTCGACGATCTGGTTTGGGTAGGCAAGCAGCCCCACTGCGATGGCATCCGGCGCTGACGTCACCGCCTCGCGTATGGCGTCCCCGACAACCTGCCATCTTGATTGGCCGTCACCACCCGGTGCAAGCTCGTTCATCGACGAGCTGGCGTCCAACACCATGAATACCCTTGCAGCCCAGGACGCAGCTGGCGCTCGGTAGTCGAAACAGGAATTCGAGCGCATTTCTTCCACGTCGGCCAGAGTGACCGCAATACCGGCTTCCTCAAATGGGTCCGTGCTCGGTGCTTGCTCGTCTGGTGCATCTGCGTCCGTGCTGGACACTTGCCCGTCCTCGGCATCTGCATCGCCATGTGACTCTGTCGTAACTCGCCCGCAGGCAGCCGCGAAAACAACGCTCGACAGCGCAACTGCGCCCAAACCCCGACAACCCATGCCCTCAAGGCGTACCGCCTTCCTCGGCGACAGGCAATGCGAACAGTGCA
>CAZSVU010000468.1:0-5986 GCA_964610275.1 uncultured Polyangiaceae bacterium | reverse complement strand
ATTGCCGCCCGCATTCGGATCCCGGTCGCGCATGCTCAGCGAGTACTTGGTCGCGAGCACGAAGCGTTCGCGGTCGCTGCCGAGAAATTCTCCGACCCAGCGTTCCGCAGTTCCGTTGGTGTACTTGTTGGCCGTGTCGATGAAGTTGCCGCCGGCTTCGGCATAGACCTCGAACACGCGACGGCTCTCGTCCTTGGAAGCGCCAAACCCCCAGTCTTCCCCGAAGGTCATCGCGCCCAGGGAGAGCTCTGAAGCTCGCAGACCGCTGCGCCCAAGGATCTTGTACCGCATCGCCCGACCTCATAGTGCCGGCGGGCCCGAGGCGCCAGCCTCGCTAGCCGTCGCTGGCGCACCCCGGAAAGTGCTTCTGGATGTCGCCCAGCTCTTCGAGCTGGGTGGCGTTCTCCACGGCGTCCCGCAGCTGGCTCGCGAGGCTAGTGTCGCCGAAGAGGTTGGCGCCCACGACAGCGCCGTCTCGGCACACCAGCCGCCGGTACACGTCGCCCTCCTGGTGCTCGATGACGCGGAAGCCGCCGTCGGTGGGCATGAACTGCCCCACGCTGAACACCGGAGTGTCGAGCACTTTCAGCTGTGTCGCCGGAGGCATGCCCGTGAAGGCCGCTTTGCCCCCGCCGGCAATCGTCCCCGCGACACGTCCTTGCGCCAGCGCAGTTGGCCAGAGTCCATAGACGACTCCGCGGTGCTCGGCGACGTCACCTGCGGCAAAGATCTTCTCATCGCTGGTTCTCATCTCGTCGTCGACCACGACACCCGTCTTGACCGCAAGGCCGCATTGGCGTGCCAGGTGGCTGTTGGGACGCACCCCGGTGGCGAGTACGACCAGATCCGCGGGCAGCTCAGTGTCGTCCGGGAGCTTCACGCCATGCACGGCCTCATCCCCGATGATCTCGGCGGCCCGCACCGAGCAGCGCACGTCGATCCCGAGGGCTCGGAGGCGAGCCTCGAGCAGTTTGCCCGCCGGCTCGGCGAGCTGTCGCGGGAGCAGCCATTCGAATCCCTCCAGTACGGTGACCTGAGCGCCTCGGCGTGTGAGGGCACCGGCCGTTTCCAGCCCGAGCAGCCCGCCACCCAGGCAGACGCACTTGGCCCCTGGTCGCACGCGGTCGAGGATCCCGAGCGCATTGGCCTTGGTGCGCAGTGAGTAGACGCCGTCACGTCCCACCCCGGGGATCGGCGGAACGAAGGGGTGGGAGCCGTTCGCGAGCACGAGCTGGTCGTATCCGAGCATGGTTCCGTCGCGGAGCTCCACCAGATGCTCCAACCGATCGATGCGGGCGACGTCGCCGGGGAGCAGGTCCACTCGCTGCTCGGTATACCAATCGGCGCTGCGCAGCTGGAGCTCGTCTTCCTTCACCTCGTCGGCCAGGAAGCGGGTCAGGTTCAGGCGGTTGTAGGGAGGGTCCGGCTCTTTGTGCACCAGTGTGACGGAGGCTTGGGGATTGTACTTGCGGGCGTATTCCGTTGCGCTAAGCCCCGCGATCCCACCCCCGACCACCACGATCCGTTCCTGCCCGCTGCCGGACGACGTGGGGGCCTCCGGCGGCTCGTGCGGGACGAACAGGCTGGCATCCGCCCCGCAGACGGGGCAGTTCTTGGGGGGCGCCTCTCCCTCGAAGATCTCGTTGCAGATGGTGCAGCGCCAAGCCTTCACGTCAGCGACTGCGGGGGGCAGCGAGGCTTCCTCGAAAGGCTCGAACATGTCGGGTCCCACACCGCAGACGGGACATTCGTCCGGAGGGGCGTCGCCCTCGTGGATGTAGCCGCAGACTTCGCATCGCCATTTCTTCACAACTGCCATTCGATTCTCCGACGTCGCAGACTTCCCCGACCGAGCCCGAAGGTTCGACGCTTCCCCTCTGCTGTCGGCGAGGTGACCACCAACCTGGCCGCCGAGTCAATGCCCGTCCTGCGAACGCCGGGACCAGCGGATTTCTTGCACTTCCACCCTGGCCCAGCGGTTGCATTCCCACGAACCGGGCTCCATACAGCATCGCAGCGAGATCGATGATTGTTGGAGTTCCGACGGAGACGTACCCCGGCGAAAGGCGGGTTGCACTCGTACCAAACGATATTGCGCGGCTCGCGGCCCAGAAGGCCGACGTGGTCGTGGAGGCGGGCGCAGGCGACGCGGCGGGATATCCCGACCCCCTGTATGCGGCTCAGGGCGCGACCCTGATCGCGAGCCGGAGCGAGCTCTTTGCCCGCGCGGACCTGCTGATGCAGGTGCGGGCGGCCGGGGCGAACTCCCGAGCCGGGGCGGCGGATCTGGAGTTGTTTCGCGAGGGTCAGGCGCTGGCGGGGTTCATGGACCCACTCGGAGCGCCCGAGGCTGCGGTCCGGGTCGCGGAGCGCGGCGTGACCGCTTTTGCCGTGGAGCTCATCCCGCGAATCACCAAGGCCCAGAGCATGGATGCGCTGAGCTCCATGGCGAGCATCGCGGGCTATCGGGCAGTTCTGCTGGCGGCGGTGCAGTCGCCGAAGCTGTTTCCCATGATGATGACCGCTGCCGGAACCATCTCACCGGTCAAGGTTTTCGTGCTGGGCGCTGGCGTGGCGGGGCTGCAGGCGATCGCCACAGCGAAGCGGCTCGGCGCGGTAGTGGAAGCCTACGACGTCAGGCCAGAGGTGAAGGAGCAAGTGCAGAGCGTGGGTGGGAAGTTCGTCACGTTGGAGCTCGATACGTCGGAGGCTTCCGGCGCCGGGGGCTATGCCCAGGCCCAGAGTGACGCCTTCTATGCCAAGCAGCAGGAGCTCATGACCGAGTATCTTCGCGGCGCGGACGTGGTCATCACCACTGCCGCGATTCCCGGGCGACGTGCCCCTCGCCTGGTCTCGGCAGCGATGGTGGCCGCAATGCCGCCGGGCAGCGTGTTGGTGGACCTGGCCGCGGAGACGGGCGGCAACTGCGAGCTCAGTCGCGCCGGGGAGATCGTTCAGCACGGCGGCGTTCAGATCATTGGCCCCGCCAACGCGCCCTCCGACGTTCCGTATCACGCTTCCCAGATGTACTCGCGCAACCTCACCAACCTCATCGCTCACCTGACGGATCCGGACGGGAACCTGAAGCTCGACTTGGAGGATGAGATCACCGTGGCGGTCCTGGTGGCCCGCGGCGGCGAGCTCCAACACGAACGCGTCAAGCGTCAACTGCCAACGGTCGGAGCCCCGCAGTCATGACCGCACTCATCGTCGCCCTCACCATCCTTGCGCTGGCCATGTTCCTGGGGTGGGAGCTCATCACCAAGGTGCCGCCGAACCTGCACACCCCGCTGATGAGTGGGTCGAATGCCATCTCCGGCATCACCCTCGTGGGCGCCGTCCTCTCCGCAGGCTCCGAGCTGAGAACGCTGGCCACCTGGCTGGGGCTGGCAGCGGTGATACTGGCCACGGTCAACGTGGTGGGCGGGTTCTTGGTCACGCACCGCATGCTGGCGATGTTTCGTTCGCGGAAGGCGGGGAAGTGATCGAGCAGCGCGTCGCTCTGGTCAATGGCGCCTACCTGATAGCGGCGATCTGCTTCATCCTCGCGCTCAAGGGCTTGTCCCACCCGCGCACGGCCGTGCGCGGCAACCTGACGGGCGCCGTCGGCATGCTTATCGCCGTCGTGGCCACGCTCCTGCACCGCGAAGTCGTCAGCTTCGAGCTCTTGATCGTCGGGTTGCTCGTCGGCGGCGTCGTGGGTGTCCTGCTGGCCCTGCGCACCCAGCTGACGTCGATGCCGCAGCTGGTGGCGATCTTCAATGGGTTCGGAGGCGCGGCTTCCGTTCTGGTGGCGAGCGCAGCGTTGGTCCAGAGCGGCGCGGGCGCGCAGCCCGTCGGCGTGCAGCTCGGCATCTCCACGTCCGCATCGGCCCTGATTGGCGCCGTGACCTTCAGCGGAAGCGTGGTGGCGATGCTCAAGCTCCAGGGAGTCCTGGTGCCTTCGGGTGCCGTGACGTCACCCGTCCTCAAGGTGATCAATTCGATTCTGGGTGCGGCGGTGCTCGGAGTGGCGGCGGTGGTCGTGATCGGGCACGGTGAGCTCCACGCCTACTGGGCGCTGGTGGCCCTGGCGACCGTGCTCGGCGTGACGCTGGTGATCCCCATCGGTGGAGCCGACATGCCGGTGGTCATCGCCTTGCTGAACTCCTATTCGGGCCTGGCAGCGGCCGCCACCGGCTTCGTGCTCGACAACAACGCCCTGATCATCGCGGGCTCGCTGGTGGGGGCGAGTGGCCTCATCCTCACGCGGATCATGTGCGTCGCCATGAACCGCTCGCTCGCGAACGTGCTGTTCGGAGGTCTGGGAGCGCAAGAGACTGGGCCAATACAGGCAGCCGACGAGGTGTATGCGGGCAAAGTCAAGGCGACCAGTCCCGAGGAAGCCGCAATGCTGCTCGATGGCATTCGCTCACTGGTCATCGTGCCCGGGTACGGACTGGCGGTGTCCCAGGCGCAGCACGCAGTCAGGGATCTGACGCAACTGTTGGAGAAGCGTGGCGTCGAGGTGGTGTTCGCCATCCACCCGGTCGCGGGTCGTATGCCAGGTCACATGAACGTGCTCTTGGCAGAAGCCGACATCCCGTACGAGCAGATCAAGGAGATGGACGAGGTCAACCCCACCCTGGCGGATACGGACGTGGTCATCGTCATCGGCGCCAACGACGTGGTCAACCCGGTGGCCCGCACCGATCCCAAGAGCCCGATCGCGGGAATGCCCATCATCGACGTGGACAAGGCGCGCAGCGTGTTGGTGATCAAGCGCAGCCTCTCGCCGGGGTTTGCTGGTATCCCCAACCCCCTATTCGCAGCGGACAACACCATGATGCTGTTCGGCGACGGGCGCAAAGTCGTGGTCGATCTGGTGAACGCGCTGAAGGAGTACGGCTGAGTCGGCAGGATGTCGTCGGGTGGTGAAGCAGGCGCGGGGATTGGGCAAGTCGAAGGGGCTGGCGTTCGGGACCTGGACGCACTACGTATCGGAACACCAACCGGGCGACCGAGGGGCGAGGGACATGGCATCGCAGCGCAAATCGAGCCAGCAGCCGGGCGGGGAAGCGAACCAGCTCTCCCGTCGCGAAGCCCTGCAGGCAGGCTTCGTGGCTTGTGGTGGCCTGCTGTTCCTGCCCATGTCCGGTTGCCAAACGGAGCCGGGTCGCCCCCCTGCCACGCCGCCGCTCTCAACCCCACCCGCCACCTTGCCTGAGGTCTCCATGCCCACCGAGTACACGTTGCCCCCGCTCCCGTACGCGTACGAGGCGCTCGAACCCCATCTCGATGCCGCCACGCTGAAACTGCACCACGACAAGCACCATCAGGGCTACGTCGACGGGGCGAACAAGGCGCTCAAACAGCTGGCGCACCTACGCGAGTCCGGCGACTTCTCGCAGGTGGACTACTGGGAGCAGAAGCTCGCGTTCCACACCTCGGGGCACCTGCTCCACAGCCTCTTCTGGACGAACCTGGCGCCGGCGGGCAAGGGGGGAAAGCCGAGCCGAGACCTCGAGAAGGCGCTCGTGGCCGCTTTTGGCAGCGTGGACAAGATGAAGGCGCAGCTCAGCGCCGCGGCCAAGTCGGTGGAGGGCAGCGGCTGGGGTGTTCTCGGGTGGGACCGCTTCAGCGAATCGTTGACCCTTCTCCAGTGCGAGAATCACCAGAAGCAGGGGATCTGGTCCACGGTGCCCATCCTGGTCGTGGACGTGTGGGAGCACGCCTACTATCTGCAGTACCAGAATCGCCGCGCCGACTTCATCCAGGCCTGGTGGAACGTCGTCAACTGGGACGACGTCTCGAAGCGCCTGGTCCAAGCCCGCGCCAAGGGGTAGCACGCGGATCAGGCGCGCGGCGCACCGGAGGTTCGCCAGGAGAAGATGAAGTGCTCTGTTCGGCGGGAAGGAGCAGCTGCGTGCTGGAAAGGGGCGAAGGGGAGGGGCAAGGTCGAGAGCAAGGGTGCCCGCGATCGGCGCACACGTGTGCTGCTTGACCG
>CAZSVU010000467.1:0-6041 GCA_964610275.1 uncultured Polyangiaceae bacterium | reverse complement strand
GAGGTTGTCCGGGTCGATGGGACGGATCGCGCTGATCACCGCCTCGTGATACGGATTGAGGTCGCTCGGCCAATCCACGTCCAGGGGCTCGTTGTACGGCTCGTAGATGACGTTGGGATACTCGCCGTACCTGCGCGCCATGTCCGCGAAGAATGCCCGCGCCTCCGACTCGTATTCGTGCGCATGGTGCGAGTGAAAATCGATGATCACGTAGACACCGGACGCGATGGCGTTCTGAACGATGTGGTCGACCTGCCTCAGCGACCGGCCCGGATTGCCGATGTAGCCCCCGCTCGCCTCCACTCCCATGGCCGCACGGACCACGCTGAGGTTCCAGTTGTCCCGCAGCCACTGCAGGCCCTGCAGGCTCTCGGCGTAACCGCTGGTCTCCCAGTTGAGCCACATGCTGCTCATGCCCTTGAGCTGCACGCGCTCGCCCGACTGATCCAGCAGCTGACCGTCCACCACCTGCAGCTGCCCGTGGCGCGCCACAGGCGTCCCGGCCGGTCCCATGCTGCCGAGCTCGGGCGGGTCGGGAAGGGGCGGTGCCAAGTAGGCGAGCATGCAGTTCTTGAGCGTGAGCTCGTCCACCCAGAAGCTGACCCCTGCGAGCTGCTGAAAATGGATGGCCTCGACGCCGCTGGGATCGAACGCACCACCGCTCACCGCCGGACCGTCGCCCGCCGCTCCAGCGCTGCCGGCAGTACCGTTCTCTGCTGGGCCTGCACCGCCCTGCGCCTCGGCGCCCGCCCGGCCTGCGTTCGCAGGAACGGCCGGAGCTCCCGCTGCGCCACCCGCGTCGGCCTCGGCTCCACCGCCTCCCGGAGCGCCTCCAGCAGCAGGGGCACCGTCACCGCCAGCACCGCCGGCTCCCGCGCCACCGCCGGCTCCTCCCGCTGGTGACGCGTCGGGCAAATCCAAAGCAGCGTCGCTGAAATCCTCCCAGTCGAGCTCGAAGCTCTGCCAGTCGTGGCTGAGGGTCACCTCGGCGATTCCGGTACCCGTCGTGGACTGAACCGCCACGGTGAGGCTGTCCGTCTGGGCCTCCGCGTCGGCGTCGAGCTTGGCCCAAACCTCGATCCCGGTGCAGCTGGCGTAGTCGTGAGCTGCGATCTCCGTCGCGTCTGCCGGCGAGAGCAGGGCGGTCACGATGGAGCCAGTGGCGTCCGCGGACGCGCTGACCTGCAGGGCCTGAGACGTTTCATTGGCGCCTGCACCACCCACGCCGATTCCGGGCCCGGGCCCACTCGTGTGGTCGACCCAGTACCCCGACCCATCGGCGTAGAGGAACTCGAGATCGCCGTCTTCAAAATCGTCGATCAGCTCGTCCTGGGGCGGAGGCGGCTCGTCGAATTCCATTTCCTCCGCGGCCGTCGTTTCGACTCCCCCGCTGTCACATGCGGTCGCAGTCAGTCCGAGGACCAATCCCCCCGTGAGAATGAGCGTGCTTCTCCAGAGCATAGCGAACAACCTTAGCTGTTTTTCGCAGTCGCAGCAGTCGAACTCGGGGCCGGCCTGCCGCGATCGCAGTCCACGCGCACCAAGTAGTCACGGCACGCGGGAATTTTGGTCCACGTCTGGGTCTGCCGGCCGGCGCGATCCCTTGGGGACCAACAGCTCGTCCACGGTGTGGATCCGACGGTTCATCAGGCCGGAGTACATCTCGACAATCTCGTCGTCCGAAAACGAGTTGCGGCGGAGCACGCCAACCGACCAGGCCAGGTGCTCGGCGTTGCTCATGCCGAACCGAGCGTGGAAGTCCACGATGTGAGACAGCATCTGCTGACGGGAAAACGTCGGCGTGCCCGCGGGCAGGTCGTGATAGCTGCTGGTGCCGGTCGCCAGAAACGCTTCTCGATCCCAGCCCGCCGCCACCGCCTGCTCGACCACTTCGCAGCCCGCGTAGCCACGCAGGTTGAAATGGTAGGGCAAGAGCGACGGGCGGTCGAGTGCTCCCAGCCAGTCCAGCGTGACTTGCGCTTCCGCTGGAGTCTCGGTGGGAAACCCGAACATGGTGTCGATGTTCACCACCATCCCGGTACGCTGTGCATAGCCGATCACCTCGCGGGCCTGGTCGAGATCGACGTCCTTCTTGATCAGGTGGGCGACACGCGGATGCGCGGATTCGATGCCGAAGGTGACCCAAACCGTACCGGCCTCGACCATGCGGTCGATGAATTCCCGATCGCATCGGTCCACCCGAAGCCCATTGACGAAGTAGAGGCGAATCCCGAGTTTCGCTTCAATGATGAGATCGAACAGCTCCATCGCTCGACGACGACTCAAGTTGAACACGTCATCCACCACGTAGAAGTCGCGGACGTCGTGGTGATGAACCAGCTGCTCGATCTCTCCGAAAACGTTGCGCGCCGAGCGCAGTCGGGCCCGCGTGCCGGGCAGCTGGAAGCAGTAGGTGCAGTGGTAGGGACAGCCACGGCTCGTCACCAGCACGCCTTGCCGCCTCTGGTTGTATGCATAGCTGAGCTGGTGGGCGTACTGGTCGAGGTCGATCAGCGAGTAGTCGGGCCAGGGCAGCTCGTCGAGGTCGCGCGTCGGCTCGGTTTCGGGATTCTCGATCACGGCCCCGGACTTGTGCACGAGCATGCCGGGGAGCTCTTCCGGCGGCGCACCTCGAAGCAGGTGACTGAGAACGCGCTCTCCCTCCCCCACGACCGCTAGGCGCAGCTCGGGGATCCGCTCGAACAAGCCTCGGCGCAGCCCGGCGGCGATTGGCCCCCCCACCACCACGGGAACGTCACCCCAGCTGGACGCAGCGGAGACCACGCGGCGGGTCTCGTCCACGAAGAAGTTGATGCTCCGTATTCCCACCACGTCCGGACGAAAGTCGTCGAGCACCTGCCGGAGTTGCTCGTCGGTCGCTGCATTCAGGGAGGTTTCGACCACGCGCACGTCCACGCCCGCCACCTCGCGCTTCACGTAGGCGGCCAAGCCCAGCAGCGCGACCGGCACGACGTGCACGGTCCGACCGACACGCCCGCCCACCCAGCGCTTCATGTCGTTGGCTTCGACCAGCAAGAGCCTCATGGGCGCCCCACCACCAGGCTCAGGCATTGACCACCACGAGACAGCGCCTGGTGCAGGATCCGTCGTGGCGAGCTGGTGCCACCGCGCCCGACCGTGACGCAGGCTGCCGCCAGTCGAAGTGCGCCACCCGCATCAAAGCAGCCCAACCTCGAGCCGAGGGCAACGCACCGGTCTCGCCAAGCCGTGCCGCCCAGCTCCCGCGTCGCCTCTGCCTCGACATCCGACTCATCGGGTGCCGCGCCAGCGGCCGTGGAGACTCGGTCGACGTCCTCGAGTCCAATTCCGGCGTTGCCGAGCACACGGTTCATGGTGGCGACGATGCCGGTCGTTTCCACGGGAAAGCGGTGCGGTGGACAAGCCGGAGCGGTGCCGGCAGCCACGCCGAGGATTTCGGCGTAGGCGCGCGCTCCTCGAGCCACCGCGGACTCGGCGCTTTCCAACACCAGCATCGCGACCCCTTCACTCGCCCGATACGCTCCAGCCGACGCGCCCGCACTCGTCCCAGCCCGCAGACCTCCGATCAGCCCCAACTCGGTCAACACGCCTCGAAGTGTGTGCGTCAGAGTGTCCCCCGCCCCGGCGATCATGCGTGTCGCACGTCCACTCCGGATCGCCAGCACAGCGTGCCAAATCGCCACCTCGCCGGACAGCGCGCCATCGACGTGCGTCGTGCTGGGCCCCTGCAAGCCGAGCTCCATCGCGATGTGCGCGGCCGGCGCACCGTCGATCGAATCAGGAAAATCAATGGGGTTGGTGAAGTATGCTCCCTGCTCCACGAGCTTCTGCGCGTATCGGAGCGTGGTCTCCTGGCAACCGTACGCCGTGCCGAAAGCCACGCCGGTATCCGGACGCGCCACCGTCCTCGCATGCTCGGCCAGATGCGCATCGCGTACGGCCAGAAACGACGCGGCCACGGCGCGCGCCGACAGCGGGTCCATGCGGCGCAGGCGATTCGGGTGAATGTACTGTTCCGGACGAAATCCGCTGACCCTCCCGGACACGCTCAGGTCGGCTCGGACCGTTCCGCCGGCCATCAGCACGTCCGCCAACGAGGTCACTTCGAGTCCAGTCGGACAGACGGCGCCAATGCCCGTCACCACGACGCGCGTGCCGCTCACTCTGCCACCTCCGGACGCGCCAGGAGCAACGCAGCGTTGTTGCCTCCGAAACCGAAGCTGTTGCTCAACCCATACCGACCCGTGACGCGCCGTGCCTCGTCCCGGACGAAATCCGCTTCGTCGGCGAATTCCGGATCGGTCAATCCCGCCGTCGGCGGGACCAACCCTTCGATCAGCGACAAAATGGCCACGACGGCCTCGACCGCACCTGCCGCACCCATGCAGTGCCCGACCGAGGCTTTGACGGTGTGGACGGGGCACCGCGTGGCATGCTCACCGAGGGTCGTACGGATGGCCCGCACCTCCGCACTGTCGTTGTGTGGCGTTCCCGTCCCGTGAGCGCTCACGAACGCCACCTGGACGGGCTCGACTCCAGCCATGTCCAGGGCAGCGCTCATGGCACGGGAGGCGCCGTCTCCCCGCGGGTCCGGTGCCGTGAGATGGCCCGCGTCACAGCTGTGGCCGCAGCCGGCCACGACCGCCAGCACCCGGCCACCACGACGTCGGACGTCTTCGAGACGCTCCAGCACCAGGACTCCGGCCCCTTCGCCCAGACTCATGCCCCGGCGGCTTCGATCGAAAGGTCGACACGGCTCGGGATCCACGGCCCGGAGTGAGCAAAAACCGGTGAGCGTGAAGCGAGTGAGCTCGTCGGCCCCTCCGGCGAGAGCGACATCACAGTGACCAGCACGGAGCAGGTCGATGGCGTGAATCACCGACACCGCGCCGCTGCTGCAGGCCGTGTTGACGGTCGCCCGAGGGCCGCCGAGCCCGAGCGCGGATCCCACCACGTCGGGAACCAGGCGCTTCGGGAACCCGAGCATCATCGCCGCGCGCCCGCGGCGGGAGCCGCCGCGTGGTGCTCGCTCCAGATAGGCTTCCAGCGCCGGGGTCCCGGCCCCCGCAGAACCGAGTACCAGAGCAGCTCCGGAGCGCGCTGCTGCCGGCAGCGCGGCCTGCTGTAGCGCAGCACTGGCCGCGTGCAGAGCGAGTGCAGCCGTTCGCGTGTAGGCACCGTGAGAGACCAGGGCCGGCTTGGAGCTGGCCGCCGGCAGCGGAGCCTCGGCAGCAATGTCGACACGACAACCGGTGATGTCAAAGGCACGTATCTTGGAGAATCCTCGCTGCCCCTGGACCAGCGCGCGAAACAGGGTGTCCGGCGCGGCGCCCAACGCTGTGATGACGCCCATCCCGGTGACTGCAATGGTGTCTTTCGCGTCCACGTCTGCCGTCGTCCACCGCTCTGCCCGAGGGCCAACGCGACCCGCGCGCAACCAGGGCGGCGGTGCTCGTATAGCACGCAGACGGTTTCTGGGGCCCGGCTCGGGCGGCGTCCAGCGCCGGGCAGGCAGCCTGGGTCGACGCCCGCGCCCGGGCGCCTGCGGGGGCTGCAGCCCAATCCCCGCGACCGGGGGCGCAATTGACGACCTCCCTGCAATTTGCCTAGATCGGTGCCCCCCAACCCTCGGGCAAGCAGGCGACCCCCAACTCAGTATGTCCACCGAGCTCATCGACGAACTTCGCGAGCTGCTGGTGCGGTCGCTGCGGCTCAACCGAGACCCGCAGACCGTGCTGCCGGACACCGAGCTCTTCGGCGGGGAGCTGGAGCTCGATTCGCTGGATGCCATGCAGCTGCTCACCGCGATCGAGAAGCACTTCTCGGTCGAGATCACGGACGGCGACCTGGCCCGCTATCCACTGTCGACGCTGGCCAGCATCGTCGCACTGCTCACGGCCAAAGGCTGCGGCAGCCGGAATTCCCGCCCGGGAACGAGCTAGTTCTCGGCGCTAAACACCGCAATCGTGAGACAATACCCGGGCGGCGGTGGGGCGTCGACGGTGGCCCGCGGGCGTGCCGCGACCGCGGACGCGCCGCGG
>CAZSVU010000466.1:0-6066 GCA_964610275.1 uncultured Polyangiaceae bacterium | reverse complement strand
ACTCCTCCGGTGCCGGTGCCGCCGCTACCTGGGCTGCCTCCGGTGCCGGCGCCGCCACTGCCGAGATCGCCCCCGGTGCCGGCGCCGCCACTGCCCGGGTCGCCCCCGGTGCCAGTGCCGCCACTGCCCGGGTCGCCCCCGGTGCCAGTGCCGCCACTGCCGACGTCGCCGGCGCTGCCGCCCAGACTTCCTCCGACTCCCTGGGCGCCGCCAAAACCGCCCGCACCGCCGGTGCCCGGAATCGGATCTTCTGGCTGGAACACCCACCAGTCGAGATTGAACAGGGAGCCGCCTCCACCCGCGAACACCAGGTAAAGATCATGGATTCCGGTTGCACCACTGACCGCGCAGGACGTCGTGACCCAAGTCTGCCAGCCACCCGTTCCCGCGACACTGCAGGTCCCCACCAGGGTGCCGGACTGACTGTCGAGGTAGAGCTCGATGCTTCCGCCGCTGCCCGCTGAAGCGACGCTCGCCTCGAAGGATATGGCGCCAGTCCCGAAATCGACCTCCTCGACCTTGATGTAGTCTCCGTTTTCGATCGATGAGACGTTCATTCCGCCTTCGCTGCATACCTCGGTCTCGATGCCGGATTCCCAGGCGATGGTTTCTCCCTCGACTCGCGCGTATGGATTCAGTGTGTCGACGGCAGTTGGGCCTGTGGTCGTCATGTTCACCTGCGGGATACTGCCGTCACCGCCGTAGGTGAACTCCTCGATGCACACGGAACGGTGAAAGCCGCCACCGTCCGGGAGAGCCCCGTTGTGATAGAAGAAGAACGACTTCCCTTTGTAGTCGATCACACCCGGGTGATTGGTGAAGCTGCCCCCCTGGGTGGGCATGACGACGCCCTCGTAGGTCCACGGTCCCGTGGGGCCGGAGCTCGTAGCGTAGCCGATATGCTCAGATAATGGACCGGCCGCGAACACCATGTAGTAACGCCCATCGCGCTTGTAGAACCACGGTCCTTCCTCGTACGACGTCGCCCGATCGGTATCGGCACGGACCCCGAAGCTCTGCGTCGTCATGGGCACGTGTTGGACGCCCCCCGAATAGGAGGTCATGTCCTCGTTCAGCGTCACATAGCAGAGGTCGGGATTCCCCCAGTAGAGATACGCCTGGTCGTCGTCGTCGATGAAGACCGTCGGATCGATGTCACCGCAGTCGGACTCGATCAGCGGCTGGCCCAGCGGGTCCGTGAAGGGTCCGGCGGGGTTGTCTGATACCGCCACCCCAATGCGGGAGACGCCGCCAATTCTCATGGGAACGTAGAAGTAGAACTGACCGTTGCGGTAGGTGACTTGACCCGCCCACGCAGCGCTGGTGGCCCAGCTGAAATCGGTGTAGGCGAGCGGGGAGCCGTGGTCGGTCCAATTGACCGCGTCGGTCGACGAATAGACTCTCCAGTCGTTCATCGTGAAGAAGTTGTCCACAATCACGTCTTCGTCGTGCGTGGTGTACACGTACAACGTCCCATCGTGCACCATGGGCGCGGGATCCGCGGTGTAGAGGGTCTGGACGATGGGATTGTCCGCCCACGAAGCGGACGAGAACGTGGTCACGAGGCACACCAACGATCCCACGAGGCCCAGCTTGTGTTGGTGAGAGGCTGTGAGCGGGTTCATACTGGAGCTCCTGAGCTACGGACCGTGAGCCATTGGGGTTCGTGATCGGAAAGTGAACTCATCGACACCCTCCTCGCCACTTTGGAGTTGGGCCTAGCGACGGCGAAGCGCAAATCATGGACTCAACCCCAGTGCTCCGATCATCGCTTCGCCGTAGCGCTGACCGATCGTACGGACGCCAGCGCTGTCGAAGTGAAACTGGTCGACGCCGTTCAGTCCGGCAGCGGACACGACGTAGGTATTCGAGATATTGTCAGGGAGCTGATTGACGATGACGTTGTGTCCCTCGCAGGCGCCGCCATACAGCAACTCTCCGGCGATGAAGGGTGCCTCTCCCATGCCGAGATCCACGCGGAGATCCTCCACCATTTCCTTGACCTTGTCGATCCACACGACCTGGCCGCTGTCGGATTCTCCCTGGTGGAAGATGATGCCGTCGATGACACCGCCTGCCGCCTGCGCCAACTGTGCGCGCTCCATGACCCATTCGTAGGCGCCGTCCCAGTGGTCGTCCGGCGGAATGACGAATTCGTCACGGCGCGCCGAGATGACCCCCTTCCTGAAGAAATCGATATCGACTCCCGAGATCCCACACGGCACGAGCCCGATGGTGTCCCCGTCCGGCAGTGCCTCGATCAGCGTCTTGGCAAAGTGGTCTCCGGGGCCGATGCCGTTGCTCCAGCACGCATGCAGCGGTGGCGATGCGACGTCCCACTCGTTGTACGCTCTGCCGGTTTGTGCGCAGTCGTCGTATCCGAGCACGAGAATCCGCTCGTCTTCGACGAGATCCTGGGGTTCGGGCTGCGCGCCGCCCACCATGTTGGACTGCCCGATCAACAAGAACACGTGGAAGGTCTCTGCGCCGGCGCCGCCGGTGCCAACGACCTCCCCGCCCGCGCCCCCGGTCTCCGCACCGCCGGCGCCGCCGATGCCGGTGCCGCCGGTGGCCCACTCGCCTCCAATGCCGAAGCCACCGGACCCTGGATCGCCGCCCGTGCCAGAGCCACCGCTGCCCGGGTCGCCGCCAGTGCCCGTACCACCGCTGCCCGGATCGCCGCCGATGCCGGTGCCGCCGGTGGCCCACTCGCCTCCCATGCCGAAGCCGCCCGTGCCCGTGCCACCGCTGCCCGGGTCGCCGCCGGTGCTAGCACCCGCCCCACCGGTTCCGACGACCGCTCCGCCGGTTCCGACGACTGCTCCGCCGGTGCCCACGACCGTCCCGCCGGTGGCAACGAGCGCCCCGCCGGTGCTCGCACCGCCCATGGCCGCCCCGCCGCTGCCCGGAGATCCGCCCCCGATCGAATCGCCTCCGGTGCCAGAGTCGGTCCCGGGACCTCCCGCAGCCCCGTCTGTCTGCTGCTCTCCCGACCCGTCGCTGCAGC
Organism: uncultured Polyangiaceae bacterium; assembly: GCA_964610275.1. Taxonomy (GTDB): domain Bacteria; phylum Myxococcota_A; class Polyangia; order Polyangiales; family Polyangiaceae; genus JAFGBI01. The sequence continues at coordinate 3,059 of CAZSVU010000466.1, read as the reverse complement.
TGGGCACGACCGCAAGTAGGAGCGCCGATAGCCACAGCCGCCGCCGATCCAAGAGAGTCTTCGCGGAACGTCCCGTCGCGAGGTCGTAGCTATTCGCCATCCAGCTCTCCCGCCTCAGCGGCGGTCGCTGCCCACGGTTCAAGCCCCGTCGCCAGACACGCCCTGACACGGGGTCCAGAAGTAGTTTGCTCCGCCCAATCGCAACCAACCAGAGGAGCTGTATGTCCCCTCCCATCTGGAATTTTTTCTCGCGGTGGGGGGATTCATTCCTCCCCCCCTAGGATAGCGATTATCCAGCAGTGTGGAGACGGATTGGCTCTGACGAAGCGCCAGAGGCAGCGTCTGCGGTCGAGTTGGCGCAGCCCAGAACGGCGCGCGGGCAAAGCACGATGAGCAGCTTCAAGCGAAACAGCGAGCAGCGAAGCGTGTGACCCTGCACGGCACGGTGTGGCCAGGACTGAGGCATCGAACCAGGCCGGCGTGGCTCCGCCCAGCGCCAGACACTACGTATCTCGGGTCGTCGAAATAGGTCTTCGAGTCGCCCGGAGCAGAAGGTTCACCGACGCGGCGCCGCCGAACACTGGAACCCGGAAGAAGACGATGCGCTCCGCCAACGTGCAAGACTGGACGCGACAGGGGAGAAACCGAGCCTCTGCCGCCGGGCGCGCCGGCGAGACCGACTGCTCAACCAGAACCCGTTCTGGCATCGCTGACGACATGGTTCCGGGTCAGTCGCGAAGGCCAGCGCCTTCGCCGGATCAGCCCGACCAGTCCAACCCAAAGCAATGACCATCCTGCCGGGCTTCTACCGGGGCGCGGAGCCAGCCGACAGCTGCATCCGGAGTCGTCCTCGCTGGAGAGTGCTTGCGCGCCCGGACTGCCGGCTACGCCTGCATCAGTCGATGGCGCGGTGGTGCACACGGTGCCTTCGTCTACTTCCCCATTGCAGTCATCGTCGATCGCGTTGCAGGTCTCCGCACCCGCGGGCGTGCAGGAGTACTCACAGCCAGTTTCGGGGGCACCATCCAAGTCGATACTGCCGGGCAGACAGCTCTGAAGCACGCACGTCCCCGCTACGCAGGCCGCCACCGCTCCCCACGGCGCCACCGACGCCCGAGCCGCCGATGCCCGTGGTGCCCTCGGTTCCGCCTGTGTTCCCGCCGCTGTCGAGTGGAACCGTTCCGCTGAATCCGGTCTGCCCCTCGTGCGTCAGGGCCAGGATGAGCGTGCCATCCTGAACCACGACGTTGTTCGGGTCAAAGTCCGCGAGGTTCTCGGCAAAGGTCCAGTCGGCGCGCCCCCATCGCGCTGTATCGAAGGTGTCGAAATCGTCCGTCCACTCGGGTGTGAACTGGCCGCCCTCGTAGCGGTAGTAGGCGATCCAGTTCACGTACTGGTACTGCGGCAACACACCGTCGTCGAAGGCTCCGACCCAGCTCACCACATCGGCGGCCCAGATGTTGAAGCGCAGCGATTGCGGACTGGTGAGGTCACTGACCTGGCCTCCGGAAGTCTGGCGCACCACGACTCCATCCAGCTCCCAGGCAACGTAGTCCGGCGTCCATTCGAGCGCATACGTGTGATAGTCATCCGCGAGGGAGAACGGGTGCGTGTGCACCTGTTCGGACGTCGTGCGGGTGCCGAGACCCGTGATGATGTTGGACTGCCATCCGGTGGCGTCGTCCTTGCCGAGCACCTCGATATCGATCTCTTCCCAGAAGGTATCGGTCAGCTCCGAGCCGTCCTTGTAGGTGAAGAAAGTGGACAGCAGCCCGCTGCCGCGGGCCATGCGCATCCGCATCTCGATTCGCCCGTACTGGTAGGCCTGGGACGAGTAGAGCTCGCCCCCTTTGTACGGCTTGGCATGGACGCTCGAGGGCGCGCCGAGCGCGGCACCAGCAGCCGCCAGGCCCAAAGCTAGACCAACTGCCGGTGTCCGTTTCATTGCACGCTCTGCGGAATCGCCGTCGTTCGGCTACTATTCGCGTGCGCTCGTCGTCGCAGGATCCACCCGAGGGCGGCAGCGGCCAGCAGGGCGAGGGGGCCGGAGCGACCGGGCTGGTCGCGCACGAGACGGCAGCCGCATCCCTCATCGCCGGCCGGATCCGGGGTGACCGGCGTGACGCTCCCTCCGCCGGTGCCCGGCGCCCCGGCGCCGCCAGTGGACGGCGCTCCGGCCGCACCGGGCGTGTCCGTCGGCGGAGTGTCGGAGTAGCCGGTGGCGTCGTCAGCCGTCAGAGCGAGGACCGCGATGCCATCCACGAAAGCCAGGTTCTGCGCGCTGTGCGTGGAGTTGTTCAGCGGTGAGGACCAGGACCCCGTCTGCCAGCCCGCGGACCTTCGCGTCCAACGGAAGCTTCTTCTTGTGCCAGATGCCGCCTGGGTTGCCGAGCCGCACGAAGCAGCAGAAGGCGCGACCTGCTCTCAGCGGGTTGTGCCTCGCGACCTGCGGATACCAGAATCCGCTCCCGTCCTGCGGCTGCAGTACTACAAGTGGGTGCAGCTTCTCCTGCGGAAGCTCACCGAGCACCACGAATCGGTGATCATGGACCACGCTCGGGCAGTTCATTTCGAAGGCTCGGTCAGAGGACGGGGTGACCTGGGATCCGCGTTGGAGTACCGCGCGAGTCCTGGCAGAGGGAACGGTCGTGGTCAACGCGTCATCGTCAGGGGAAACTCCCAACAGGTGGGCCACGAACTCGATCGCGTGCGCGGGATCTGAGCGGTTCGCGTTTCCAAGTCGCTTGAGCCAGCTGATCAGCGCGCCGTACTGTACCTGCCTCGGACGCGCCGCCATCTTGCAGAGCTCAGCGGGCGCCAGCTGACTGTAGTAGGTGGCGCCCCAAGCGTCCCTTCCCCTCTGCTTCAGCTCGTCGATCGCTCGGTTCTTGGCGGCGGCTGTCAACCCACGCCACTTCGCGCCTGCAGACGGTTCCGTTCGTGCGCCCACGAAGCGCGATGGTAGCACCGACCGACGGGTCCGCGTTCGTCGTCCCGGCATCAAGGCATCCTTGATCCATGTTTCGCCGGCCGCCAGCGTGCGCCGAAACATGGGATGG
>CAZSVU010000465.1:0-6097 GCA_964610275.1 uncultured Polyangiaceae bacterium | reverse complement strand
GCAGTTCAGTCGGGCCAGTGGCCCCACTCGGTAGTCCACTGCCCCGGCTTCCGGATCGACGAAGCGGACCTGCTTGGCGTAGGTGTTCGGAATCGCTTCCTCGAAGAGCAGGTCAGCGTACTGCTCTGCTCGGAACTCCAGCGCGAGAGTTCCATCCGGGCGCCGCATCCGGAGCATGCCGTCGTACAAATCGAGACTCCCGTCGCGGACCGTCCCCAAGTCGTGCACCGACAGCGTGAACATCGTGAAGAGAGCGGGGTTGCGTTCGATCGCATCGAGGCCCTGCGCGAGCGCGAATTGGGCAAGCTCCACCGCCTCGGCAGACAGGCGCTGGAGTTGTTCCCGTGCTTCCGCCGTGATGCCGGAGGCCAAGCCACCCGCCACGCAGGTCACCGGGTGCGTGCCTCGGCCCCCGACGGCTTCGGCAATGCGTTGCCCGATGGAGCGCAATCGCAGGCCTCGCTTCACCACTTCGGGGGACGACTCCAAGAGGCCCACGATGCTCCGCTTTTCGGCGGGCGCATCGATTCCCAGCAGCAGGTCAGGACCGGCCAGGGCGAAGAAGTGGATGGCGTGGGAGTGGATCATGCTCCCGGCGTTGAGCAACTCGCGCAACAGCACGGCCGCCCGCGGGGGCTCGACGCCAAACACCCGGTCCACCGCCTTGGCTGCGGCCAGATGGTGTGCGTGCGGGCAGGTCCCGCAGATGCGAGTGGTGAGCGTGGGCATCAGCTCCACTTGCATGCCCTGCACGAAGCGTTCGAAGCCACGGAACTCGAGGACCTGCATCGACGCAGCCTCGACCGTACCGTCATCGCGCAGCTCGATTTGGACCTTGGCGTGGCCTTCGATCCGGGTGACCGGGTTGATCTCGATGTGCCGTCCCATGAGGCTTCCGTTCAGTTCGCCAACCAGTGCTTGAGGAGGAACGTGGGTTTCTGTCGGAAGACGGGCGAGGCCATGGCGTACGCGTAGTACGTCTTCGCCTGCTTCTCGATCTCCTGGATGATTTGGGCACGTGGCACCGCGGTCAGGCGACTCATCCGGTCGGCGATCTCGGTGCGCACATCGCGGTTCGGCTCCAGGATCACGTGCTCGCTCGGTCCGGAGCATCCAGTGCACGGGACCCCCCGGTCCGGGCACGGAGCGAGGCAGCGATCCAGGGTTGCGCTCCCCATGCACAGTACACCCTGAGCGAGCCAACACACGTCGGAATCGTCGTCGAACTCGTGTTGCCGAAAGATCTTGTCGATGGAGCTTCGCGTCATGCGACGGTGGCAGCGGTAGCAGACGTTGTGCACTCCGAACTCGGGGGCTTGCCCCTGGACGACGGCGCGGAGCGTGTCGGCGATGTAGTAGGGGCTCGGCGGGCACCCAGGAAGGTACAGGTCCACGTCGACTTCCGTGTCAATCGGCCGCACTCCATCCGGCAGCAGCTGCGGTAGCCCTTGCGTCGGAACAAAGTCGGTCCGGGTCGTCGGGTTCTTCCCGTACACGGTGGTCGCGATTTCGTCGATGGTGTGTGCGTCCCCGGCTCCCTGAGGGCCACCGTAGACCGCGCAGACTCCAAACGCGAGCAGCTGGCCGCAACTCTCCCGGAGCCGGTGCAGACACTCCACGTCGTGGTCCGTGCGCAATGCGCCCGTGACGATGCCCAGGTCCGCGCTCGGGTAGTCCTTCTCGTCGAGGAGGATGGGCAGTCGCAGGATGGCGATGTCGTCGAAGACCTGGAGCAGGCGGTCGTGCAAATCCACCGTGCCCACTTCACATCCGGAGCATCCGGACAACCACTCGAAGGATACGGAAACCTTGGCCACCATGCCTCCTTCAACCGACCCGGTCCGACAGCACGAGCTCCTTCAGGCACCCATTCTCGCCGGCGTGCAGGATCTCGAGATCCGCGCGTCGCCCGAGTAGCCTCTGGAGGTAGCCGCAGAACAGCCCGTGATTCATCAGGCAGAGCGACTGCTTCTGCTCGTGCCCAAACCGGAACAGGGAACAGCGCACCATGCAGTGCTTGAAAACCAGCTTGGTCGCGGTCTTCCCGTCCTTGACGTAGAAGTAGTCGTCTTGGCCCGCCGGCTTCCACAGCTCGAAGGGCCACTCGATGCCACGTTGGGCAAACTGCTCGCGCAGCAACTCGAGCGCCTCGGTCGGATCCTGTGTGGTTCGGGCCACGTTCGCTTTCAAGCCGAGCGCTCGCCCGGCGCGGAAGGTGACGGTCGCTGCGCCGCGGCCTAGCGTCTGCTCGAGGCCGCAGGACAGCGACGCCATCAACACCAGCAGCCCTTGCAGCTCGTCGAGGCGTTCTGGTCCACGACTGTCGCGTGGTGCATCCATGGGGGCTACCCTTTCTCCTCGGCATCCAACTGGCGGCGCAGAATGCGCAGGTTGGTCTGGTACAGGCGGTTGTACGGATCGAGCTCGACGGCCTCGGCCAGAGCCTCCAGCGCACCCTGGGGGTCGCGCGCGCGCGCCAGCCGGAGTCCCCGTTCGAAGCTGTGCCGCGCAGCCGCTTCGGGGGTGTCGGGCACCGCCGACGGGGGTTCACTTTCGGGCCGCGGCGGCACGGGCGTCCCCGTGGCGACGGCGTTCTCCTGACGGATGCGCTGGACGGCCGCGTCCCAGCCGCGCTGCGGGGCGGACACCGTCTCCGGCCGCCGCCTCGTCGTCGGGGGCGGATCGGCTGCATCCTCGAGCAGTTCCGCGACGGGCACGGGCAAGCCCGCGCGCGCTGCCCGTATGACGCGGTCGATGGTCCTGCTCGAGTACGGTGCAGTGTTGCCGCTGGCGGAATGGCGCCGGACCGTCGCCTCCGTCCCGCGCCGCAACGACACGGGCAGGAGCTCGCCCGCCGAAGTCCCCGCGCCGAGCTCGGCACCCGACAGGCTGGGCCAGGCCGCGTCGAGCGCTTCGATGGCCTCCTGGTGATCATCGGATGCGCCCTCACCCGAAAACACGATCTCCAACATCGCCGCCAGGTGCGCTGGGGTTGGGCGGGGGGAACGGCTGTCGACACAGTGTCGAATTGCGCACCCCATCTCCTGCGCGCTGGCGAAGCGATCGGCCGGGTCGTGCGCCATGGCTCGCATCACCAACTCGTCGACTTCCCGTGCGACCCAGGGAGCCAAGCTGCTGGGCGAGGGGGGTCGCGGGGTCTGACTGAGAATGCTGTTCATCAACGCGAGCGGATTGTCCCCCGAGTACGGGCGCACCAGCGTCAGGAGCTCGTACATCACGATGCCGAGGGAGAAGAGGTCGGTGCGAAGATCTACCCGACCCTGCCCTTCGACGGCTCGGATCTGCTCGGGTGACAGGTAGGCGTGCTTGCCCTTGATTTCGCCAACCTTCGTTCGGATGGCGCTGGTGCTCATCTTGGCGACCCCGAAGTCGAGCACCTTGACCTCGCCATTCAACCCAACGATGACGTTCTCTGGGCTCACGTCGCGGTGGACGATCTCGAGGGGAGCGCCCTGTTCGTCGCGCTGCGTGTGGGCACATTCGAGCGCGTTGCACACCGATTCGGCGACCGAGAGCACGAACCACGGGGGAATGGTCTTGCCATCCCTGCGCAGCTGACGCTCCAGCTGACGCAGGGTCCTGCCCGGTACGTGCTCCATGGCGATGAAGCAGCGTCCGCCGGCCTGGCCCGACTCCATGACGTGAACGATGTTCGGATGGTCGAGTCGCGCTGCCAGCGCTGCTTCGTCGAGGAACATGTGGACCAGGTCCGGGTCCTCGGCGAGGTCGGGAAGCAGCGCCTTGATCACGACCGGGCGCGCACCGTCGTCACCGGTGCGACTGCGCGCGAGCCAAACCTCTGCCATCCCGCCGGTGGCGAGACGCGTCGCCAGCAAGTAGCGTCCGATCCGGGTACCGGTCTGTAATGCGATCACGGGGCGCTCGCGGATGGGTCGGGGCGGAGAGCCCTCCCCGACTGCAGGGCAAACTGGTCGGCAGTCTCGCGTGCCTCGCCTACCGTCGCAAGGCTCTGCGCTTGCGCGCCACTTCGGTCCATGTTGGGTCCACTTCGTGCAATACTGCCGAGGGGCCGGCCGTGCTTGGTCACCTTGATTTCCGTATCAAGTTGGACCTCGCACCCAACGCCGACGCTCCGGCAAACTTGCACACGCACCGTCTCGAACGCCACAGGTCGGCCCTCCGGAGACCAGGAGCATCCAGATTTCAGGCTATGCGCAGCAGCCCGCGGTGTGCAGGGCGCGCCGGCCGGGTCAGACGACTTCAGTAGCTCGAGATCACGGCTCCTGCGTTCGTCCGGTGGTCGCCCGTGGTCGGGCACGGTGGCACGCCAACCCATCCAGCCAGGCCCACACCATCGACTTGAAGCAACATTGCCACGGGCTGGCGCTCGCTGCAGCTCGCCTCCATCGCCGGGTTTCCACTCACCCGCACATGCGCTCACCGCAGCACACGCGGTGCGTGCCGTGGAGCTCAGTATGGATTCGGCTGTGTCGCGGCGAATGACCGATGCCCACTCCGCGCAGGCGACTCCGGCAAGTGCGCGTCGACTGGATGACGCTCGGTCGGCGCACGATTCGGTGACCGCAGGCATGCGCCGTCGTACGCTGCCCGCGCGGACTCCCCCCCTGTGGTCTGTGCGAATGAGCGCATGCGCTTCGACGGGTCGTGTAGGGGGTCCGCCCACACGCGTCAGCGGGCACTCGTCGGCAGCGAGCGCAGGCCGCTGGCATGTTTGCAGATTGGGGGTGTGGAGCCTCACACCTGCACCCCGGCGGCGGGTGCGGTGGCGGATTCCATCCGGAAGTCATTTTTCTGCCTTGAGGCGGCATTTCTGCCCTAGTTTCGTGGGTCGAGGACTCCGACGAACGCGCCGGACGGCCCGCTGGCGCTCGCGCCGCAAGAGTATGATCAAGTCGTGCCCTTCCGGGCATTGGGAACGTGGCTGTAGAGGTACCTCTCCCAGGTCCAAAGGGTTTGGTTTGTTCGCATGCCGCTGCGGAGCCGGCGCAAATCCGCGAGCCGGGGGGGCGAATTCCCGGAGGATCGCGGCGAATCCTTCCGGAGTTCGCCCGTTCTCTACGGGAAGCCAACCCCGCTGCGTTCGGTTCGGGGCGGTCGGCGCGTCGTGCACCGCACCGCCACCCTCTGGCGCAGGTTTCCCCAGTCTCCCCCACACAGTTGAGGTAATGGCCGTGACGATTCGACGCATTGGTGTGAGCTCGGTTCTGGCATTCGTTTGGCTTGGCGCTTCGAGTTGCGGTGAGCCCAGCTCTACGGGTGACGCGTCCGGTGGGGGGGCAGGCGCCGATGGAGCGTGCGCGCCCGGACAGGTCCTCTGTGCCGGCGTGTGCGTGTCGCTGGCCGACAACCCGATGAACTGCGGCGCCTGTGGGCAAGCCTGTGGCACGGGCCAACTCTGCGTCGTAGGCGTTTGCTCGTGCATCGCTGGTCTGACGGACTGCGGCACGGGTTGCGTTGAGCTGGCGAGCGACGGAGCCAACTGCGGCTCGTGCGGTAACGCGTGCGGCGCTGGTCTGGTCTGCTCCGAGGGGCAGTGCAGTGCCACCTGCGCGACGAACCTCATCCAGTGCGGCTCGAGCTGCATCGACGTGACCACGAACGTGAACAACTGCGGTGGCTGCAACCTGGCCTGCCCAGCAGGCCAGGTTTGCGTCGACGGATCGTGCTCCTGCGGCGCGGGCCTGACCCTCTGCGGCGGCATCTGCACGGACAAGTTGACCGATCCCTCCAACTGCGGCGTCTGTGGCAACACGTGCGGTGGGGCCGCCTGCATCGCCGGGCAGTGCGCGGGCACGGGCGTTGGCGGCGCGGGCATGGGCGTTGGCGGCGCGGGTATGGGCGTGGGCGGCGGCGGGGCCGCGGGCGTTGGCGGCGGGGCCGTGGGCGTTGGCGGCGCTGACCTGGGCGTCGGTGGAGCTAACGTGGGCGTTGGTGGAGGGGCTCTGGGCGTGGGCGGCGCTGACCTGGGCGTCGGTGGAGCTGACCTGGGCGTGGGCGGCGCTGACCTGGGCGTGGGCGGCGACGGCACCGACGGGGACCCGGCAACCGGAGGAACGGGGGGCGGCGAGAGCACGTGCGTGTCGGGCGTCGACAC
>CAZSVU010000464.1:4176-6108 GCA_964610275.1 uncultured Polyangiaceae bacterium | reverse complement strand
GGAGTTGCGCGAGGCCATCGACTCCGAGGGTCTGGAGGGCTTCGAGGTCCACGACTACATCTACTACCCCGAGGACGTTCCTTGCGTCGGATTCAGCGACAGTCAGTACTACGACATTCTCTGTCTTGCCGACGAGTGCCAGCTGGGTCCCCGCACCGAGAACATCCGGACCATCATGGACCGAAACGATCCGTCAGGCCGACTTCAGATCATCGAAGACGAGTGGGGGGACTGGCTGCAGGATTGGTACACCTCGGACCCGAACCGGACCGTCGCGGACGACTGGCTCCAGCAGAACACCGTAATGGATGCGCTTTCGGCTGCCATCACGCTCAACCTGTTCGTCAGAAACGCCGATCGCATTCGGATGGCGGGACTGGCTCAGGCCGTCAACGTGATCCACTCGTTGTTCCTGACGAACTCCGCCAATGGCGGCTCGGACCTGGTGAAGACCCCGACCTTCTACGTCTTCAAGCTGATGGTCCCGCACCATACCAACAACGCGAGGTATGCGCCCGTCACCCTCTCCAGCGAGCAGATCAACGAGGGCGGCCACACCTTCGGCGTGGTGTCATCGGCGGCAACGGTGAACGACGCTGGGCAGGTCAACATCAGCTTGGCGAACGTCGACCTGACGAACACTCGAGACGTCACCATCACGCTGGATAGCGCGACGGCCGACTACGCCGTGGCAAGCGCACAGGTCGTCACCGGCCCGGCGAAGGACAGCTACAACGATTTTGGGCAAGCGGAAGTGGTGAACATCCAGTCGCTGGACGCCAGCAGCTACGACTTCTGTGGAAGGAAGATCAAGGTTACCTTGCCCACCAAGAGTGTCGTCATGCTGACGTTGACTCCACGCTAGCCGACACGAATGAATGAACCGAGAGCAATGGAGGTCTCATGCGAAACGGACTTATCGGACCTTTGAGCGCGATGTTTCTCGCCTCGATGATGGCGACCGCCGCTTGTAGCGGCGGCGACGACGACGATGACGCCGCGGGCACCGGCGGCGCAGTAGGCATGGGCGGAAGCCCCAGCACCGGGGGAGCGATGGGCACCGGCGGCAGCTCAGCCAATCCGGTCACGACCGTGAGCAGCACCACGGCGCTCAGCGCGCTGACCGATACGGAGTTCACTCAACTCTGCAACGACGTCTACAACTACTTCGGGACGGCCATTCCCACGGACGTCTTCTGCAAGTGGAGGGGACTGAAGTATGCGACTTCGAGCAGCCCTCACTCGGACCAACAGTTGATTGACAACTGCGTGGGGACCGAGGCCACCTGCCTGGCCAATCCCGCCGAAGCCTGGGCCAGCAACACCGGCTGCAACAGCATCCCCGCGGACTGCGCGGCCACGGTGGCTGACTACTCCGCCTGTGTCATGGACGAGGCCGCGGCCTTCACCGTGACCGTGAACGCGATTCCCGGCTGCGACGTCGTCACGATGGCCGATACGTCCATGGTCTGGGACGCCCAGAGCGCTCCAACGCCGGCGAGCTGTGACTTCAGCGCCACGTGTCAGGGCCTGTACCCCCCGACCCCGTTGTACTAGTTCGTATTGGTTCGTATTAGTTTCCGGGGCGCATCCAAGAGCGCTCTCCTGTCGGCTCGCCGGCGGGCTCCGGCTCAAAACCGTTGGCCAGTCGGCGCCGAATTTTCTAGCCGTCCGGCAGTGCCGTAGCCCCGCGGAACGGGTGTCAGCTCCCCCTGGCGCTCAGGGTTGACACGGTCCATGTTAACGTTCACACTGCTGTAATCCTAGGCAGCTTCGCGCGGCGCGGCGCTGCCACTTCCCACACATTTTTCGTTTTTCAGCCGCCAGCCCCCAGGGTCTAATTCCAGCGACCCGTGCAATCGGAGATGCCGCAATGAAGAAGATTCACTCCGCCTTGGCCGTCGTACTGGTGTCCGTTCCGGTGTCACTTGG
>CAZSVU010000464.1:0-4076 GCA_964610275.1 uncultured Polyangiaceae bacterium | reverse complement strand
TGTACCAGCTCTGCAAAGGCACGGCGGCTCCCGGGCCGAGCTCCTGCCAGGGCGAGACCCAGGACATCTCAGCCGTGGAAGGCGGCTATGCCGACGCCGAGTCGCACCGGACGTTTTGCGAAGGCGGCGTGTGCACGATCACGAAGCTCTACGACCAGGCCGCACACGCGTCCGGACCGCAGAACGACCTGGAACCCGCGCCCCCCGGCGGCATGAAGCCCGCGCCCGGCGCCCCGGTGAACGCCATGGATCTCCCCGTGACGATCAACAAGCGGCAGGTCTTCGGCATGAAGTTCAGGCCCAATATGGGTTATCGCACCGGCTGCAACACGTGCAACGTCACGACTGGGACCGATATGGCGGTGGGGGACGAGCCCCAGAGCGTCTACATGGTGACCAGCCAGCACGATCTGATCAATGGGTGCTGCTTCGACTACGGCAACGCCGAAACGTCCTGCAACGACGACGGCAATGGCACCATGGAAACGGTGTACTTTGGCGCGGGCGTCATCTGGGGCACTGGCAGCGGGAACGAGGATGGCCCGTGGGTCATGGCTGACCTCGAAAACGGTCTCTATGCGGGCTGGGAGAACGGTCAAGATCAGCGCATCTCGACCAATCTTCCCCTGCAGCACGACTTCGTCACGGCTGTGATGGTCGGCGACACCGCGGACGCAAACGTCGACGCGGCGGGGCAGCCCGCGGGGCGGTTTGCGCTGTATGGCGGCGATGCGACAGCCGGAACTCTGACCTGCATGTACGACGGAATACGCCCCGAGAAGGAAGGCTACGTACCCATGCAGAAACAGGGGTCCCTCATCCTGGGGATCGGCGGGGACAACAGCGACGGTGATGGCGGACGCTTCTACGAAGGCGTCACGGTGAGGGGCGCGATAACACCCAGAGACCCGAACGATACGACCATCGTTGACGCCCTCCAGGAGGCCATCGTCGCTGCGGGATACGGATACGGGAGCTGAGACGCCTGTCGGTATCGATGGGCATCCGGGCCCGCTACACGGGCGGAGGCGCGCTTGAGATACGAACATCTTGCCAAGTGAGGAAGGGAAGCCATGTTGCGAAATTTGCGAGCGTTCCTCGTGTTGGGGGTGTGGATCGTGGCCTATCCAGCCGCGGCTCAAGAGCCCTCGGACGAGCCGACGTCCGAGGAGGACACCGAGGCAGCCGCTGCCGAAAAGCCCGCCGACGAGACCGCGACCGAGGATCCGGAGTCGGCCGAGGCGGGCAGTGAACAAGCCGCGCCGAACCAGCCCACCGCCAGCGCCGCGGCCGAGGGCCAGGCGTCGGTCGGGGTGGGCACCGAGCTGGCTGCTACCGGAACGGCCACTGCCCCGGAGCCCGCGGCTGAAGACGGGTCGGCCGAAGCGAGCGATGAGCCGGTCGGGGCGGCATCCGACACTCGACTGAGGCTCGGCGGGAGACACACCGAATGGGAGACGGGGGTCACCGGCTACTTCCGAGCGCCCATGGCCATTGGCCTCAGCAAGCGCCCGGGCCCTGACGACTTTGACGGACCTGCCAGATGGCAGCTGTCGTACGGGCCGAATCGGACCATGGACGCGAACTACTACAGCTTCGCCTACACGCGCCTCCAGGAACAGGACTGGATGGAGGTCGCCATCTACGCGCGCAAGAAGCACGTCGAAGCCGCAGTCGGGTGGATGGGGTACTGGTATCAGGCGGCCGGGTTCCGCAACCCCGATGCCGGCTGGATGCCGGGCATTGCCCGTCTCACCCTCGACACGGATTTCGGGGTCGCGGAGGGCTCCATCCAACCGAACCTCGCCGTCACGGGCGGGGCCTGGTGGCCGAGGTTCGGCTACCACGTGAAGTACGACACCTACACGCTCGGTCTATTTCGCCAACTCGGCGGACAGGTGCATTTCGCGCTCTCCACCCCTTCCGGTTTCGCCACGGGTCACTACTTCGGCTTCGGCACCGCCCGGGATGGGAGCTACAACTACCAGATCGGCGGCGCACCACCCATCTACGGGGCCGAGGCCGGCTTGGGCTTGATTGCGTACACGCACCAGAAGGTCTCCTACAAGGACTACGTCGAGCTCGGAGTTCACCTCAACCGGCAGTGGACGCGCGACCCGAGGCTGACCCAGCTAGCCGCCGAAGGTAGCGGCAAGACCTATTCGGACGCTCGGGACGCCCACCTGACGACCGTGGGCGGCGAGCTGACTTTGAGTGCCCCGTACGCGGGTCGCCTGTGGGTATCTCCATCCGTGGTCACGGTCCGGAATGGCTGGGCGCTTTCCGACGGCGGCACCGAGGTCATGCATTCGCTGGGCGGCGCGGGAGTCGCCACCAACTACATGGCGTGGACCAACACCCCCAGCTCCAGCAAAGGCAGCGGCAGGTTGTTCAACCTCGGCTTCCTGTACGAGAACACGCTCTCCAGCCTCATGGGCCAGAAGCGAGGAAGCATGATCCCCGACGTTTCGGTGAGCGGCTTCGGACTGTTGGCGGACGCCACGCTCGACCTGCCGAGCGGTTCCGGCATCCCGCAAGACCACATCACGCAGTTCAAGTGGGGCGCGGACGCAGAAGTCCAGATTCAGGAGTGGGTTGCCTTCATGCTCCGCTACGACGAGGTGAACTACGACATGGATCACCCCGGATACATCTTCTCGGCCATCACGCCGCGTCTGACGTTCTCGTCGCACTTCCTCTCCGGCGAGAGCATCTACCTTCAATACTCTCGCTACCGCTACGGCGACCGGATGGTCCTTGCCGGGCAATGGCCATGGGGCCAGCCGCTGGTGGCCGGAAGCGACATCATCCAACGTGGCCCATACAACGGCTGGAAGCCCGACATGGACGTCATCAAGCTCCAGGCCAGCATCGCCTTCTGACCCTAGAGAGGAGATCACCGATGAGACTCCCCCTCCAATTTCGAGCACTATCCGTCATGTTCGCAGCCGTACTTCTATCCAATTGTGGTGGACCCCAAACGACGACTCCCGCGCAGCCCGAGCCGGCGGCTCCGGTGCCCGAGCCGGCTCCGGCGCCGACGAGCCCTGCAGAAGCCCCCAAGCCCGCTGCGATCACGCAGAGCTCATTCGGAACCGTAGATGGCAAAGAAGTCAGCCTGTACGTGCTGACCAACGCCAAGGGCTCGTTCATGAAGGTGACCAATTACGGCACCATCGTGACCGAGCTTCACGTTCCCGACCGGACCGGCAAGCTCGGCGACATCGTCGGCGGATATGACAACCTCCAAGCGTATGTCGACAAGACGCCGTATTTCGGCGCCACCATCGGCCGCGTGGCAAATCGCATCACCAAGGGGCGCTTCAAGCTCGAAGGCAAGACGTACCAGCTCGCCACGAACGACGGTCCATACGCCCTGCACGGCGGGAAGAAGGGGTGGGACAAGGTCGTCTGGGACGTAGTGACGGCCGAGGAAACACCCGACGGGCCTTCGATCAAATTCAAGTATCTGTCCCCAGACGGTGAAGAGGGATACCCGGGCAACGTCACCGCTTTCGTGACCTACACGTTCACGAACGACAACGCGTTCAAGGTCGATATGGAGGCGACCACGGACAAGACGACGCTCGTGAACATGGCGCATCATTCCTACTGGAATCTCGGAGGGTACGATTCGGGGACCATCCTCGATCACGAGCTCACGCTCTACGCCGACAAGTACACGCCCGGTAACCCGTTCGTGCCGAACGGTGTCGTCAAGCCCGTCAAGGGGACCCCCTTCGACTTCACCACGGCGAAGCCCATCGGCAAGGACATTCAGTCCGTGAAGGTGAAGGGCAATCCCAACGGCTACGACCACAACTTCGTGGTCAACGGCGACCCGCACACGCTTCGTCCGGTGGCGCGGGTCAAGGACCCCAAGTCCGGTCGCGTCATGACGCTCGAAGGCAACCAGCCGGGTGTCATGTTCTACGCGGGGATCTTGTTGGACGGGACGATCACCGGCAAGGGCCACACCTACCAGCAATACGAAGCACTTTGTCTGGAGACGCAGAAGTTCCCCAATTCGATCAACGTTCCAGCCTGGAGGAAAGAGGTGATCCTCGAGGCAGGCC
>CAZSVU010000463.1:0-6142 GCA_964610275.1 uncultured Polyangiaceae bacterium | reverse complement strand
GGTGAGGCGGGGGATAGGGATACGGTGACGCCGCCAAGGAAGTCGCAACGAGCAACCAAGAAACAACCAGCATGCTGAGCCCCGCTCCGTCCTCTCCCGAATGGTGTCCTGTCAGGTATCTAGCACCGCCGCGACCAGATCGCCTTCTTTGGGGGACCGGCGCCGCTGGACCCCGGATACTACCGTGGCTCGAACGGTTCGGGGTTCTCGACTCGCCAATGCTTGAGGAAGATCCCGGTCTTCCCGAATGTCTCCCAGTTGGCCACGATGCCGCGGATGTGTGAGTCCCCATGGGGGATCGGCAAGGACCCGGTGGTCAGCCCCTCGAACTCCTCGTTCTTGCCGCGTCGGAGGTGGATCTGCACGCGGTGGCAGCCGGTCTGCCGGAACACCATTCGCTCTCCCCAGCGCGCCAGCGCGTAGCCGTACAGTGCCGGTCCGCAGGGGCCACCTTGCGCCAGCAAGAAGAGGTCTCCGGCCGCGTTGAACTCTCCGCCGTTGAGCTGTCGCAAGCGCACGGAGCGTCCCTCGTCGTCCACCAGCGGCACTGCGCGCTCGAAGCTCAGACGTACGCCGAGACCGGGATCGTGATCACGGTACATCAGGATCTGCAGAGGCTCCGCCGACGTGTCCGTGTCGTAGGCGGAAGTGAAGACATAGGCCGGATTGGGTGGCCAGGCGGCAATCCAGGGAGCGGCAAATCCCTGCGACTCGCCGTTCGCCTCGAGTAGCGCGTGACCCTCCAGGCGCAGCTCGTTCCGTGAGGGGAGCGAGTAGACCACCAGCACGGGCGGCCGTCGTGCATGGATCTTCCGTTTCGCTTCGAGCGGAACGAAGAGGAGGGCGTCGCCCCGCGCGGTGCCTCGGGGCCTGAAGTCCAGATCCCCGAAATGGGCGTAGTGCCGCGACAGGGCCTGAGGCACCCTGGCCTCCCAACGCGTGTCCGGAAGGTTCTTGCTGATGCCGACGAGCGTCGAGCCGGTTGCGCTCCAGCCAAACACGCGACGCTTGGTGGAAAAGAATACGCACGGCTGACCCCGCCACATGCCACAGGCTAGGCCCTGGGCCTCGTTGAACCAGCTCGTTTGCTTGTTCTTCGGGTGGGTGCCCACGAAGCCCACCTGGCCGTAAGCCGGCGGGTCACAGGGCCGCGCTGCCAAATCACAGCGCCGAGCGAGATCGTCGGGCACCGAAATCCGTTCGCCCGCTCCCTCCGATGGGCCCAGCGCAGCAAGCTGGCGCCGCTCCGTGGAATGCGCCACCATCATGGCCCGATCGGGTGCATCCCGATCGGGCAGTTTTGCGCAACTCGGCCCGATCACCGAGCCGGCGGCCAGTAGAAACGCGATCCGATGGAAATCCGGCACTGGTGAGATATTATGCTCCCTCACGCCGAGGCAGCTCGGTGCAGGGGAAGCATGCACGCTCACCACGATTGGGGAAACGCAATGCGACTTCACTACGCGATTTGGCTCGCGCTCGTCTTGGCACTGTGCTGGTCGCCGCCCGTTGCGGCCCAAACCGCTGGAGCCGCTGCCGCGCCGGCCGCGCCGCCCGCTGCCGAGAAACGTGAGGCGGCCCGCGAAGCGTACAACAAGGGCAAGGCCGCCGTGAGCAAGGCCGACTTCGAGACCGCGCACAAGCAATTCAAGTGGGCGCACGAGCTCATCCCCACCCCCCACACGCAGTACTGGATCGCATTCTGCCTGGACGCCCAGGGCAAGGACGCCGAAGCAATCGCCGAGTATGAGAAGTTTCTCTCGGACCCGGCCAAGGACAAGGCGGGGAAGGACAAGGTCGAGACGGCTCAAACCCGCTTGAGCGAGCTCAAGGCAGAGGCGGCCAAGCCTGCCGACCAGAAGGAAGCCAAGAAGGGGGAGAAGCCGGAGAAGCCCAAGGCCCCACCTCCGGCAGCAGCGAAAGACGACGTGGATCCATACGGCGCCCTGGCCGAGGACGACAAGCCCGAGATGGAGATCCCGCTCGATGGTTCCACCTACTCCGTCCGCATGCGCGATCTGGAGCAGCGCATCGACCGGCTGCAGGAGCAGGTGCGCCGGGGGCACATGCGCCTGAGTCTCCTGAGTGAGACCGTGCTCGGCGGAGGCGTGGGAGGCGCACGTGCCAGAATCGAGTTCGAGAACCACTTGACGAGCGCATTCCAGGTTACCCGAGTGCTCTTCGTCCTGGACGGTGCGGTTCAGTACAACAAGCAGGACTCCGCTGGAAAGCTGTCCGACGTGCGCGAAATCCCGATCTTCCACGGTTCCGTCACGCCCGGCGAGCACACCTTGCAGGTGCTACTGAAGATGCGCGGCTCTGGCTATGGAGTCTTCTCGTACCTGCGCGGCTACAAGTTCGATGTGAAATCGTCGCACACGTTCACGCTCGAGAAAGGTGAGGCGGTGCATCTCAAGGTGCTCGCGTGGGAGAAGGGCGACGTCACCACGCCCATCGAGCAACGTCCGGCAATTCGCTACATCGACAAGGACGACCAAGACGTCCGGGGCGAAGGCGAACGGCCCGGGGCGCCCGCCAACGAGAAGCCCGGGTTCTCCAAGAGCCTCTCCGTTGGAACGGACGACAAGAAGTCCGAGTAGGCACGGAGCGCCAGGAGCGTCGCAGTTCTACTCTTCGGCAGGTGCGGCTGTCGGGACCGGGAACACCAGCACCTCCGGGCCACCGTCGCCTCCCACACCCTTCATGTAGATGGCAAACACCCAACCGCCGAGAGCCACGCCCTTGATGGGTCGGTACTCACGCGCATCGTACACTTCGAGCTCGACGGCGCCATCGCAACGCATCAGCTTCTTGGCGTAGCTGCCCGAATCGATGAGCTTCTCGGTCGCGCAGAACAACTCGGAATCGAGTTCGTCCTTGCACCCATCCCCCTCGTCACGGTCGCACTCGACGAGATACGCGCCCACCCGCTTGCGACCGTCTTCGCCCAGCGGCAGGGAAAACTTGGACTGAAGCAGTTTGCTCGGCGGAGCTGCCACGATCTTCGGCGGGGGACAGGTTCCCCCACCACACGAGGCACCGAGCAGCAGTGTCGCTCCCAAGGTCAGAGTGCAGGTTCTGGAAGGCATCCAATTCCTCTCGTTCGGCTGGGTGGACGAGGCGCGGGACTCGATCATGCCAACTGGGCACGCCCATCGCGTCGGTCACGCAGTTCGGAGCCGGAGACTACGCGAAATGCCCCTATGCCGGCTAGACCGAGCTGCCCTGCCGGCGCTCGACTTCCGCGGGACCCGGAGATACCACTGTCGCATGAACGACTCAGACGGCTGGAAGGTATGCAGCATCTGCCGCAGCCCGATTGCCTATGACCACCCCTATTACTCTTGCAGCGTGTCAACCTGCAATCGCAAGCGAACGGCGATGTACTTCTGCTCGGTCGCGTGCTGGGAAGCCCATGTGCCCATGATGCGCCATCGCGACGCCTGGGCGGAGAAGCTCAGGTCGCCCACCGAGCAAGAGGCGCGTCAGCAGCGGGAGGCGGGCGCGGCGGAACCGTCGGCGGACACCGAGACGGTTGCCCCAACGACCCAGCAGACCGCGGCCAGATGTGTGGTCGCACCGGCCCGTCGCGACCCCGAGCCTGGGGACGCGGGGCTACCGCGGGACGTGTTGGTCGTGGTCTCGAAGCTCAAGCGGTACGTCAAGGCACGTTCTGGGATGAACACGTCAGACCAGGTCACAGGGGTGTTGTCGGACCACCTTCGCGACCTCTGTCGCCAGGCCATCCGGCAGGCAGCTCAGGACGGCCGCAAGACAGTGCTGGACCGAGACTTCGCCCGGGCGCTCAGGGAGCGCGAGTAGGCAAGTCTCTCTCCCGCCGACGCACGTTTCGCCTGAATCCAAACCAGGCCCCCGGAGGAGCTAGAGCCACCAGACACCGCGTATTTGCTGGAAGTGGACCCACCCGGGTCCGACGGTCAGCTGTCGCCAGGCGCACTACCGTCGGGCGCCCCGACGCCGTCCTCACCTTCACCGCTGCTCGTGGTAACTGTGTTCACGGCTTGGTCGAGTTCGGTGGCTCGCACCACCCTTGGCATCGGCAGCACCGCTGCTTCCAAACTGCCCGACACGCGTACCCTGCCCACTTTGGCTCTCATCTCCTCCGAGGACCTGCTCAGAAGTGCTCAACCGGCCTCGCGCCAACCCCTGCCCTGGTGGCGCTCCTGACGGAGTCGAATCCGGCTATGCCCTTGGTTAGTGTCCGCTGCGCCCCCGCACAGGCCGAATTTCTGCAGATTTTCGCGTCCTCGGCGATCGCCGGCAGGCGAGCCGTGCGCCCGGTGTGGACAATTTGGGGATCCCCGCTGGAACCTGGTGGTGAAACCTGACCACGGGTCAGGCACCGGCTCCGCGCGAACCCCGCTACTTCTTGGCGCGAAGCGTCTGGATACGCTCGAGGATCTGCTCGGCAACGGCGGTGCGCTTCTGACGGTCCTGACCCTCGGCCCTGACCCACAGGCCACAATTCCCCTCGATCGCGACGGCCTGGCCCTCGGGTCGCGGGCTGTCGGCGGCCACCATCTCGGCCCACCTGTCCGCGTCCGGTTCACACCGGAGCCAAATGCTAAGATTCGTTCCCTCGGAATCTCGACCCGAGAGCGAGGTGTTGCGATAGCCGGGCCGCGTTGCTTCGGTTTGGTCACTGGACCAACCGTAGATGAGCAGATCCAGCTGCCTGGCGATCTCCTTGAGCTCCGCAGCGGTCACTCGACCCAGTGGCTTCAAGCCCGGAAGCGTCGCGACCTTGGGGGGCGACTGCACCGCTGCTGCGGCGGGGGGCTGGGCCGTTGCGGGCAGCGGGCTCGGGGCGTCACTGACCGACTCACACGCCAGGCCGACGCAAACGACGACGGCGCAGACTGGCGACACCCAGCCACCCGGAAACCAGCGGAAACTCGAGGCCGGAGGCATGCCGGCCTGAGTAGCACGCCTTTCCGTCTGATGGGTAGGACTAGGAGGCAACGATGCTGTCGACGCACAGGTCGAAGCTGCCCTCGCGCTCACCACCAACGACCTGGATCTGAAGGTCGAAGACTTCTCCAGTGACCTCGCACTGCTCCGCCGTGGCCCACGTCGGGCAGGTCACGTCCTCGAAGCAGACCGTGTCGGACCAGGCGCCGCTGATGGACGGGACCTCCACGAAGGGAGACACCTTGCCGGTCGTGTCCTGCAGTTGCGTGAAGGCAATCCGGACCTTGTTGCCACCGGAATCCCCGGTGATGGAGATGGCAAAGCAGCTGGCAGCACCCGTGTAGGCGTTCTTGGTCGAATCCTCACCCCCGGTCGCCTGCAGCTCCAGACCCAAGCCACAGCCCCACGCTTCGTAGGTGCCATCCAGCACGGTGGTGCCACTCCAGCAGCACTGACCGGTGGTGCAAGGATTCTGCCCTTCGCAGTCCGTGCCTGCGCAGCACTGAATCCCATCGCCGTAGGTGTAGAACGCTCCCTGCAACCCCAACGGATCATCCACGGACTCGCCATCGTCACCGCCAACCCAACCTTCGGCGCTGACCAACTCGACGGGATCCGCCGACAGACCGTCCCCGCCCCCAGCGTTTGCAGCATCCGCTGCGGCATCGCCGCCGGTACCGCCGGATGCTCCGTCTGGCCCTCCCACGGAGTGTTCGGTCGTATCCCCCTCACAAGCGACAAGCAGCAGCGCAGCGAGACCCGTGCCGACACCAGTATCGATCAAGAACCTAGTCATGAGTGCACCTCCCATTGAGGGCGCGAACGCGCCTTCCATGGAGTACGTCACACCAGGACTGCCAATCGGTTCACACCCGGCACGCTATTCCGCTGAGCCATATCACAGGGCTGGCGTGACCAACTGATCAGGGAGCGCATCGCCTCGCCTCGACCCGGAGGTCGCTGCCCCGAAGGATCGGTTGAGTCCACTCGAGCGGTCAGTACTTGCCGACGAGCTTGTGAATGAACCGATGCAGTGAGTGGAACGAAATGCCGCGCTTGAGGTACATCACGGCGCAGGTGCCAGTCCGGAGTCGAATGTCGTGCTCCCGGGCCACGGTCACGGCTTCGGGAGTGTCCGTCCGCATGTGCAACCAGACGTCCTTGATGCCTGCATCGGCCGCTCGTCGTACCCACTCTGCGGATTCGTCGG
>CAZSVU010000462.1:0-6152 GCA_964610275.1 uncultured Polyangiaceae bacterium | reverse complement strand
GATTCTCGTTTGTATCCGCGCCCTTGCGCGTTTTGATCCGAGAACTAGCTAGCGACGTGGACGCCGCTCGGCACGATAAGCGGGAGGGGAGTCCGCGTACCCGGGCTTCCGTCCATCGGGCGAAGCTCACTCCGCCGGCACGTACCCCTGCCGGAGCCAGTTGCCGCGGCCGGTACCCCAGAGCACGCAATTGTCCGACGATCCGGGAAGATCCCAGATCTGCACGCCGCCGTCGCTGCCACCCAGGGAATCCTTCAGCGAGATCACCAGCTCGAGCTGCCCGTCGCCGTCGAGATCCGCCACCGAGGGCGCGGCCATGGAGCCGCGCAGCGCGATCTCCACGCGGTGGAGCTCGTTGCCACCGGCATCCAGGACGACGAGATGGGCGGGCGCCACGGGCTCACGCGGCTCTCCTTCGGTGTAGGTCGCGAACACGACCTCGGGCGATCCATCGCCGTTCAAATCGACGATCAAAGGTTCGCTCGCGCCGATGAACACGCCGTCGCCGGCGAACGCATAGGTCCACATCCGCTCGCCAGTGGAGCGAAACGCATACATCAGGCCGTCGTACGCCGGCACGACGATCTCCAGCCCGGGCTGGGCATCGAGATCGCCCACCGCCGGTGCGGGAAACGGGGGCACGATGTTGTGCCCGGCGGCCTCGTACAACGTCTGGGGGCCGGAGTCCTTGGGCGTCTCCCAACCTTCGGGGCGACTCAGGTCGTGGTTCAGCACCCAAAGGCTCACGCCCTGGTTGTCGGTGGATTCGCTGTGCTCGTGATCGCCGCCGAGCACGACCTCGTAGTCGCCATCGGCGTCGATGTCGGCGATGACCGGTGGCGAGTAGGTGAACTCCGAGCGGTCGCCGTTGCCCCAGCCCTGCTGGGAGAGCGCGAGGTCGTGATATGCCGGAACCATGGTGATCCAAGGGTCGCTGAACCCTTCGGCCGTGGGGAAATTGGTGCCGTCCCCGCTCCAGACGCCGAACCCAATCGCGTCATAGGTCGAAATGACGTCGAGCACACCGTCCCCGTCGAGATCCCCCGCACCGATGTTCTGGTTGAAGCCGCCGTAGTCGATGCAGTCACCCCCCTCAGACGGCGTGCATGCGTCGCCCACCTGGGGCCACCCGCTCGCGGTCGAGCCGTCGAGCTCGAACACGTTGGTGGCAGGGCCGTCGGCCTGCTTGGTGATGAGGACCTCGTGAGTGCCATCCCCATCCACGTCGGCCACGGCAATGCTGCGCACTTCGGTATCACCGTATGCTTGGGGCCAACCACTCATGAGCTCACCCAGGTGGTCATAGACCGCCACGTTGTACCCGTTGTCGTCCGGGCTAGCGCTGACGGCGATCTCGACGTCGTCGTCGCCATCGAAGTCACCAACCGCTGCAGACGGCCACATGCGCACGGTGCCATGGTCGGGTGAATCCGACGCGCTGTGCGACCAGGCCGTCTGCCAAAGCGGCGTGCCGTCGCCCGAGTACACGTACAAGACGGAGTGCCGGGGCGCGACGATGTCGAGCACCCCGTCGGCGTTGACGTCGACCAACGCCGGAGAAGCGAGCCAGTTCTCGTCCCAGCTCCCGGGCAAGGTCTGGCGCAGCACGGGTGCCTGCACCTCGCCGCTGCTGCCGTCTGCTGCCTCGGCGCAAGACGGTGGCGGTGGCCTAATGGGATCGCCGACCGCACCGCCACTGCTCGACGTTCTCCCGCCGCTGCCATCGCTGCCGCCCCCTTCCCCTCCGGCCGCCGACTTGCCATCGTCCTTGCCACACGCCACGAGCAACAGCCCCAAGGCCACCGCCAACCCCGATCCCCACACCTGTTCACGCCTCATGCGGGAAATAGTGCCAGTCCCCTCCAGCCGGTACAAGCGGCCCTCACGCCGCCGCGAGTGCGCCCCCAACGCTGCAGTGCGGCGCCACCTGCGCACCCACTGCTGCACCCTCTCCGCACACAGCCCGCCCGCAGTCGGGCCCTCAGAAGCCCGACTGCACCCAGGCGGGCGGCGCCTTCCTTCCCCCCCTCCGTCGCCACGCCGTCCCGCCCCCGAGGCCACACCCCAGGTGGTTTCCACGGGCGCCCCGTACGGCCGCGTCCGCGCGCGACAGACCTTCGACCTACAAGCACCCGATCGGCTCGGTCGAGATCACGATGTTGTCGAAGTACCGCTCCTGCTCCTGCGGCGATCCGTCGTTCCAGTAGTTCTCGAAGAAGACCGCGTTGAGCGCGTAGTCCTGATAGGTCCCGACGAAGTCGAGCGTGTCGGATCTGACCTCCAGGTTGCCGTCGATCCAGAACTCCTGAACGCCGTTGGCCGCGCCGGAGTCGTTGAGGCGCACGTGCGCCTCGATGCAGTACCAGTTGCCCGAGTTGCTGGTCGCAAACAGTGGGGTGGTCCCGGGGCCGATGCCCAGCCAATCCATGTTGGTGAAGTCGTTGTACCCGGTACATACCGGGGCGCCGCCGCTGACGCAGCTGACCGGGTCGATGATCAGGTGTTCGGCGTCGTCGCTCCAGATGTGCGCGATCATGGCCTGCGACCAGTCGCTCGCCGAGTAGAACACCGTGGCACGCGACAGCTTGGCTGGGCTTCCCACCCACCCCGGCTGCATGCGGAGGTACATGCGATAGTAGATCTCCCGGAAGTCATCGTTGGGGCGAATGCCGTTGTCCATGTAGCCGTTCGGGTTGCGACCAAACGCGACCTTCAGGCTGCCAGCATCCACCTCGCCGGTTTGCCAGAGGCCCCGCATGCCCACCGAATCACCGAGACCGACACCGGGCACCGGAACGAAGTCGCCGTCGTTGTCCGTGTGCTCGAAGTAGCGCCCAGTGGCCACCAGAGGGCCGCCGCTCTCGAAATCGTCACAGAAGAGCCACTCGGGGTGCTCGGTCTGCCAGTTCTCGCACTCGGCGGCATTCACGGTGCCGCCAGCACCGGCAGCCCCGGCCGCGGCTCCACCGTTCCCGCCGCTGGACGCGCCGCCCGTTGCCGCACCACCGGCAGCACCGCTGCCAGCCGTCCCGATCGCACCACCATCACCGCTGCCACCGCCCGACCCAGCCGACGCCCCGCCGCTGCCCCCGGCAGGGGCTCCAGCCGATCCGCCGCTCTCGGTGCCGCCCACCCCGTCGCCGCCGCTGCCCCCGATCCCGCTGCCACCGGTCGCGGCGCCCGCGCTGCCGCCGCTCGCGGCGCCGCCAGTCGCAGCACCACCGCTTCCCGCCACAGCGGCGCCGCCCGCGGCCGGGACCCCGGCTGACCCGGCCGAGCTACCGCCGCTCGCGGTGGTGCCACCTGCTGCCGTCGCTCCTCCCGTGTCCGCGGCGGACGGCGCCCCGGCGTCGCCCGCGCTACCCCCGGCCCGTCCTTGCCCGCTCGACGACGATTCGTCCGAGCACTGCACGAGAGTCGCGCCCAGCGCAACCGACACCCAACCCATGATCGTAAACGACGCAAAGCGGGATCGCATGCACGCCCCTCCTTCGAAACACCTCTGCCAACCAACCCACGCGCGAAATGTACCAAGATTGCGCAAGCTCGGCCATGCTGAAGGGTCGATCCCCAACAATGTCGGCAGGCGAGTGATCCTTCAATTGCCCTGCTCGACCGTCGCGACGACGCCAACGCTCCAGCGAGAGTCTCCGGCTCATTCCGCGTCGACCGCCGGTTGGCAAATCGGGTGATCAGACCAGCCTGGTCCGGCAATTACCGCACAGCAACGGACCCGTGCACTCAGGTCACGACGTGGGGAGCCAGGTCGCGAAAGGGAGGAAGATATGTTGCGAACCAAAGCAGCAGTGTCCGCAGCTTGTCTGGGGCTGATGTTCGGAGCGACCGCCTGCTCCGGAGACGATGGCAAAGCCGGTGCTCAGGGAGAGCAGGGAGAACCCGGCGAGGACGGTGAAGACGGAGCGCAAGGCGTCCCGGGAGCAAGAGGTGCCGCAGGGCCGGCGGGCGCAGCCGGGCCGCAGGGAGAAGCGGGCCCTCAGGGGGATCCTGGGGAGACCGGAGAGACTGGCGCTACCGGCGAGACGGGTCCACAGGGAGAAGCCGGGCCGCAGGGAGACCAGGGAGACCAGGGAGACCAGGGAGATCAGGGAGATCAGGGAGATCAGGGAGATCAGGGAGATCAGGGAGATCAGGGAAATCCCGGGCCGCAAGGGGATCCCGGCAATCCCGGTGCAGACGGCCTGACCAGCCTGGTCACCGTGACCGAGGAACCCGCCGGCTCCAACTGCGCGGAGGGAGGCCAACGACTCGACACCGGCATCGATCTGGACGCCAGCGGCACCCTCGAGCCGAGCGAGGTCGAAAGCACGGTGTACGTGTGCAACGGCGCGGCAGGCGCCGACGGCGCCACCAGCCTCCTGCTCGTCACCGAAGAGCCGCCAGGCGACAACTGCACAGCAGGCGGGCACAAGATCGAAACCGGCCTCGACGCGGACGACGATGGCGTGCTGGACGCGAGTGAAATCGACGCCGCCGCGACCAGCTATGTCTGCGCTGCCCAGAGCACCGACCCGGTGGTCCTCGAGCGTCGGATCCTGGCGGCGCAGTACCGAATCCCCGGCGTGATGGAAGCCATCTCCGACGCCAACGTCGCGGCCGCGCCGGTAGCTTCGGGCGCGCTCGTGCTAACGCAGATCGCTCGAACGGCGTATGACTCCGCCCAGTTCGACCTGGGCGCCACCGAGGTGCTCGCGTTCAACCCGACCACAGCGCAGCTCTTCAGCGTGGGCATGCTCGCGGCCGCGGTCGACGTGTTTGGCGTGGCCGCCGACGGCACGCTCACCGTCGGGACTCCCATCGACCTCAGCACCAACGTGGCCACGGCCACCGGAGCCAACAGCGTCGCCTACCACGACGGGATCCTGGCGGTCGCCGCTGAAGTGGTCACAGCAGGAGTCCAGCAGCCTGGATTCATCTCGTTCTACGACGTGTCGACCGCGACGCCGAGTTTCCTCAGCGCCGTCCCAGTGGGCGTCATGCCGGAAATGGTCGTCTTCACGTCAGACGGAAGCAAGCTCCTGTCGGCCAACGAAGGCGAGGCGCCTTTTGACTACAGCGTGGACCCCGAGGGTTAGGTGAGCATCGTCGCCCGACCCACCGGAGGCTGGGCCACGGCCACGGCAGCGAACGTCACCACCCTGGGATTTTCGGACTTCAACCCAGGGGGGACGCGCGAATCGGAGTTCCCGGCCGACGTCCGCCACGTCGGGCCAGACACCAGCACCCGCGCCCAGGCCCTCGAACCCGAGCACATCGCCGTCTCTCCGGACGACAGCGTCGCTTGGGTCGTCCTGCAGGAAGCCAACGCCATGGCGGTGGTGGACCTCGGCACGGATTCGATCTCCGAGATCCTCTCGCTCGGCACCATCGACGCGATGCAACCTGGGCATGCGTTCGACGCCAGCGACCGGGACGATCGAGTCAATATCGTCAACTGGCCCGTGAACATGCTCTTCCAACCGGACGGAATCGTCAGCTTCGAAGTCGAGGGCGCCATCTACTACGCCACGGCCAACGAAGGCGACGCCCGGGACGACGATTGGAGCTGGTGGGAAGACGCTCGCGTTTCCAGCGTGGATCTGGATCCCGAAGCCTTCCCGGGCGCCGACGTCTGGCAGGACTCGGCGGCCCTGGGCCGGCTGAAGGTGTCGACCATCATCGGAGATACCGACGGCGACGGGGATCTCGACGACCTGTACACGTTTGGGACCCGGTCGCTGACCATCTGGGACAGCACGGGGGCGCTCGTATGGGACAGCGGCAGCGACTTCGAGACCATCACTGCCGCGCTCTACGGGTACGACTTCAACAACGACAATGCCGAGAACGATCCAGACACGCGCAGTGACGCCAAGGGGCCTGAGCCCGAGGGCATCGCCGTCGGCACGGTAGGAGCAAACACCTACGCGTTCGTGGGAGTGGAACGCATGGGCGGGATCATGACCTACGACGTGACCGACCCGACCGATCCGGTATTCGTCAGCTACGTCAACGACCGCGATCTCGGCGTGGATCCCACCGATCCCAACCAGGACGCCGGCGACCTCGGGCCCGAGGGCCTCCTCTTCATCAGCGCCACCGACAGCCCGGTTGCGGGCGTGCCGCTGCTTCTGGTGGCGCACGAGGTCAGCGGC
>CAZSVU010000461.1:0-6156 GCA_964610275.1 uncultured Polyangiaceae bacterium | reverse complement strand
ACTGGCACTGTGTCGCCGTGCCTCGAAGATGTCGAAAGGAAACAGCTCGATCGTCAGGTGTCGGCCCGTCAGGGAACTCGCCAGCTCCCCGTTCAATAGCTGGCCATTCGAACCGGTCACCAAGAAGTGGTTGCCCTCGGGGCGCTCGAGCTGCGAGCGAAGCCAGCGTTGCCAGCCGTCCACCCACTGGATCTCATCCAGAAAGAAGTAAAGCCGTCGAACGCGGCGGTGGCGTTGCCGGAACGCCTGGACCAGCGCGTCCAGCGTCTGATGCGTCAGCGCACCGGCGAGTCTTGGATCCTCGAAGTTGAGAAAAGCGCAGTGCGTGGGATTCAGCCGGTAGCGCCCGACGAGTTGCTGAAGCAAGGTGGACTTGCCGCAGCGCCGGACGCCCTGGACCACCAGGGCGAGCGAGTCTCGGAGCTTGGCTGGGAGCTGCGCGTCGCGTGGTACCGAGTCCGGAATGGGGCGGTCCCAGAAGCTCCAGGTTTCGGCGACGGCGAGGGGGTCCACGACGCTGTCGAATGTACTCGACGCTATCGATAGTGTCGAGTACATTCGACGCTATTGCTACTGTCGAGCAGGTTTGACAAGAGCTGGTGCTCCAGGCGGGAGGCCTGCGTCCCAGCCGATCGAGCGTGGCTCCCGCGGTGAAACCTACGCGACCACCACGACCCTCCTCGGCACACGCAACCCTTAGCCCTACCAGCCCATCGCCCCCGCCCGGTGAAGATGGCACACTTGCAGCGCAAAAACCCCGAAATAGCTGGACTTGTCGCCACCTGCAACTGGCGCGTCACTTGCAACGCACAGGGCATGCACACGCTCCGGGGACTCGGTTGTGCCACGCTCTTCCTGATTGCCGTCGCCTGCAGCGGGCAGTCTGACGACACGCCTGACAGTAACGACTCTGCGGTCGCGGGGGAGTCATCCGGCGGAGCGGACCCCACGAACACGAATCAGGCTGGTGAGACCTCGACCAGTGCCGGTGGAGTTCCCGCTGCTGGTGGAGCCCCCGGCGCAGGCGGAGCCAATCCCTCTGGGGGAACGGCAACCGGTGCCGGTGGGGTTCCCGCTGCTGGTGGAGCCCCCGGCGCAGGCGGAGCCAATCCCTCTGGGGGAACGTCCCCGGAGCTAGGAGGGACTTCCGGTTCCGCCGGCTCTGGCGTCGCTGGCAACATTGGGACGTGTGAACCGACGCCGTTCGGCGCCGACGACTTCGTCACTCGCTGGTCGATCACCGCCGACACCCCTTCCATCACGCTCCCGTTGGTCGCCGACGGCGACTACGATTTCGTCGTCGACTGGGGCGACGGAACCAGTGATGCAATCACCGCGGCAACCGATGCTGCCATTACACACGCGTACGCGACCACCGGCACCTGTCAGGTCACCATTTCGGGAACCATCACGGGCTGGGCGTTCCCGTGTGAAGAGGCGTGCTTCGAGTACAGTGGGGACTACTGCATGCGTTGGGTAACGCGCTGTGTGAGCCCTCAGCTCACGGAGATCGCCAACTGGGGTCCGCTGGAGTTTGGCGATGCAAGGGGTCAGTTCAGTGGATGCTCCAGCCTGACCATCAGCGCCACGGACACGCCGCGCCTCCCCTACCCAACCGACTTGACGGACTTCTTCTTTTCCTGCACTCCAACCTTCACAGGGGCCTTGCTCGGCGCTTGGGACACCTCCGGCGTCACGAGCATGAGCGGGATGTTTCGCAGTTCATCCATTTCTTGTGACCTCTCCGCTTGGGACACCTCGAGCGTTCGCGACATGAGCGGAATGTTCGAACAGTCGAGTTTCGACGGCGACATCTCGACCTGGGATACCTCGAGCGTCACCAACATGGCGAGCATGTTTTGTGGCGCGCAGTTCAACCAAGACATCTCCGCCTGGGACACCTCGAGCGTCACCAACATGGCGAGCATGTTCTATGTGTCGGTGTTCGACGGCGATATCTCCACCTGGGACACCTCCAGCGTCACCGACATGAGCGTCATGTTCAATCAATCGCCGTTCAATGGCGACATTTCGGCCTGGGACACCTCGAGCGTTACAGCAATGAACCACATGTTCCAATTGTCGGTGTTCGATGGCGATCTCTCGAACTGGGACACCTCGAGCGTCACCAACATGCTCTGCATGTTCCACGACTCGCAATTCAACCAAGACATATCCAGCTGGAACACCTCAAGCGTCACCGACACGCGCAGCATGTTCGAAGCGTCGGTGTTCGCTGGCGACATCTCGACCTGGGACACCTCGAACGTTACGACCATGAGCAACATGTTCGCGCATTCGGTGTTCAATGCCGACATCTCTGACTGGGACACGTCGAGCGTTACCTACATGAACGACATGTTCTATGCTGCAGCGTTCAACGGTGACCTCTCCGCCTGGGATACCTCGAGCGTCGTCAACATGAGCCACATGTTCACCAGCTCCCAGTTCACTGGCGACATCTCCAACTGGAACACCTCCAACGTTACCAACATGGAGGGCATGTTCCTGGACACGCCATTCAACGGCGACCTCTCCAGTTGGGACACCTCGAGCGCTACGAACCTGAGCTACATGTTCCGGGCAGCAGCGTTCGATGGCGACATCTCGACTTGGAACATTTCGAACGTTACCGAGATGATTGAGATGTTCGACCTCGGCGCCTTGTCGACTGCCAACTACGACAGGCTGCTGGTGGGTTGGGCGGCACAGAATCCGACCCATTCCGTCGTCTTTGGTGCAGGGGATGCCACTCATAGCGCTGGTGCACCTGCCGAAGCCAGGAACGCACTGCTCCAACGCGGATGGACCATCACTGACGGGGGACAAGTGCAGTAGAGGGTGCCACTCTGGCTCGCCGTCTCCCAGGGTAGCGATCCGCAAGAACGCGACCTGCCCATCTCGGCGAGCGCGAGCCCGATGCTCGCGTGAGTTTGGCGCGTGGGACCGGCGATGCCCGTCCGGGATCCATGCGTCCTCCAGCTACCCGCAACGACCGCGTACCCGACCGACTGGTGGGCGGCCAGTGTGGGTTCCGCAGCACCGGGGCGCGCGTCACCCGCAGTACTTGTTGGTGTCCGGCTGGATGGTGAGCTCGAACGGATGCGTGCCCGAGTAGGAAACGCACGGATCGAACCAGTCCTTGATCTGGTTGTAGTAGTAGTCCGCACCTTCGAGGCTCGAGTGCGCGGCCTCCGCACCCATCAGATGGCATGCCATCCCGATGTGCAAGTTGCCCGCGACGCCAGCACCTCGGCAGTAGTCATTGACCCAGACGGCGTCGTCGCCGCCGTTGCCGCTGCCGAAAATCAAGTAGTACCAAGCCCCGATCGCGATGTTGCAGGTGACGTCGAGCATCATGTCGCTCTTCGTCGCGTAGGAGTCACTGCTCGTCACCGTACCGAAGTCGCACCCGATGCGCGCCAGAGCGTCGACCGGGCCGTTACCGGCGAAATCGATCACCGTCGAGGTGAACCGGATCTGGAGCAGCCCGACCGTTGGATCGTTGCCGGCGCCCACACTGCCTGCCAGCGCATCGTACGAGCTCTCCGCGTTGATCGCGGCCACGAGGAACATCTGGCACCACGTCTGCCACTCGGCGCCCGGTGGCGCGAACTCTACGCACGTGTTGATGATCGCGGTGACGATGGGTGCTCGCTCCGCCGGGCTCAAGTCCGGCGCGCCCCAGGGGAGCTGGAGCATGCAGGCGTCGATGGCGGCAGCCGCATTCGGATCGACGGGGGTCGTTCCGCCGGTGCCGGCGCCGCCGGAGCCTGGGCTGCCGCCCGTGCCGCTGCCGCCGCTGCCCGGGTCGCCGCCCGTGCCGGTTCCTCCGCTGCCCGGGTCGCCACCGATGCCGTTCCCGCCGCTGCCGACCAGGTCGCCGCCCGTGCCGCTACCCCCACTGCCGACCACGACCCCCCCGGTGCCGGTCCCACCGCTGCCCAACACGTCGCCGCCGCTTCCAATCACGTCGCCGCCAATGCCGACCACGTCGCCACCGGTGCCGGTCCCGCCGCTGCCGACCGCGGCGCCGCCCATGCCAGTCCCACCGCTGCCCACCACGTCGCCGCCAATGCCCAACACGTCGCCGCCAATACCCAACACGTCGCCGCCAATGCCGACCACGTCGCCGCCGCTGCCAACGTCGCCGCCCGCGTCCACGTCCGAGCCCCCGGACCCGTTGACCAGTCCTCCCGCGCCGCCGTCGGTCGTCGTGCTCGCTTCGTCGTCCGGCGAACAGCCGATGACCATCAGCACCATTGCGGAGGTAGCTGCGAGCGCCAGGCCCTGCTTCTTGATCATGGGTCGTCCTCTCTCTTGCCACCGCATGGTAGCAGCCAGGGCGGTCACCGCGCCCAGACGTGCCTGGTTCGTGACCAGACCACGGCGGTTTCTGCACGCTGGTCGCGAGCCGCGCAGGTCGCTAGCCGATGGCCAGCCTCACTGCGCGGCCGGAAAATTGCGGCCGCTCAATAATCTCAATTCTGTGCGAGCTTCCGTCGCCCCGAGGCCAGTCCGTTCTCCCACGGTGATCCAGGAACCCGCAGCACGGCGCGGATCTGCGCCTACCACGCGACGGTCATTTCGCGGTCCGGCACAAAGGGCTGCCGCACGATGGTGAGCACACGCCGTCCCTGGTCGTCCCGTGCGGTTCGAGCGGGATAGGAAGTCCGCACCGCTCCCAGCTCAGGGGCGAGCGTGATTCGAAAGACCGCGCGCGCCAGGGGTCTCTTCCAGGAAAGCGCCGACGTGACGACGTACTCTGCACGGCGTCCCGAATGGGGCTGAGTGTATCTCACTTCGAAGGATTTGACGGCCTGCGGTGGAACGGAAACGGGAAAACTCGCCGAGACGCGGTGCGGGGATTCCGCCACCGTAGGCGCCTTTCGTCCGTCGACGAAAACGGCTTCGGGCGGAGGTCGGTCCGCCGCAATGGACACCGGAAAGCCGATGGTGAACGTCGCGCTGGCAGAGGTGGGGTTGACCACCTGGTACGTCCCACGAACCTCGAGCCGCTCAGGGAACACGCCCAACTCCACGAGCTCGGCAGCAAACTCGACGCTGTCGCGAACGGCCCCCGGTTTCGGCTCGATGTACTTGCGCCATCGACTCCAGTGTTCGTCGCCCAGGCGAGGGAGCCGGGGGGGGGTGGGCTGGTCACCGGTCACCGCGAGCCCCATGGCGAAAGCCACGTCCAGGGCTTGGCCCGGCTCGAGCCGGCGCTGATGCCAGCCCAGGTTCAAGGCTGTCATGGTGGTGTTGTCGAGAGGTCGCTTCGGATCGACCTCGGACTCGTCGTGGGCGAACCGGTTGGCGAAATCGGCTGCATCGGGCAGCGGTAGGGTCGGATCGAGGGCGATGAAGTTCGCCTGATTGGAGAAGGCGCCTTCCCGCTGGCCGAGCGCTTGGTTGCCGAGGTCCACCAAACCGCCCGCTGTGAAGTCACC
The DNA here is from genome assembly GCA_964610275.1 of uncultured Polyangiaceae bacterium. GTDB lineage: Bacteria > Myxococcota_A > Polyangia > Polyangiales > Polyangiaceae > JAFGBI01. Next base: position 706 of record CAZSVU010000461.1, on the reverse strand, counting down.
CAGCTCGAATCGCTGCTCGTTACGCACGAATCCGCGTGGCGTCCAGCCGACGTCGCCGTCCGAGCTCTTGTAGGTGCCAATCCACGGGTCTTCACCGCTGAAGAAATCGAAATGCACGGGGCGGGAGCATCGATTGGTGATGCGCGTGGCAAGGATCCAGAAGCGAGCAGTGGCCCAGGTGGCGGCGATCTTGCGCACCGCATAGCAGCCCCCCCGGTTCTCGCTCATGAGAACGACGCTGTCGCGAGTCTCCTCGAGCACTCGTCCCGAGACGTACGCGAGCCGCTGTCCGTCCGGTCCGGTACCGAAGTTCTCTGACCAGCCATAGGAGTACTCTCGGCGTTCGTCACGATCCCAGATGGACTCATCCTGGGCGCAGAACACGTTGATACTGGGGAAGCCTGGCTGGGGATGCTCCGGCACCCAGGCGAGGCCCGAGCTGCTGTAGCCACCGATCACGAGGCCTCCGGTGTAGCCGGGGTAGGCCACGTGAAAGCTCGTCGTGAGTGTCCCCTCGCCGGGTTGGTGGTGGATCACCTCACCTCGACCTGTCGTCTGATCCCAATGGCTTTCGAGCCAGGCACGCGTCGCGGATGGAGTCACCGCCTGGGTAGACGTGGCGGGCTTCGTTGCCGCTCGCTGCCGACCAGAATCGTCGGTGCGGCAGGCACCGCCCGAGCAGGCGAAGGCGAGCAGAAGGACGCAC
>CAZSVU010000460.1:0-6167 GCA_964610275.1 uncultured Polyangiaceae bacterium | reverse complement strand
GGGATGCTGGTGAAGGCGGAGCGCCATCGATCGGAGGTGGGGGCGGCACGGGCGGTTCATCCGGTGGCACCGCCGTCGACGGAGACGGGCGCTTCATGGAGAACCTGGACCGGGGCGTCATCGCGGTTCCGGCACAGGGAAACGGCGTGTTCGTCAGCTGGCGGCTCTTCGCCACCGATCCGGACGACATCTCTTTCAACCTCTATCGAGGACCTACCGACAGCGGTTCCTTGGTGTGCAGCACCGCCCCCGGAGAGGGAACCAACTGCACGGATGGCAGCGGCAGTACGGGCGACGCCTACTACGTTCGAGCGGTGGCGGGCGGCGAGGAAGGCGCCCCGAGCCGCTCCTATGAGTACACGGGCCGGAACTACATCAGCATCCCGCTCCAATCCGGGTCGGCGATTCACCTGGCCTGGGCTGGCGATCTGGACGGGGATGGGGACATGGATATCGTCGCAGATCGCATTGGCGGCTCGAGGCCCCTCGTGGATGCGTACTTGAACGACGGCACGTTCCTCTGGCGGATGGACATGGGGCCCAATTCGGAGAACCAGGACAACATCGAAGGGGGCGCATCCGTGATCTCCAACGGTCACAATGATGGGTTGACCGTGTTCGATTTCAACAGCGACGGCAGGGCGGAAGTGGCGATCAAGACCGCTCCGGGGGTGATCTTCGGCGACGGGGCGGTCATGCCGGGTTCCGGGGAGACCCAGTACCTCTCCATCGTGGACGGGATGACGGGAGCGGAGCTGATCTCTCAACCCCTGGCGACCGACTACGTGGCTGACGGACCGCTGCAGTGTCACTTCAGCACCGGCTACTTCGACGGCGTCTATCCGAGCGTCGTTACCCGCTGCAAGAACCGCGTCGGAAGCGGAGGCTTCAACTTGGTCGCACAGACGTGGGACTACCGTGACGGAGCGCTGAGCGAGCGCTGGAAATGGCTGCGCAACACGAACGCCCCGGATTTCCACCAGCACCGCGTCCTCGACGTGGACCAGGACGGGCGCGACGAACTCTGCGACGGCGGCTACGTCCTCGATGACGATGGCACCTTGCTCTACAGCCTCGGCGGCGCCGGGGTGGTGCACGGGGATCGGTTCCACATCACCGATCTCGATCCGGACCGACCGGGTCTCGAGGGGTTCGCCATCCAGCAGGACAACCCGAGCGGCCTCGAGACGTACTACTACGACGCTGCCACCGGGGAGATGTTGCGGGAGCACTGCTGTGGGGGCGGCGACCTGGGACGCGGGACCGTGTTGGATCTCTATCCCGAGCACCGCGGCTACGAGTACATGAGCTTCAACGGCATGTGGGTCGCCGGATCCGGCGAGAACCTCACCACCAGCGGAGACGCCGTACCGTGGCCAAACTTCAGGATGTGGTGGGATGGGGATCTGGGCAGCGAGCACCTGGACCACCAGTGGGTTGGCGAGTGGAACACCGAAGCCATGGAGCGCAATACCTACTACTGGCAGGAGACGTTCGACGGGCGCGAGACCGCTCGGGGCGCCATCCCCCTCTATGGCGATCTGTACGGCGACTGGCGTGAGGAAGCTGTCGTAGAGAATGGATCCGAGCTCCGCATCTATAGTACGAACTACCCGTCCGAGTACCGGATCTACACGATGCTCCACAACCCGGCGTATCGGAACAGTCTGACGGCAAAGGGATATCTGCAGTCTCACCACGTGGACTACTTCCTGGGATTCGACATGGATCCCCCACCGAGACCAGGCATCCGCATCGTCCGATAACCTGTGCGCGAGTGGGACGGGCGAGCGGGCACCAGTGCGACGACGACCACCGAAAGGTCACACGCTGCGTTCCTCGGCCGACGGGGTCCGGCAAGAACGGCGCTGCCCCGGGCCGCGCCCGAACTGCCCCCAGAGGCCAACCCTCTGGCGCCGGCAGCGCCCCCGGCTGTGGCCGAGATGGCTACCCTCCACGCACGTGAATGTCAGGCAGCGCTGGTACAGCCATCCCGTCGCCAATGTGGAAGCTCGTGTGCGGCGGCTGGTTGTACGATGCATTCTGCGAGCTGACGTTGGCGCGATACTGGGGGTCATGCATCAGCGTGTGGATGCGGCGTGTGGTCAGCTGCGTGGTGGTGTACACGCGCAGGTCGCCGCCGCAGGAGAAGACGACCTCTTCCCGCCAGTCCCCGAACAGGTCCGCGCTGAGATTGGGCACCGACTTTGTTCCATTGATCGAGCTGCATCCCGACGCCGAGAACCCCTGCCCTTCGCCGTCATACTCAGACACGGTGTTGCCGTTGAGTAATTCGCGACTCTCGTCACCGTCCCACCAGATCAGGAAGTTGCAGGAACTGGGGTTGCTACCGACGTTGCTGCCGTCGGTCGCGCTGAATAGCCCAGCGCTGTTGACCCACGCCTCTCCACCTGGGTTGTTCGGCGTAATGTCGGCGGCCACCCCGCGGCCCGGTCCCTCGCCCGTGCTATTGCCGGACTGCCAGAGAATCTCGCACGTCATCAGGTCCCGTACGAAATACGAGGGAACTCCTTCGGCCTCCGTGGGCTGAAAGACCTCGAGCCCCGGCCGCGACGGAGCCAGGTCGGTGATGTGCAGCGCATCGCCGTGGCCGTAGAAGGGCACGGCGCAGATCCCGTTCCCATCCGGTCCGATGGTCTCCGCGCCGGGGATGATCTCTTGCCGGTTGTCGCCGTTTCCGTCGGCCACCATGAGCGTATGACAGCCCTTGCCCCCGTAAGCCGAGTTGCCGGGGTCGGAAGAGTCGAAGTCCCACATCAGGGTCAACTGTCCGTCGCGGTAGTTGTAGGCACCGAAGGTGGTCCGCTCGTAGTAGCCGCGCTGGTGCACTACGCTCGGCCGGCCGGTGTCGTCGAGGAAGGCGACCGAGGCGTTGTACCGGTCGGACCGGTTGCCATAGGTGTCGCCCCAGTTGCCGCTGTCGATGGGTGCGTGATAGCTGATGGTGGCCAGCTCAGAGCCATCGTGACCGCTGAACACGGTCAGATACTCGGGGCCACTGAGAATGCGCCCTTCGGAATTCCGGTAGTCGGCACTGTCATCGTCGTTGGCTGCGGGCCCGTTGCTGAGGTAGGCGCCCGTCCCGTCGCGCGTACCCGGGGCAGTCTTCACTGCCAGCTCCGCGCTGCCGTCGCCATCGAGGTCGTACACCACGAAGGGCGTGGTGTGCTCGCTCTCGCGGATGTTGATGCCGAGGTCGACTCTCCAAAGTAACGTCCCGTCGAGCTCGTAGGCCGCGAACTTGGGCTGACCGGTCACACCCTCTTGCGACGGATCTCTCGGGCTCTGCTCCTCCTTAACCACCAACTCGTACACGCCATCGCCATCGAGATCGCCGGGCGACGTGTCGCCGGCGCGGTAGCCACTCGTCGTGTCGAGGCTGATGGTCTGGTAGTTCTGTCCCCAGGTGGGGGTTGGGCTCGAGTCGGTCCGGCTTTGGGAGGAATCGCCCTGTTCCACCCCGCCGATCACCGCACGCACCGTGTAGGTCGCGTTCGAATTTGCGCCGTTGTCCATGTAGTTGGTGGAGGTCGTGATAGGGCTGGAGTTCAGCAGCGTCCCGTCCCGGTACACGTTGAAGGCAATGTCGGACGGCTCGTAGCCCAGCAGGCGCCAGCTCACGAAGTTGCCACTCCCGGCGCTGACTGCCACCACGCCGCGGCAGAGGTCTTCCATCTGCACCACGCCAGTACCGAGATCACTGTTGACGCCGCAGGTCGAGGAGGTCAGTCCGCCAGTGCCGGTATCGCCGGCCGTGCCCGTGTCGCCGCCGGTGCCGGTATCGCCGGCCGTGCCGGTGTCGCCACCCGTCCCCACGCCGCCCGTCCCCACGCCGCCCACGCCCGGTTCACCACCGAGACCGGTCGCACCTCCGAGGCTCGGTTCGCCGCCGACGCCGGGAGCACCGCCCACCCCAGGCGTCCCGCCGACCCCCGTAGCCCCCCCAACGCCAGGCGTCCCGCCGACCCCCGGGTTGCCGCCAACGCCGGTTGCGCCCCCGATCCCCGTTCCGCCGGTCCCCACCCCGCCGCCCGTGCCGGTGGCGCCGCCGAGCCCGCCGGACACGCACTGCCCGCTGACGCACGTCTCGCCCGGCGTACAAGCCACACTGCAGCCGCCGCAGTTGCCCAAGTCGCTCGTCAGATCGACGCAGACGCCATTGCACCCGGACAACCCGGGAAGGCAATTGCAGACGCCCCCCCCGCAAACTGTGCCAGACGGGCAGGCTACCCCGCAGTCTCCGCAATTGGTGTTGTCGGTGTTGATGTCCACGCAAACCGCATTGCACAGCAGCTGCCCGGCCAGACACGCGGTGTCGCTGGGTCCACTTCCCGCAGCACCCTCATCGTCGTCAGCAGCGTCCTTGGTCCCACATCCCGGAAGCCAAGCGGCCACTGCCGCAACGCTCAACCACGCACCCAAGCGTATCTTGTTCATTTGACGCTCCCTGGGCGCGCCGTTCTTGCCGGACCCCGTCAGCGGAGGAGCTCTGGCACGCCATTCGAGTAATGCAGAAGGCCAGTTCACCGATCAGTGTCGGCACCCGGAGCCTAGACTCAGTGCCCGGTAACCCGTGCTGTCCGAAAACTCATGGCGGCGCGACTCTCGCGCGATCTGGGGCCGGACACCAGACTGAATCGAGCCATGGTCTGCTCGCATTTTGTCCGTCCGTTTGGGACCGCGAACTCATCCACTGCTGACAATCAACGTGAAGTCGTCGACGTTCACGGTTTGCCCATTGCTCGTCACGCCGACCTCGGCTTGCCCGTCGGTAACGGCGATGTCGTCGATCGTCACTTGAGTCCAGCTCGTGCCGGCCGGAATGGGGGAGCTTCTGGCGGCACCCCCGTAGTCCTGGACATAGAGCTCCGCTCCCGCTCCACTACTCCTGGCCCAAACCGCGAGCGCATAGGTGCCGTTCGGTAGGTCCTGGACGCGTTGGCTCAGGCTCGCTGTACCGTTCAGCTGCCAGGACCATCTGCCCGTGCGTCCATCCTGGGAATTCGAGCCGCTCGTGGCGGACCAGCCAACGGGCGTCGAAACGCTGATCCGATCCGCCTCGAAGGTTGGATTGAGTACGTAGTTGTTTTCGGGAGCGACCGACCATTGACCGGTCGTTGCGTTGAGCGTCCACGCGCTGAGCGAATGGAAGTATGGGTCGCCGTCCTCGAAGCTGAGCGGCACCCACTGGTTGAAGCCAATCCCATTGCCCGCAAAGTCCGCCCAACGATCCCCGGCGTAGATGATCGTGGTCTGCGCCGTGCCGTACACTTGAATGAAGAACCCGGTTTGCGTGACGTGGCTGTAGTCCAACTGGGTGTCTCTCATCACGAACTCGGCGCTCCAGGGTCCCCGGATATCGGTGGCAGACACGCAGTACGTTTGCGAGGTGTTCCAGCCATGCAGGTCCGAGGAGCAGAAATAGTACGTCCCCTCGTACTTGAACATGCAATTTCCCTCGCGACCCCCGCCGCTGTAGACCTCTATGGCTTGCTCTACTTCCAGGAAGTCCGACGCACGCAAAGGCGAGAGATAGCGATGCGATCGACCGTCCTGGCTCGAGCTGACCATGTAGGCCTGGCCATCGTCGTCTTGGAAGATGGTCTGATCGCCAGTTCCACCATTGGCGATGCCGGGAGGATTCGCTTGAACGTGGTCGTAGACGAAGCCTCCCGCAGGCGAGTCGCTGGTTGCGAAGTACACCGAGTTGCCGTCACCGCCAACCCACGTTTGTGCCACCAAGACGTACCTTCCGGTGTTCTCGTTGTATGCGACACCGAGGCGGCCGAACCACCCTCCCGCGCCGTCGGGTCTATCCGTGGCTTCGTGGGTCCAGTTCACCAGATCCGTGGAGGAGTACGTCGTGATCCCCTCGAACGTCGTGTCGTCGTTGTCGACGGGGTTCTGAACGTACGTGACCGCCCCACGATACTGCACCCCGTACCAGTAGTACGTATCGCCGACTTGAAGCACTCCCCCGCCTTGCGAGTAGATGGGAGTCCCCGAGGTGTCTTCCCAGAAGGTATCGTTGAAGATGGTCGCGCCGCCGAGACCGGTGTTGCCTCCCGAGCCGCCGGTCCCCTCACCGGCGCCGCCCGTGCCGCCCCCACCTCCGATCGATGGCGCTCCGCCTTCACCAGCATCCC
>CAZSVU010000459.1:0-6209 GCA_964610275.1 uncultured Polyangiaceae bacterium | reverse complement strand
CCCTCGCGTTCGGCCCGGCGGAGGACAACGATTGCGACTTGTGAGACACAGCACTGGTTGGACCCATCGCCATGGAACGAATCATCCAGCTGGAAGCTCGACCACCCTACATCCTGTACGTTGAGTTCGACGATGGAGTGCGTGGGGAGTACGACATGGCCGATCGGCTGAATGGTCCAGTCTTCGTGCCGCTTCGCGACCCAGCGTACTTCGCCCAAGTTCGGCTTGCGGAGTGGGGGGCACCGGTGTGGCCGAATGGCGTCGATATCGCGCCGGACGCACCGCACGATCGACTCAAAGCTCGCCAGGAGCGAGCAGTCGACGGCTAGGTCACTTGTCACTTGCGGCACCCGGACCGTCCAGCGGGAGCGATTTCCCACAGTCGCGGCGTCTGCATCCCGGTTGCGGCGGCGTCAGACTCGCAGCGGAGCGGCTTGAAACAGACGTTCACGCACGAGATCGGAACGCGGCGGTTCGCGGCGGTCGCTCCCATTCTCATCGCCCCCAGAAACCACCAACCCCGCCACGGCAGGCCGGGCGGGGTCGTATACATCGCTGGTTGCGCGGGGGCGATATGCTGGCTGGGCCACAGGGTGCGGGTGCCCGCGAGGGTGGTGCTCGCCGCTTGATCCAGAGCGGCTGACTAGCCGGGTATGCAGGCGGCGTGGTGCCTGGTGGCATGGAGCGCTCCATGGTGTTTGCCACCGCGGGGGATACCTCGGACTGAGTGCGCAACGTCCTCGGCGATCACGAGGTCCGGGCTGCCGCCGATCGTCGAGCCATCGCGGCCGCCTCACCACCGTTCACTCCGTCCAGGACAGGCTGCCCCCCAGCAGCCACCAGCGGCCGTTCTCTTTTCGCAGTCTGGCTGAGCCGCCCTCGTGGCCGATTTGGTAGGCAACGGCCGCCGTGCGTTCGCCGATCACCATCAGGTCTACGCGCGGAGGAGTCGCCAGCATCCACGACACGCCCCAGTGTCCGGGCCGCACGTAGAGCGCCGGCGCGAGGAAGTCCGCCCTCGCGCGGCTGGAGCCCCGCGAAGTGCCGGTAGTCATGCTGTTGTCGTCCCAGCCCGAGGGTACGAACTCGCACCGCAGAAACGTCCGGAGGGCCCATGCGTGTCGAGCGTCCACATAGAGCGGCTTGATCGGAGAGAGGTCGAGCTGAGGTCGGAAGTCCTCGATCTCCATGCAGTCGTCGCCGCCTGCGTAGACCCTCAGCGTGTCCTGCACCAACGCATCTTTCAGTCCCGTGTAGAGCGATGAGTAGCGACCTGCCTTCTTCCCCGATGCTTCCAGAAGTACTGTGTGGCAGGCATCGTGAAGGGCGCGAATGAAGAAGAACAACGCCTTCACGGAGGTCGCGAAGCGATGCCCGCGAAACGAGTGCTCCTTGGAGTTGGGTCGTCAGAACTCGACGCTGGCTTCAATCTCGACACGTCGCTCCTCAGCATGCTGACGCTGGAATTCGGGGTAGAGCCCCCCCAAGCGGAATCGTCTGGGGAGGCCCTTGACTTCCACGGTTATGAGCATATGCTCAGAACCGGAGAGTGAGTGGCCTCTCGCGGAATGCGGGGAGCCTGCTGTTCGCGCCACCGATCAACGATTGCGGGATACACCTTGTCCACCAGCACACGCGGCCGACGCACCGCAGAACGGTCAACTTCTGTCCAGGGTTCCACAGCGGCGGTCATGCCGGGCCGCGGCAGGTACGTGTACGGTCCGGTTCCAAGCCGCCGGCTGGGCCGCTCGCTCGGGGTGGATCTCGTGGCGTACAAGACCTGCACGTATGATTGCATCTACTGCCAGCTCGGACGGACCAGACATAGGACGGCGCGAAGGACAGTACTTGCGCCTGCTGAAGAAGTGCTCGCTCAGGTGCAGCGGAGCCTGATTCGCAATCCGCTCCCCGACTACGTCACGCTGACCGGCGCGGGCGAACCCACGCTGCACTCGCAACTGGGCCTGATCGTCTCAGAGTTGAAGCGCATGTCACCCGTTCCGGTGGCAGTCCTCACCAGCGGCGCCCTACTCGTAGAACCGGAGGTGCGAGAGGCGTGCAGCCTGGCGGATGTGGTGATGCCGACGTTCACGACCGTTCAAAGACGGCTGTTCCACCAGATCCACCGGCCGGTTCACGGCATAACCCCCGGCACGGTGTTGGAGGGCCTGATTGAGTTCCGTCGAGTCTATCGGGGTGAGATATGGCTCGAGGTCATGCTGCTCCAGCGGATCAACAGCGGGGACGAGCAGGTGGAGCAACTGCGACGAGTGGTCGGCGCGATTGGGCCCGACCGCGTACAGCTCAACACAGTGGTGCGGCCGCCGGCCGACCTGGGAGCGCGGCGCGTCGGCCACCGACGAATGGCGCAGGTGTGTCGGTTCCTGGGCTCGAAGGCGGAGGTGATCGCCGACTACACCGGAAACCTCGTGGCCCGTTCGTCAGCGGTGGACCCTGACGAAGTGCTGGCGCTGTTGAGTCGCCGCCCATGCCAAGTACTGGACGTCGCAGCCGGATTGAGCATGGCGCCGAACCAAGTCGTGAAGCTGCTGACCCGTTTGGAGCGGGAAGGTCGGATCACCTCGCGCAGAGTCCAGAGCCGGCGTTTCTATCAGACTCAGGGTCAACCATCAGCATTGGGGCACGGTGAAAGCTCGAAGACAACGTAGCCCAACAGGGCTTCCGCATCTCTGGCGCCGGGACGGTTGGAGGCCGCGGCCTCCCTTCCCGGTAGCCGTATTTGGAGGCACGGGAACACGATGCGCAACGGATTTGGATATGGTGGTGGTGGCGGCAAGGGATGCGGCATGGGCCAAGGCATAGGCCGGGGCCGCGGCGGCGGAGAAGGAGGCGTCGGCCGGCGGGGCCAAGGCATGGGCCAGGGACGAGGCGGCGGACGAGGAATGGGGAGATGCCAGGGAGTGGCAACGGTGGCCGGTTCTGCACCCAATGCCGCAGAGCCGCACGACGCTGTCCAGCAAGCGCCGGCGCTCAAGGCGCAAGCGCAAGACATGATGAACCAGCTCAGTGCCACCACCCACAGGATCGCCGAGATCGAAGCGACCGGCACGGACTCATCGATCCCGATAGAACGCTCGTCGAAGACAGCTTCCGATGGAGAGAAGAGGTTTCAGAAGACGACAGCGGTACTTGACCACCAGATGTGTAGCTGCTGCGGGTTGTGTACCGACTTCTGCCCTGAGCACGCCATCAGCATGAACGATACCGTGATGATCGACTCGAACAAGTGTACTGGCTGCGGCTCGTGCGTCAACGAATGTCCGAACGAGGCCATCTCGCTGTCCGACGTGGCGCAACGCGCGGCCTGCTAGGGAAGTCCTTGGTGGTCACGCACAAGCAACTCGCCGTGCTCGGCGTACGCCGAGCAGGGCGAACCCGACGACCGGGTTTGAAAGGAGCACACGGAATGAACGGAGCGGAGTATCTCTTCACCTCGGAGTCTGTGACCGAGGGACCGGGTCGCTGCGCTGCAGACGACAGTCAGGTCAAGCAGGGCGCGCTATGAGAGCTCCTGTTCGCAGCGCCATGGCCAGAGGAGACTGAAGGATGGCCGTACGTCCCATCGTGCTCTACGAGAAGAATGAGGCAGCTCTGCGCCGAACCAGCGACCCGTTCCTGGATGGTTCGAGCGAGACCAGACAACTCGTCGCAGATCTCAAGGACACGCTGCTCCACCACGCGAACGGCATCGGGCTGGCCGCGCCGCAGATCGGCGTGCACAAGCGGGCGATAGTGGTCTGTTTCGGTGCGGGCAACGGGGAAAAGCACGGTCCCCCGGTCGGCATCATCAACCCCGTCATCGTGGAGGCCGGTCGTGAGCTATCCGACTTCGACGGCTGTCTGAGCCTCCCGGGCCTCTATGCCGAGACCGTGCGGCCGCACTTCATGCGGCTGCGAGGGCTGGACGAGTGTGGGAAGACATTCGAATGGACGCTTGAGGGCTTCGATGCGGTGGTGGTGCATCACGAGGTGGACCACCTGAACGGCGTCCTCTTCATCGACCGGGTGTCCTCGCCCGACAAGTTCTACACGGAGGACGATGCGCGAGGGGTGAGTGCATGAATCGGAACTGAACGATGCGGCGAGTTCGAGGAACAGCAATCGATCAAGGATCCGGCTCTCACGCGATGCCCGCGATGCGGCGGCAGAGTGCGGCGGGTCGTCAGCAGCGGGGCGAGCTTCAGTCCAAAGGGCGGCGGCGCTTGCTCATCCATATCGTCAGGTGGAGGCTGACTGCCGCCCTCGCTGTCGCGGCGCGGCAAAGGATGAACGCGGAGACCCAACACGACATGGTGGCAACGGCGCAAGAGAGGCACGGTACCGTCCTGCACACGGACGCGGTGCAGACCGCCGGCAAGCTACCCAGAAGGCTCGCCGAGTTCGGAGCGGACCTCGTCACCTTCTCGGCGCACAAGCTTTGCGGGCCGAAGGGCGCGGCGGGTGCTCCATGAAACGCTCGGCTTACGTCATCATCCGCGAGATGGTGGACCACGCCCCGTTCACGGGCTTCGGCACGATCACCGGCATCGTGATCATGGCGTTCATGTTTCATCTGCGGGTGCGCCCCGGCGTTTCAGAGATCCTGTTCTGGGTCTTTCACCCGCTGCACGTGCTGGTCAGCGCCTGGGCGACCACGGCGATGTACCGGCTGTACGCCGAGAAGAGCCGCGTTCGCCTGGCCCTCATCGGCTACCTCGGCTCGGTCGGCATCGCGACGTTGAGCGATTCGGTGATCCCCTATGTTGGTGAGCTGCTCCTCGACCTGCCGAACAAGGGTTTTCACATCGGCGCGATCGAGAAGTGGTGGCTCGTCAATCCACTCGCCGTGGCGGGGGTCCTGTTCGGCTGCTCTTTCCCGACCACCAAGCTGCCCCACGCCGCCCATGTCCTCTTGAGCACCTGGGCGTCGCTGTTTCACATGACGATGGCCAGCGCGGCGCATTTCGACGTGACGACGCTGGTGCTCGTCGCCACCTTCTTGTTCCTCGCCGTCTGGATCCCATGCTGTACCAGCGACATCGTCTTTCCTCTCCTGTTGCGCGACCGCAGCAGTGAAGGGGGTGTCCGGTGAAGATCTATCTCGACTGCATCCCCTGCTTCCTACGCCAGAGCCTCGACGCGGGGCGCAACATCACGGAGAGGCTCAGACAAACATCCGGTGAGCATGTGGTGCCGGGCTTGGCCGGAGCTGTGTTTCGGTTCGGCGTCGCATCGGCACTGGTGTCGAGGGAGACCCCATGACAACAAGAACCTTGACGAATTTCTGGCTCGATCTTGTGTCGTTAGTCGTGATGATCAGTTTGGCGATGACAGGCGGACTGATCCACTTCGTGTTGCCACCAGGAACGGGCCATTCGCACACTCTCTTTGGCCTCGGTCGCCATGACTTCGGTCAGGTCCATTTCTATCTCGCGGTGGCAGCCGTTGCGCTGTTGGCCGTGCATGTCGTCCTGCACTGGAAGTGGATCTGCTGCGTGCTCGCGAAGATGCTGGGCCGTGCGGCGCCATCGCGCCGAGCGCGAACCACGTGGGGGCTGTCTTTGTCATTTGGTGTCACATTCCTCCTCGGCGGCAGTCTCTTCTGGGCATCGAGCGCGATCGAGCAGACTGCAACGGCGAGGGGCGGTAACGCTCACCTCGACCACTCGTCGCGTCGCGGCCGGATGGGGCATGGCGTCGTGGACAGCGTCGGCGAAGCCACCGACCCGACGAACGCTACGAACGCGCCGATGCTCGCGGTCTCACCATCTGGAACCCCGCCGGGGCCAGAGATCAGCAGTACGCACAAGAAGCATCTGGAGGACTGCCCGGCCGGCGCATCGATCAACGGGCGCACATCGTTCATGGAGGCGGCCAGGATATGCGGTGTCAGCGTCGAGCAGATGAGACAGCATCTGGCGCTGCCGCGAGGCGTTGACGGTAGCGAGCGGCTTGGCCGCCTCAAACGGCGCTACGGTTTCAAGATCGATGAGGTGAGGAGGCTTGCGTGCCGGTAGCTACTGTTCGACGACGGCTCGCACCTGGTTTCGGATTCGATCGGGAGGCCGATGGCAACGACCAAATCAGAGTTCGTGATCCTCGATCACTGGCGTGCAACGGCGCAGATGTGATGGGGTGGCTCCCGACTGGAGAGGTCCTAGTGCTGTGTCTCACAAGTCGCAATCGTTGTCCTCCGCCGGGCCGAACGC
>CAZSVU010000458.1:0-6227 GCA_964610275.1 uncultured Polyangiaceae bacterium | reverse complement strand
GTCTGTCGCGACGACCTACACGTCTCGTTTGGTCTGAGGCGCAAGCCTCGTTAGCATTCATCCGTCGGAGGCTGACGAAGATGAGGCGGTCCTGGTGCGTCGTGGGAGGGTGCTTGGCCATCGCAGTGATGGCGTCGGCTTGCGGCAGCGACGTCGATGACGACTCGGCAGGCCCAAGCGGCGGCACTGCCGGCGCGGGCGGCAGCGGCGGGGCGTCCAGTGGCACCGGAGGCGCAATGGGTGGCACCGCGGGTCAAGGTGGAACAGGCGGCGCAGGCGGCGCAGGCGGCGGCGGCGGCGCGGGCGTCCTTGCCCCCCCCAGTCCCGGGATTGCCTGTCGCGACGCGACCTGTGACGAGGATTCACAGCAGTGCTGTGGCGACGACGGGCCCTCCCTTGCCTGCTACCCCCCGGCCGCGTGCCAGGGCCTGATTCAACTGGGGTGCGACGACTCGGTCGACTGTCCGGGGCAGGTCTGCTGCTTTGGGGCATTTCTCGTGAACGCGCGGATCGGGACGGGGTGCGGTTCCGAGTGCCGCTCGTCAGGTCTATACAACGTTCAGGTTTGCAGGGAGGCCAACGACTGCGACAACGGCGATTCGTGCCACACCTTCGTCTGCGGCGGTTTCGATACGGGCAACGTCACGCTCGGGCTGTGCACCGCGACCGCGCCGGAGTTCTGTGAGTAGCCTCGCGCTCCGGTGTATTCGATGAGCTTCCCGCGCAGTGGCTCCAGGCAACGGTTTTTCCGACTGCGCGCGGGCCACGGCCGTCGGCGACGCTTGGCAACGACCGAGTTGTTCACCAGCGCCAGCAGAACAATCGTGAGCGACTTCTCGACGCGCGGCGCGAGGCGCCCGGCGGCTGCGCCTGGCCTCGCCCTCTGCGCCCCTCCAACGAGGATGCGTTCTCCGTGTGGGTTGCTGGCACAGGTGTATCGAGGATTGGGCCGTATGCCGGCAGGGCGGAGTGGCGCAGGGGGCCGGTGGGTGGTGGTCAGGGCCCGGTGGGTCCTACGAGGCAAGTGGGCGGGGCAGTGCTTCAGTCGTCGCCAACTCGTCACCTCGCGCCCAGCGTGGTGCGGAAGACAGCTCTGCTGATCAGCACGGCAAGGCCATGCTGGGCCGTGCGTCGTCGGACTTCGACGCTCTCGCGCTGGACGGGGTTTCTGGGAGCGACACCTCAATGATTTCGCGGTGGACGAGGTTTTCAGGACCCACAACTACTTCCGTGACGCAGCGTGATCCGTGGGCGATCCAGTTTCCGAACAGCACGGGAGTACGGTACCATCTGAAGCTGAAGCTGAAGCTGAAGCTGAAGCTGGCCCGAATGCCACGAAACGTTTGCCGGTGCGAAGAGTTCTCATGTTCCGACTCCGACCTGCTTGCGGTGCTGACCTCCACGGAGCTACTGCAAGAGCAGCAACGCCTGCAGGGTGCTCGGAACGTGAGCGTTGCTTCGGTTTCCCGAGATGACCGTCGGTGGGTGATCGAGGTGCGGGCACTCGAGCGGATCCGCAACCTGGTGAGTTTTCAGCCTGGAAGCGGCGCCCCCAGCGTCATCACCTACGACTGGGATCTCCAGAAGCTCAGGTGCACTTGGGCGTACCACGGCCCGCACGGAAGTCGACTTCAGCTTGCGGGCAGTCTCCATATCGAACCGCTCGCCCGTGGCGCGCGGCTTCAGTCAATGTTCGAGGTGAAGGTGAGCGTGCCCCTGATGGCCGCTCCAGCTGAGCGTGTCGTGGAAGCATTTCTCGTTGCCAGCTATCCGGGGTTCATTGCCGCGGTAAGGCGACGAATCGAAGAGACGGCTCAGCAGGTAGAGTGAGATTGCGCTGCTCTTGCGAGAACCAGCAAGGTCACTCGCTTTGGGGAGATTGTGGATTCTTCCGCATGCAAACGCTTTCCGAGGAGCGAGCCTGGTCCACTGAGCAGTTGTCCCTCCCAGAAACCTCGTCCCAAGCGCTGCCGGCTACTCGTGGGTCGCGGCACAGCCATGCAGAGGCGAAGTCGTCGCTTTCCGACGCTGCGCTTGAGCACACCGATCCGGTGACGCAGGGCGAAGTTCTCGATGGCTAGCTCACGCTGCGTCTTGAAGAATGAGCGGACCGCGCTGAGGAAGCATCGCAACAGGTTGAGCATGGCCCGGTGGACGTGACCTCAGCGACCGGAAACCTTCAAGGATTGCGCGGCGGACGAGTTTCTGGCAGGCACAGGTCTGACGATGGTCAACGCTTCGCTCCAGCTGGCCCAGCCGCGCGAGAGCAGCACCCATAGTCCGCGATCCGCGTTGGTCAGCCGGGGCCGCCTGACCGAGCGCTTGAGGACGCCCAGCTGATGGCGAAGGGCTAGGATCTCCATGGCCAACTGGCGGCGCGGTCTCAAGAAGGCGAGCGCCGCGTGAAGCAGCGACCTGACGATTCTCAGCACAGTGTGGAACGGTGCTAGGCTGCCGCGCGGAAGGCAATGGTTTCGCGAAGATCCGGGTTTTCAGGATGGACAGGCGACGGAGTCGTCGAGTACTCGTCGCTTCGTGGCCAGATCGAGCTGGCCAACAGCTCCGTAGCCGGTCACGGCCAAAATCTGACTCGGGCGACCCATTTCCCCCTGGCCAGTCACTCAAGCTAAGTTCAGTATGCTTGTTTGAGGAGGTCTGCATGAGCGCAGGGGCCAAGTGTCTGTCGGTCGTACTCCCCATTCTGGCGTGGTTCGCCGCAGCTGCGTGCAGCGATCCTCCGCACGTGCTGCGCACCGCGGAGCCCAGCGAGCTCGAGTCGGACTCGGGGGTCGGCGAGGGCGGCGCTTCGAACGACGACGCGGGCCCGGTCATCGTGATCCCTGACGGAGGCGAGGCTGGAGCCGGAATCGAGGATCCATGCGAGGGCGAAAACCCGCCGCCGGAGTGTGATCCGACTCCCACCACCGGCCCCGCCTGTGGCGATGGCGTGGTCAACCAGGACGCTGAGGTCTGCGACGACGGCAACGGGCTCCCGGGCGATGGCTGCGACGGTCGGTGCCAGGTGGAGCCGTACTACGAATGCGACCCGGCAGGCGGACCGTGCTCGTCCACCATTGCGTGTGGGAACCTGAACCTCGACCCGGAGGAGGTCTGCGACGATGGCAATACGGTCGACGGGGACGGTTGTTCCGCAGACTGTCGAAGCATCGAGTTGTGCTTCACGTGTCCGCAGCGTCCAGAGGCGGGTGAGTGCTGGTCGACGGTAGTCTGCGGTGACTCGGTCGTCACGAAGGACATCACGGACCAGGGCGAAATCGTCGACTGCGAAATCTGCGATGATGGCAACGAGGAGGACGGCGACGGCTGCTCGGCAGACTGCCTTGCCGTGGAGCCGGGCTACGCCTGCAACCCGCCCGGCCAGCCCTGCGAGCGCTTGCCCGCCTGCGGCGACGGCGAACAGACTCCGGGAGAGGCGTGCGACGACTCCAACACGGTGGGCGGCGACGGCTGCTCCGCGGACTGCCAGGAGGTGGAGCAGGATTACCTCTGCCCCACCCCTGGGGAGCCGTGCGTGTACACGGTGGAATGCGGGGACGGCATCGTCAACGGTGGCGAGCAATGCGACGATGGCAATCTCGTCCCCGGCGACGGCTGCAGCGACACCTGCACCACCGATCCCGGCTGGACCTGCCTGGCCCCGGGTGTCCCGTGCCTGGCCGCAGAGTGCGGGGACGGCATCCGAGCCGGCATCGAGCAATGCGAGCCTGACACGACCAATCCACCGGCAGCCTGCCAGAGCGATTGCACCCTCGACCCGGCCTACGCCTGCGAGCCCAACGGTGCCGAACTCGACTGTGCCGCCTACGACAGTGCGTGCAACAACGACGGAACCGTCGATCTGGGCGAGCGGTGTGATGACGGCAACAACGACACGGGCGACGGCTGCACCCCGTTCTGTGAGCTGGAGCCGGACTGCTCGGGTATCAAGAGCACCGACGGTTGCTCGTCGACCTGCGGTGACGGCATGATCCTAGCGAGCGACGTCAACGAAGAATGCGACGACGGCAACGTGGTGGACGGCGACGGCTGCAGCTCGACGTGCACGGTGGAGCCGGGGTGGGCCTGCACAGTCTCGGGTGGCCCGGCCCCGACCAGCATCGACGTGCCGGTCACCTTCCGGGACATGATCGCGCTGCCCCTGGGCGGAGCGGTCCGGCACCCTGACTTCGAGGAGTACAGCGGAAGCGCAGAGACCCCGGGAATGGTGGAGAACGAGATCGGTGACGACGGCAAGCCTGTCTACACCGGGATCTGCGAAGCCGGCAACATGATTGGTCCCTGTCCGTACAACGAGCAGAGCACCTCCCAGGCCGATTTCGACCAGTGGTACCGCGACACGGATGGCGTCAACGTCTCGATAGCCACAGAGCTCTCGTTCGATCAGATCGCGGCCAACACCTACCAGTACAGCACCACCAGCCTCTTCCCCTTCGACGACCTTGGGTGGACGGCCTCCGGGGACGAGGACACCCACGACGGGCACAATTTCGGCTTCACCAGCGAGGCCCGGTACTGGTTCGAATACGGTGGCGGTGAAGCGCTCGACTTCTACGGCGACGACGACCTCTGGGTTTTCATCAATGGCTATCTCGCCGTGGACGTCGGCGGCCTGCACCCGCAGACCGCCGGATCGGTGACGCTGGGACCGACGGAAGAGGCTGCTTTCCAGCTGGTAGTGGGCAACATCTACGAAATCTCGCTATTTCACGCCGAGCGACACACCGCCGCATCGAACTTCCAGCTCACGCTGGGAGGTTTCGTGAAGTCGACCTCGGAATGCAATCCCGACTGCGGCGACGGCATCGTTACGGGTGGCGAGCAATGCGACGACGGGGTCAACGACGGCGGCTACGGCGAATGCCAGCCAGGCTGCCTGCTGGGTCCGTTCTGCGGCGACGGGACCGTGACCGACCCCCCCGAGCTCTGCGACGACGGCATCAACCAGGGCACGTACAATAGCGGCCAGTGCGCGCCTGGTTGCATCCCGGCACCCTACTGCGGCGACGGCCAAGCGGACGGGACATTTGGTGAGGAGTGTGACGACGGCGTCAACGACGGCTCCTACGGCGGCTGCACCTCCGACTGCCAGATCGGCCCGCACTGTGGCGACGGCATCGTCAACGGCAACGAAGAGTGCGACGACGGGGTCAACGATGGAACCACGTGCGCTCCGGACTGCACCCTCGCCGGTTTCTGCGGTGACGGCATCGTGCAAGAGCTGCTCGGCGAGCAATGCGACGACGGGGTCAACGACGGCGGCTACGGCGAGTGCGCCCCCGGTTGCGTCCTCGGCCCCTACTGTGGCGACGGCGTGGTCACCCCACCCGAAACCTGTGACGACGGCGTCAACGACGGCTCCTACGGTGGGTGCACCTCCACTTGCGAGATTGGCCCTCACTGCGGCGACGGCGTGGTCAACGGCAATGAGCGGTGCGACGACGGCGTCAACGACGGCGGCTACGGCGAATGCGCTCCCGGCTGCGTCCTCGGCCCCTACTGCGGCGACGGCGTGGTCAACGGCGACGAAGACTGCGACGGCGGCACCGGCTGCAACGACTTCTGCCTGTTCGAAGTCGTGGAGTAGTGGGCGACTCCCAGGTCGCGCTTCTGGCCCCGGCATCCCCATCCCAGAGTCTTCCCCGGGTGATTTGACCATCGTGCGGTGATTGGGCTGGAGCGCCCCGCTGAAACGGGCGCGCGGCGCGGCGATTCACGGCTGGCCTGCCACTCGCTGCGCCTCTCGTCGTTTCTCGGCCGCGCCTGCGCCACGGTGAAGCGAGCGCGCCCTCCACCGCAGGCGCGCACTGACCACCTGCCCGCCCCATCCTGGCGCGGCGGACAGATTGCGGGTGGCGAAGCGCCGGCCACTGCCGGTGATCGCCACCCGTCGCAGCGCGGAAACTGGCAAACCTAGGCTTAGTCAGACTCGGCACGGGTCATGCCAAGACCACGAGCCCTCTGTCCAAGACAACCGCGTCCACGTCAACTCACGGTGTCGCCGACGCCCCCTCGCCGCGGCGAAAGAAGGCGTACACCTACGAGCGGCGTCGCCCGGAGCTGGGCACCTTGCACCGGGTTGTGCGCGAGAACCTACAGACGCTCTACGCCGCGGTGGACGATGGCTTTGCAACTGCCGCACTGCCGGAGTTCGTGCGGCGCGAGTTCGAGAGCTACCTCGACTGCGGGCTGCTCTGCCGGGGGTAAGC
>CAZSVU010000457.1:0-6249 GCA_964610275.1 uncultured Polyangiaceae bacterium | reverse complement strand
TCACCAGCATCGTGAACAAGACCGAGACCGCCGTCATCTTCATCAATCAGCTCCGCCAGAAGATCGGGGTGATGTTCGGGAACCCCGAGACCACCACCGGTGGGGCGGCGCTCCGGTACTACTGCAGCCTGCGCGTGGACGTGCGACGCATCGGCAAGGTCACCGTGGGCGACCAGGTCATCGGCAACCGCACCCGCGCCCGCGCCGTGAAGAACAAGTGCGCGGCTCCCTTCGGCGAAGCGCAGTTCGACATCCGCTGGGGGCGCGGAATCGACGCGGCCATGGATCTGGTCGAGGTCGCGCTAGCCAAGCAGGTCCTACAGAAGAGCGGTTCGCACCTCTTGCTCAACGGCAAGAGCATCGCCCAGGGCAAGGAGCGCGCCCGCGAAGCCATCCTCGAATCCCAAGAGCTCCGCACCAACCTCGAGCTCGCCGTTCACGCCGAGCAGTTGCCCGAGACGCAGCAGCTCACGGCGCCGGCGGACGCCAAGAAGGAGAAGGCTGAAGAAGAGCACGGGCCCAAGAGCAAGCGCGCGGCGTGAGCGGGCGCGCCCCAGCGCGCCGCTGTAGGAAGATCGCAGGCACGATCACCCTAAGGGGTGACGGGTCCGCCTCCATCCGTATGCCCGGGTGGGACACCGCCCCACCAATCTCACGGACGCACGTACTTTGCTGTTGCCCAGACTGCAGGGGGGGGCGCTATCTTGCGGGGCGCGGGCTGCTGGTCACGGGAGGAATCGGGGACACGTGGGGAGCAGCGGGTGCATGGCGTCCTGCTGTGCAGCGACGCCCTGGCGAGAGGGCATCTCAGGAGGGACTGCAATGGCTGGATGGGGTGAGCGTTATCTGGTGCTGGCCGCCGGTACGGTGGCGGTGGCTTGTTCGACGGGGTCGGCTGACGACGACGTTGCTGGTCGCCGGTCCCTTGCTCTCGAAGGGTCGCAGCTCAGGCTGCAGTACCACCACGGCGAGGACTGGAGCGCGACCAACAACGAGGTCAAGCCCCACTTCCGAATTCACAACGACGGCACGTCCCCGGTTCCGCTGAGCGAACTGACCATCAGGTACTATTACACGAGCGAACCCGGCGGAGGCGAATCGAGCTTCTGCTACTGGGCCAACATCGGGTGCGGCAACATCACGCGCGCCAACGTCGCAATGACCGACTCCCAGCCCGGTGCCGACCATTACTTCGAGGTTGGCTTCACCAGCGGCATCGTTGAAGCCGGCGGCGACACCGGCGAGATGAAGCTCCAGTTCCACTCCGACAGCTGGGCGAACTACGACGAGAGCGATGACTTCTCCTACGCGGCAGGGCAGACGAGCTGGGCTGACGCGACGAATGTCGCTCTGTACCGTAACGGGGTCTTGCTTTGGGGGACTTCCCCTGACTGCAGCGGAGATGGATCCTGCGAGGTCGCGAGCGGCGGTTCGGAAGGAGAAGGCGGGAGTTCAGCCGCTGGCGGATCGAGCGCGCAGAACGAGCCAGTCTCCACTGGCGGCGAAGCAGGCACGACTGGCAGCTCGGTGCTGCGCCAGTTCTCGATAACCGTCCCCAGAGCTTTACGACCAGATGAGGTCCTCTTCGCCGTTACTGACTCAATTGACGTAGACGACGGACTGGTGGGCAATTCCGCCAGTGGTGCGTACGCAACCGTCGCAAACTCGGGCACTGGGGACACAACCATCGGCGCCTCCGCGCATGTGGGCAACGTCTACGCGGGCGGAACGGTGTTTCTTCGCTCCGGTGCAGCCGTTCATGGGATAGCGCGAACCGCAGCGAATATCCTCACACAGGACACCACCGCAAGTGCCGTTGGTGCAATCGAGGGCGTTGCACCTACATTCCAGACGATCAGTTGGCAGGTTCCGTTTCCGTTGGGAGGAGACCTGGAGGAAGTCCGACTTGAGCCTGACGTCACGAAGGAGCTGCCTCCAGGGGATTATTCCGCCGTGGTAGTCAAGCCCCGTGCTGCGTTGCATCTTGAAGCCGGAAGGTACACGTTTCGCTCGCTCACGGTTGAATCAGATGCGGGTCTCCATCTCGATGAGTCAAATGGCACCATCCAGGTCTATGTCGAGCAAGGCTTTGTCTTCCGCGGTGACATCACCGAAACCGGGGGTAGCGGAGGGCTACTGGTTGGCGTCTACGGCACGTCACCAGTGCACGTCGAGTCGAGGTTCATCGGCACGATCGTAGCGCCCGCGGCCGAAGTCAATCTGGCGACCGTTTCTGAGCCAGCCGATGAAGATGGGGGGGACACGCCAACCGCGGAAACCGAAACCAGTGCTGGGGAGGCGTGTCCTCCCTACACACACTGCGGTTCGTTCTTCGCCCACCGCACAGTGGGCCACCAGCACACCCGGTACAGGCAGCTTGGATGGCAGGGTTGGGGAGCCGGATTCGGAGTAGGCTTCGCTTTAGGGCAGATGTGTTCGTCGCAAGCGGGTTGCGGCGCAGGACTTGGATGCGAAGTGAGAGGGCGAGGAACCTGCCAAGCCAAGGAAGGCGAGCCTTGCGCGATCGACGGCGACTGTATCCAGTTCGAGCGTTCTGACTTGCCGCCGTTGACGTGCGTTGCCGGAACGTGCTTGCGCGTTCTGGGGCAGCTTGGAAGTCCATGCCAAACCTCGGGCCAGTGCGAGCCAGGCTTCGTGTGCGAGGCCCCAAGCAGTGTGCTTCCCGATGCACGAGGCACGTGCCAGCTCCCCCCCGACGCCGTCTGCGTTGATGACTCGGACTGTGCACAGCAGCCCTGCTTTCGCTACGAATGCACCAGAGACTTCGTTTTCGAACCAGACACCACCTGTCGGGTCGCAGAGCCGCTTGAGTGTCCCGACGTCTACGTGGGCGATGTCTCCTGCTCGTACGGCGATCCCGACTGCAATCCGTGTGTCTTTGATGTCGAAGAGAGCTTTGCTGCCATCGGAGTGCGGACACCCGATGGGATTGCGCCCACGGCGTCTCCAGGGCACTTGCTTGAGCGTGACTACGAGGATCCTGGCTACGCTACGATTCTTGGGCAAGGACTCGTGGATGTAGCCGCCTGGAACTTCAATGCCGACGGGAACCACTTCCAGTCAGTTCAGCGTGTACCGGGAGTCCTGGGAAACCGGGTCCTTGCGTTGACACAAAGCACAGAGTCGGCCCCGGGCTACCTGAGACTCCTGTTCGTCAAATCGTATGAGTCGGAGCCGCTTGAGCAGGGAGGCGGGCCATTCTGGGTGCCGCAAGTGGGGGTTTCAGCTGCAACCTACGAGATTCCCGACGCCCGCCACCCTGGTGGCGCTCAAGTTCTCGGCCAGACTCTGTTTTTCGGAGTTGATGTATCAGAGGGCCCGGGCTTCGTGCAGCCCGTGGACCTTTCGCAGCTTCCGACGACCGTCTCGTTCGGTGAGCGGCTCTATCTGGATGGCTCCCACCAGACCTACAACCCCATCGCTGGAAGGGTGCTCGGTGAGGTGAATCAGCCTTCATCGAAGGCTTCGGCTACTGCTGTTGCACGTCTCTACGATGGATCCACTCTACTGTTCGTGCTGGGACGGGTGACGAACCGAGCGGAAGACGCGCACGGCTGGTTCTACGTACGTGGTGCAAATACAACGACGTGGAACTGGCGTTCGTACTTCAGTTCCCAAGCCAACGTCAGACGACCTACCTCGGATGGGCTTGAGGCTGACTACACAGTTTGGGATGCTGCCCCGCAGAACATCAACTTCGTGACGGAGTGCGGAACGGGCAACATCTACGCAATCGCCGGAGGAAATCCCCACAGTTCGAGCGAGCGAACCTGGCAGATGGTGCAGTACGCCATTGCCGAAGGGTACAGCCTTCTGGATCCCGTCGCCGACATCTTCTCAAGCCTTTTCGGCGACGACGAAGTGGATCCAGGCCACGAGCGACTTCACTTGTACAAGCTTCTCACCGTACCTCCGGACGGCACTTATGCGCCGGTTTTTGTTCGAGTTGCCTGGAAGGAGCTGGCGCCAGAGAACTACTTGACAACCTGCACTCTCCGGGCCGGAAGCGGCGTCCATGTGACGCCGGACGGAGAAATGGTTGTCTATTGCGTTCCGCACGGCTACTCGCACGGCTATGAAACCGTCGGGTTTGAGGAGTATGCACAAACGTACTAGTGATTGATGTGGACTCCGCTCCAGCGATGACAGCATCGCGAGGCGGGTGTCGCACGGCCAACCTGGCAGATGCCCCCGCGACCAGCGCCGGGCTCGATCACAGCTGTCCTCCTGGTGGGTGAATGTGCGGTGTCGCGCTACGCACATTCCTCCTCGTCCGAGCCATCGCTGCATTGCATCACGCCGTCGCAACGATTGGCCCGCGGAACTGATTCCACCCCGTTTTGGCAGTCGAAGTAGAGACACGAGACCAGAGCGTCAGTCGCAGCTGCACAGTCCTCCACAACGTACGCGTGACCGGACCCTGAGCATGCGAAAGAAGTTGCGTCCAAAGAGTTCAGGCACGCCATCGCCCGCTGAAGCTGCAGGGTACAATCATTGCCAGCACGGTCGGCGAGATCCTCGCACTCCGCGATACAGTCTGATTCCGTATCGTTGGGGCATCCCACCGACAGGACCAGAATGCACTGCCGCGTGCAATCATCTTCCGTGGCAGAATCCGCACTGGCGTCCAGCGCGATCTGAGCGCCCGGCTCCGGGTTGCTCTCGTCCGAGCTAGACGTGGGACCACACGCTGTGATTGCCGCATCCGCAAGAACGACGCAGCCGACGATCCGAGCGACGCTTGCCATGGCCAAACCATACTGTCTGGGTGCCCCGCTGTTCAAGGCCGCCCACCCTTGCCGTCACCCCGCGAAGAATCCAGACGCGGAGCAACCCGACACGGAATGGGCAAGCCTCTGATGACCGCGACTGGCCGCTCGGCACAATCATCCGCTGGCTTAACGCCGCCTTCCTCCACGCTGCTTGCTCGCATCAAGCGGCGCACTCTTCGGCACGTCCGGAACTGCCTCGTCGCCGTGGATTCTTCCCACTGGATCAGCCGCGCCGCGCGTCCGCGAAGTGTCGCGAAAGGAGACCCGTAGGATGGCACCATCCTCACCCCGGTGTCACCAACGTAGCCCATGGGTGGGTGAGATTCGGAGATACTGCGGACCTCCCGGAGGTAACCCTGGATGTAGCGAAAAGCAGGATCGCGCGCCCGATGTCCCACGGGGTAGTCGCCTGCTCCTGGCCACCGTTGCGGGGCCCAACACGATGACGCCGCGATGCGTCCTCGCCTGGGTGCAGCCCACCCATCTCACTCGAGAGCAAACGCAAACTCCCGAGCCCAGTCTCCATGTCGCACGATAGCGCTGGCGTTGTCCTCCAGCACGTTCCGGAAGGAGAAGACAACTACCTGAGAGTAGGTAGAGGCGGGCGGGACAGCGCCCCCGTCGTACTCAAATCCAAGGGCAGCATCCGCGTTCGTCTCCACTCCGAGGGTGAATGTCAGCGATGCGTTGCCCGACCAGGCTGCGACTTCGATATGGCCACCAACATCGCGTGGGGCAGGTGACGTGCACGGGAGACCACCGGTGCGTACACAGGTAGCGACGTACCGATCAGGTGCGGCAACGAGGTACGGGCCTCCTTCCCATACATACTCTTCCCCCGTATCTGATCTCGCAAGAACAACCCGAAGGGTGATCTCGCCGGTCCCGCTGGGTAGCACCTGATATCGGAACGCGGTGGGACCAGTGCGCTGCCACGAACAGTCGATTCCCGAACACTGAATGTCGATTTCGAACGGTAGTGTCTCGCAAACCCAGTCTGGGTCCGCGCTGTGTGGGTCCTTCCGGCAGTGATCCCACCCAGCGACCAATTCGATCGGCTCTCCGGGTGCATACCCTGGTGTGCACATCGAACAAGAGACATCTGGCCCAGACGGGTCCGGCGGATACTCCGATGCGCACGCGGAGAGAGCGCTGATGCTAATCGCTCCAAGTATCGCAGCACGCGTGCGCTCACTCCCAGCAGCGGTCATCCGAGGCTCTTCTCCCCACAGATAGTAGCAAGGCGCACGTGGAAGCGTATCAGATTCCAATGAATTGGCCATCCGCAACGGAGTCGTTCACAAGTCCCGGGCGGTAAAATGGAGTCCTGTGTTCAGTCGATATCACGAAACCATGCCTGGACTGGCCGCGCTTCCCGCATCACCACCGGTGGCGGTGCCTGTGATCTGAAACCATACCCGTGTGGCTACTACGGCCACCCTCGCCGCGCCTGTCG
>CAZSVU010000456.1:0-6252 GCA_964610275.1 uncultured Polyangiaceae bacterium | reverse complement strand
AGCCGTCGCCTCTGGCGTGACGTCACGGGGGGCCAACCCGGTCCCACCCGTGGTGAGTATCAGGTCAGGGCGTGGCGCGTCGTTCGCCCAGGCCGTCAGCACGCGCACAATCGATTCCGTTTCATCCGGAACACACGCCGTGGCCACGATCTCCGCACCCACGAGCTTGCGCAGAAGATCTCCCAACGCAGGCCCCGCCGTGTCCTCGGCCGCGCCACGAGAACACGTGTCGCTGACCGTCAGAATGGCGGCTGTCACTGGATGCTTCACTCGCGCTCCGTCGGCGAGTTCGGTTCGGTGGCTCGATAGTCCCCGCTCCGACCGCCGGACTTCTCCACCAGTCGTACCTGTTCGATGACCATCGTGCGGTCGATCGCCTTGCCCATGTCGATCACCGTCAGGGCCGCCACCGTGACAGCAGTCAGCGCCTCCATTTCGACACCCGTGCGCGCCGTGGTCCGAACCTCCGCTCGTATTCGGATCTCACCCACCGCCAACTCCAGATCGATGTCGACCACATCGAGCGGCAGCGAGTGGCACAAGGGGATCAGTCGATCCGTCGCCTTGGCCGCCTGGATTCCCGCGATACGTGCGACCTCGAGCAGGTTGCCCTTGGGCACGTGCTGGTCGCGAATCGCCGCGAGCAGGTCGTCCGACACCCGCACTCTACCCTCGGCCACCGCTCGACGCGCGGTGACGGTCTTGTTGCCCACGTCGACCATACGGACGCGCCCCTCCCCGTCGAGGTGACTCAGCTTCTTTGCGTCACCCACCGCCGACCATTCCAATGAGTGCGACTTCGTCGTCGGCGCCGATCACGGATTCGCTGGTGGCGAAAACGTGATTCACGGCAATACGGCTGCCCTGGAGGCTCGCTGCGAGCCTCGGCTCACGGCCCTCCAATCCAGACAAGACTTGCCGGACCGTCGCCCGCTCCCCGGGTAGCTCGACCTCGAGCTGACGCCGGCCGGCGAGCTGTGCCTGGGGACCAAAGAGCCTCACGCGCACGATCATCACCTTAGCCCTCGCGCAACGCGCTCGTGGGTTTGGGCCAGAGTCGGGAAACGTTCGACGAAATCTCGGGACGTCTTCGGTGGTTCGCGTCCTTCCATGCATCAGCCTCCGATTTCGCTCATGGCTGCGACTCCGTGCCCCGGATGCTGCGCTCCCTTGCGGGCGAGTCCGTTGGCCAGCAGCCGGGCGAGGAGAACACTGTCCCGCACTGGACGCAACGCGCTCAGGACCGAACTCGTGGGGTGATCCATCAGGCAGGGGAAGATGGCCCCGTCGGCCGCGATGCGGAGACGGTTGCACTGGTCGCAGAAAGGCCGACTGCGCGGATTGATGAAGCCCACCTCGACGTGTCTCCCGTCTTGCAGCTGCGCACGATAGCGCTCGGCCGTGCCGTACTGCCGCGTTGACGGTTGCCAGCGGGTCACCACCTCGGCCAGACGCAAGCGGACTTCGGTATTGGACAGGTAGCGCCGAGCCAGATCGGGGCTGGCAGGCTCCGCTTGCATGAGCTCGATGAACCGAAGCTCCACACCACGGTGGGCCGCAAACTGGAGCAGGCTCGGCAGCTCACCATCATTCAGTCCTCGAAGCACGACGGTGTTGAGCCGCACGGGGTTGAGACCAGCAGCCACCGCGGCGTCGATCCCGGCCAGCACGCGGCTCACGCCATCCACGCCCGTCAGCCGGGTGAACAGCTTGGGCTCGAGAGCGTCGAGGCTGACGTTCACACGGCGGAGCCCGGCACGCGCGAGCGCTTCGGCTTGCTCGACCAGCTTCAGGCCGTTGGTCGTCAGCGTGAGCATGGCCAGATCGGGAATGGCCGACAGGCGCTCGACGATCTCGACCAACTCGGGTCTCTGCGTGGGTTCGCCACCCGTCAGCCTGACCTTGCGAACCCCGTAGCGCTCCACGAGTTGTTGCACGAGCCAGTGGATCTCGTCGACGGTGAGCAGGTCGGTCGCGCGGGAGAACGGATGCCCGGCGGGGCGGCAGTAGACACAACGCATTCCGCAGGTCGGCGTCACGCTGAGGCGCAGGTAGTCGACACGACGGCCGCACCGGTCCTCGATGACGCCAGCGGCCTGCGCCGGCCCCGGCTCGTCCACTCGCTGTGCGCGGCCAGACACCAAAGGATCCTGGGGCTCGAGCATGGGCGCTGCAAGAGGCGAATACGGCGCAGACCGCGCCCACGGCCATCCATCAGCGAGCCCAGAGCCCGCTTTCTTGCTTCAGCTGGCCGACGCACCAATCGGCACCACGCGATCGGATGCCTCCATGACCGCTCGTGCGTGGGTCACGATGAGCAGGCTCCGCTTTGCGCGCAACCGGCGGAGCGCCAGCAGCACTCGCTCGGCAGCCTCCTGGTCGAGCCCCGCCGTGGGCTCGTCGAGCAAGAGCACGGGCTGGCCGCTCGCCAACGCGCGCGCGATCGCGATCTGGCGCTGCTCACCACCGGAGAGGGTGCGTCCTGCTGGACCGACGATCTCGTCGCCCAGCTCGAGCAATCGCTCGGCGCCAATTGCCTGCAGTGCCTGCGCGGCAACCGCCTGGCTGGGTGCGTGGAGTCCCACGTTCTCGAGCACGCTGCCGGTAACGAGGGGTGCCTCTTGCGGAACCCAGGCGAAGGGGCGTGAATCAGGTCCGACGGGGGCATCCGAGAGGTGTTGCCCTCCGTACCGGAGCCGGCCGGTGCTGGCCTCGAGCCCCAGCAGCACCCTGAGCAAGGTTGTCTTCCCGCTTCCGGTGGGCCCCACCACGGTCACGACTTCTCCTGGTTGCACCGTGAGCGTGGTGCGCGGACCGCGCTGGCCTGCACCCAGTTCTTCGAGCTGCAGGCGCTCAGGCTCGGTGGCCCAACGGCGCGGCTGCGCGTCGGACGAAGCTGCAGGCCCCGTTGGGCATGACTCGGACGTGCCATCCCGACGGTGCTCGCACAGCAGGTCCTGCCCGGAGGCACGCCCGATGGCTTCCATGGCAACCGCACCGCGGGAGAGCCACGCGCGGGCATCGCCCAAATCACGCAGTGGCCGGTACGCGAGGAAGAACACGGCGGCGAATGCCACCAGAGTTCCGTCGCCCAACGGTGCACCGAGCGTCACCGCCACCGCCGTCGCACCCAACAACGCGAGCGCCCCGAGCAATTCGTTTGCACCAGACAACGCGGCGCGAGCCCCGTCCACTCGCGCGGCGGCGGCAACGGCACGGGTGTTGGCGTCGTCGATGGCCTTCGCCACCCTGGCGCCGGCGCCGTAGGTTCGCCACAAATCGACGTTCCGGACGAGGTCGTCCACTCCCCCATGCAATCTCTCCACCAACTGTTGTGAACGCGCGTTGGCTGCTCGCCAGCGCCCCCGGTAACGCGCGACGAGCAGACCGAAGGGCACCAGAACCAGGGCACCAACGAGTGCGAGGGGGGCTGACACGAAGATCAGGGCGCCAGCCAGTGGCACGAGCTGTGCCACTGAACGCAAACCTGCGATCACCCCCGCGGACGTGGCCGATTCGACCTCCCTGATTCGCACCGCAATTGTTGCGAGGATCCTGGGCGGAGCGTCATGGACGCCCTCGCGGAGCCACGCTTCCACTGACCGCGCGCGCAGGGTTTGACCCACTCGGCTGGCAGCGAGAGAATCGTAATATGCTAGAAATATTGAAGAAATCGTCTTGACGGAGGTCGCTAGCACACCCAATAGAAGTATGCTATAGACCGCCACCCTCGTTGGCTCCGTGAGCGCCATTTCGCCCCCGTGACGCACGAGCGCGCGCCCCAGTAGCCCCGCGGCAAGCGCTGTTGCACCATGTCCCAGCGCGAAAAACACAGTGCTTGCGGCCAACCTTAGGGAAAGCCCACGGGCGCCACGCAGCTCGGAAATGATTGCAGCGTGAAACCGCACCTCCGGGCGCACACTGTCCACAATCGCAGCATCAGACCGGCTGTCGGCCCCAGCTCCCGCCCGTACAGGTCGGACCTTTGACCACCACTTGCGGATCCGCGTGGGGGTCCTAGCCGTATCCATAACCGGGATACCGGATGACTGAGCGAGAAACCGCTCGAAAAGCACGAACCTGAGCCCTGGCATCCTCGTCCCTTCCCGATCTTGGCGACCTGAATCAGGTGCTGCACGTACTCCGAAATCGATTCCAAACGAATGAAAATTCCGAACCCTCGTCCCGAATGCCAGCGCCCCACTGGGGCCCGCCCTGTACGCCCAAAGCGGGCCATCTCGGGCACAAAGATTGCAGCTGCCCATGCTGAGCCTCGGTCTCGAGGCACGCCGCGGCCTGCCAAGCGCTCACGCAACGTCAGCCCTAAACCTTCGCGCGCGGCGACCGCTTTCTGTAGTCAGAGCCCCCACCATCCCCCACCCCACCTCAACACCGGGAACGGAATGCCCGAGTCCGGTACCGGGTTGAAAGAAAAGGACGCGCACTCCCGAGACCAGCATTCGCCCGCGCCACCGGCTGTCGAATCCCAATCGCAGGGGTCACGTCCCACTCAAGGCAAAATGCCAAACAAAGCCATCATCGCACCCATCGAGGATTTCGACGACGACCCGTCGGAAGAGACCTCGGTGCGCCTGCGACGCGCCACCACGCTGCGGCCGAGTGCGCTGCCACCCGAGCGATCCAATCGGGTGAGCACGACACCGTCTGTGGCTCCCCCCCCCACTTCCGAACGCAAGGAAACCAAGTCTGGAGACGAACCCAGCGAAGAGTCGACTCACGACTCGACGCTGTCTCGTTACTTCCGAGACATGGCCACACACCAGGTCATGGGCCCAGACGAAGAACTGCAGACTGCGCAGTTGGTCGAGCAATCCGAGGTCGAGCACTGGGTCGCCCTGC
Source organism: uncultured Polyangiaceae bacterium (assembly GCA_964610275.1). Taxonomy (GTDB): domain Bacteria; phylum Myxococcota_A; class Polyangia; order Polyangiales; family Polyangiaceae; genus JAFGBI01. Next base: position 1,392 of record CAZSVU010000456.1, on the reverse strand, counting down.
TGTCTCACTTGCCAGTGGCTGAGTTGATGTTGGATCAACTCGAGCAGGACGTCCGCACCCTGAGCGAAGAAGAACGACCCGAGTTGCCTCAGTTCGAGGTACTCCGAAGCCTGCTCGAGGCGTACCGACGCCAGCGTTCGAAGCTGCTCGCCCATCAAGCCAAGCGGTGGCGCAAGCTGTGTACCGAGGTTGCGCGTTCGGTTCGGCTCCCAGATTCCGACCGCATCTGGTTGGCCAACGCCGTGAGCATCGCGCGCGAAGCGGCCCAGCCATCGCTGGCCACTGGCGGCCAACCCTTGGTGCCAGATACTCCGGCCTATCGCCGCTACCTCGACCGAGTCGATGAGATGGATCGGCGGCAACGGATCGCCAAGAACCGATTCGTCAAGGCCAACCTACGCCTGGTGGTCAGCATCGCCCGTCGCTACAACCGCGGGCGCCTCCCTCTGATCGACTTGATCCAAGAGGGGAACATAGGGCTCATGAAGGCGGTGGAGCGCTTTGACCACACGCGTGGCTACCGCTTCTCGACCTACGCCTCGTGGTGGATTCGCCACGCCATCAGTCGGGCACTGGCCGACAAGGGCCGGGCCGTTCGCATTCCGGTCCACATGCTGGACACGTACAACCGGGTGTCGCGCGCGACGCAGACCATCAGTGCGCGAACCGGTCGCGCCCCGAGCCTGGCCGAGCTCGCCAAGGAGACCGGCGTCCCCCAGGAGAAGTTGGACAAGGTTCAGGACCTCTACGCCGACACCCCATTCTCGCTGGATCGTCCGGTCGGCGACGAGGACGGAAGGCGCTTCATCGACTTCTTGGTCGAGGAGAATTCGCTCTCGCCGTTCGACTACCTGGCGAATCAGAAATGGGCGGAAGAAGTGCGACGCCTGCTCGGCGCGCTGACGCCCATCGAGTCCTGTATCATCCGCTGGCGCTTCGGCCTCGACAACGAGGACGAGCTCACGCTGAAGGAAATCGGTGACAAGTACAACCTGTCCCGCGAACGGATCCGCCAGCTGCAGGAACAGGCCATCGGCAAGATCCGCAAGTTGATGCGGGACTACTAGCCCGCGAACGCAGTTCGCGGGCCGCTTGAAACCGCCCTCGAGCAAAGCTCGAGGGCTTCCCTATCCCGCTCCGTCCCAGCGCGTCCACCACCCCGAGCAGCGCCCCACCGCCCTTCCGCACCGCCCTCGAGCCTTGCTCGAGGGCTTCCCTATCCCGCTCCGTCCCAGCGCGTCGACCACCCCGAGCAGCGCCCCAGTGCGCTTCCGCGACGGACCCCTGCGAAGCCGTGCAGCGAATCACCGCGGTTCCCCGCTGTGCCCCACCGTGACGCACCCTTGCTCGGAGTTCGGGCCGGGCAGTGTGAAGAAGATGGAGCAACGTCGC
>CAZSVU010000455.1:0-6285 GCA_964610275.1 uncultured Polyangiaceae bacterium | reverse complement strand
GAGGCTGACCTCGTATCCGCCGCTGCCCCGACCGGACACGCCATCTGGTCCCGGTTCGATCCTGGATCTGACCAGTGAGGCGTACATCTACCTGGCTGCCGTGGACCAGGAAGTCCAGCTCCTCGTCGAGACCCCCAACGCGACCGAGACTCTGCTCGACGGGCTGACGGCAAACACAAACCTGGAATTGTTGTCGCAGCAGAGCGACTACTACGTCGTGGTAGAAGACGGCCTACCTCGATACGCACTGAGCGAGGTCACCCTCGACGTGGTCTCGCTCGACGTTCCGGCTGGACGCACACCTGCCGCACCCAACCTACACCTCGGTGACGGGTGGGCTCTGGTCCTGGATGGAGCGATGCCGGTCTGGTGCGTGAGCCTCGACACCGGTGACGGAGTCGGCATAGACGCCTCCGAGCTCGACCCCGTGACCGTCACTGGCGAAGTGGAAATTCAGACGGCTGCACACTGGTTCATGGGCGCGGATGCCGTACGGCCGCTGTGGGTCGTGGACGCGGAGACGGGCGCGGTGCGCAGGCCACAGCTCGACCCGGACGCGTCTCTGCGCTGGTTGGAGCAGACCGGGACCATTTCCTCGTGCCGCGTCGAATCCTGGCTGGTCGCCGACGGTCGCGTCGCGGCGGCGCTGCGCAGCGAAACCGGGGGCGTGTACGTGGAAGCCGAGGATGGTTCCTGGACTCGAGTCGGGAGTCCGATGTCGGGCATCAGCACGGTCGAGCTTCGGCAGGTCGGCGACACGTTCGTCATCGAAGCCAGAGGCTCGGACGCGTGTCCACCGAACGAGCCCTGGCCCGCGCCTTCGGATGAGGAGGAGGTGCTGGAGGGCGATCACGTGCAGGTCGTCGCTCCCGATGCCCCCACGCCGCTCGCACTGGAGGGCACTCCCCTGCTCAAGCTCAACCCGACCGGGCGCTGCGCCCTCGACTACCACCGCGTGTACGACCTGGTCACGCTCGAGCAGACGGAGCTCGTCCTGCACACGGGCAAGTGGCTCCGGTAGCGCGGAAGCGTCGGCGAGCGAGCGGGGCTCTCGGGTCGGGGCCTACTTCTTCTTCCCCTTGGCCTTCTTGATGCCGCCCTTGGGCCGCTCATCCGGAACCAGGTCCTCGTTCCTCCAGTAGAACTCGTTCTTGCGACCCGTCTCATCCGCGAATCCGACGGTCTTGACCTCTGCCTCGATGGCGTCCGTCCCTTCGGGGACGTGACTCTGCTTCACGCAGGAGAAGAACACGTAGATCTTCTCGTCAGGCTTCACGTGTCCGGCGAAGATGTTGCCGGAGCAGGTCTGCTTGGGGCGGGGCTTGTCGGAGCCCGTCACCTCGAGCTGTTTGCCCTTCTTGTCATAGAAGTAGACCACGACGGTCCCGTGAAGAATCGGTAGCTTCGACTTGTTGGTGACGGCGAACTTCGGTCCCTTCTCGGTGGTCTTGCCCGTGTACGCGACCTCCATCATCCGCGTGTCGCCGCTGCCGTTGCATGGCTCCTCGAAAGTGCCGATGCCGCTGGACCCTTCGGGGCAGTCGTCCCGAGGCTTGGGGGGCGGCTTGGGTTTCGCCGTGGCGGTGGGTACCTTGGGGGCGACCGAAGCCGTGGGCTTCGCGGGCGCTGCCTCCTCCTTGGGAGGCTCCTCGCAACCGAACGCGAACGTTGCGAACAGAGCGGCGAGTAGGTACTTGGGTGACTGCATTGCGACCGACATAGAGACCTCCCGGGAGAGCTCGCCAGACCACGCGGCGCTGGTTCCAGAGACGGTATCGCGAAAACCTCGGGCCGAGCAAGCCGGGAGAACTTCGGTTTTTTAGCCGGTCGCACCTCTTCGAACAGCGCCGCCTCGGGCGGCCCGACCGGGGAACTCGACCCGGGCACCGCCAAGGGTTCGGAGGTATTTCGTTCAGTGCTACGATGACCAGAACTCGCGATGCTGTTGGATGGCGCGTCTTCCGTATTTCTGATTTCCATTCTGCGCGTGGTCCATGGGCGATATGTCGCTTTCCTGGTCGCCGCTCCAGGCCTGATCTGGAGTGGCATTGCGACCAAGAATCGATTCCTGGCCCATCCCTGGATCTGCGTGGCGCATCTGGCTTGCCTGGTCTTCGTCTGTCTCCAGTTCGTGTTCGACTGGCACTGCCCGCTCTCGCTGCTCGAAGGGCAACTGGCGGGTATGCCCGGACCGACGCGCTTTCTGCCCGTGCTCTGGACCCTGAGAACCGTTCCCTTGGCACTCTGGGCAATGATGGCCACCGCGCTCGCCGTGAACCTGCTCACGCAGCGAGCCGTGCTCCGTCACCGCGCGATGCTTCAGCGCTCCGGGCCACATTCCTGCGAACGGTCACGATAGGGCACGAACTGCCCGCTCCACGCTTCGGTCTGGAACGACCAGACGGACGAGGTTGAGCGCGGGCCGCGGCGCACCTATCCTGCGGGCTGGGTTGCTATGGTTCCCCGTGGGCTCGGCCATTCAGCAGAGGGCGACGGCACGTCCGGCAAGGTGCGCCGGGTGAGCTTTCCCCGTGTCCTGCTTCTGCTAGCGATCACTCTAGCCCAGTACGGGTGCGACGGTTGCGACCGGAAGAAGTCGTCCAAGCGCACGCATGCCCGTCAGGAGAATACGTCGGAGTGTGACTTCGCCTCCGACTGCACTACCGACAACCCCTGCCTGACGGTCGACTGTGTCGACGATCGCTGTGTGGAGGATCTACTGCCCGCGGGTACGGTCTGTGGTAGTGCGACCCCCTGCCAGGAGGCGCCGCTCTGTGACGGTCGAGGGCACTGTGTGGCGGGAACTCCGGTCCCGATCGACGACGGCAACCCCTGCACGGCAGACTCCTGCCATCCCGCTCGCGGCGTGGTGCACGACCCGGTTCCCGTGGACGACTCCGATGCCTGCACCGTCGACGCCTGCAATCCACGTACCGGCGAGGTCACTCACGAACCGGTCGACATCGATGACGGCGACGAGTGCACCTTCGACGTGTGCGATCCAAAGACAGGCGTCTCACACTCCAGTGCCGATCCCAAGTACACCTGTGAAGCAAGCTGTGGAGATGGCTTCCACGCATCGTCCCGCAGGATGAGCACGGACTGCGGCCCCGTGCCTGGCCCACAGAGCTTCTGCCAGCCGAACTGCGGGACCTCGTTCTACACGTGTGACCCCACCTGCCCGGCGGGCTATCGTGCCGGTGCGCAACGTCCCAGCGACCAATGCGGTCCGCCCCCGGCGCTGTTGACGTTCTGCAAGAAGGACGCGACGGGAGGGTAGTCGCGACTATTGCTCCAATAGCGGAGGGGACTCTCGTTGGCGGGCCAGGAAGCGTGGAGGCCGACCCACGAGAGCAACCCCATCCGCCCGTCATTCGTGGCCTATGCCGAAGCATCGCGAAAGACGTGGGTTTTCGCCATGCCCCAGTGGAAGTTTACCGTGCGCAGGTACCCCTCCGTGATCCCCAAAAACGGGCCTGAGTTCGCGAGATCGGCGGACGCGGTGGCCAGGGCTTGCCCGAGGCCAGAGGCCGCCTTCCAGCGATCAGGCCTGCGGGTCGCGGCCATCACGCCACGGCCTGCCGGTGCGCCAATGCTGCTGGAGGAACAGCCCCGGCGCGCAGGTCGCCCCCACTGGGCCTCCGGGTCTCATCGGTTGGGTGACAGGGTGCTGCCAATGAGCTTGCCGCCGGCAACGTAGGTGCCCGTCTCAGAGGCAGGCAGGATGTCGTAGGTGAAGGCGTGCTGGTACGGCACGAGCTTGCGCGAAACGATTCGCGCCCCGTCGAGCGCATCCCCAACCTGAAGATCCGCAAACGTCCGACCATCGGACGTGGGATGGAGCGCGCTGATCTCGAGGACGACGCCGTCCGCAGTCTCCACGCGCACCACCTGATGCCGAGACACGGGCGTTCGGGACACTCGCGCCAGTGGCACTGCGAGCAAGGCGCCTTCGTGGGCGCTGTAAACGAGATCCCCTACCGACAACGACGCAATCGGGCGCTCCCCGCTGGGAGTGGCGATGGGTGTGTCCGGCGAGGCGCACACGGCCGCCGATTCTTCGCAGCTCAGCGTGAGCGTCTCGGCGTCGGCGTCCCGACAGAAAGGACCGGGTACGGTTCCGTCGGCACAGAGCGCGCGTGCGCAAGAGCAATCGAGCTCCTCGTCAGGGCCGCAGGGATTGTACTCGCACTTGAAGACCGATTCCCCCGAGAGGAGCTGCGTTTCGACGCACAGCTGACCTTGAAAGCCCAGGACAGCAGCGTAGCACTCGAGTCCGTCGTCACCACACGCGCGGGTCGGACAACTGTCCGCGCACACCGGGCCGGTGAATGCGTTGATGCAGTGGCCGCATTCCGACGGGCCGCAGCATTCCTCGGTCTCACCACACTCCACACCGCCACAAAGCGCGCTGCCTCCGGCATCACCACCGGTGCCGATGACCACACCACCGGTCCCATCGCCACCGCTGCCGGTACCGCCGAAGGCTGCCCACTCGCCGCCAAAGCCCACGATCTCGCCGCCGGTGCCAGCACCGCCCGTGCCACTGCCGCCGAAGGCCGCCCACTCGCCGCCAAAGCCTATGATCTCACCGCCGGTGCCGGACCCGCCGGTGCCGGACCCGCCGGTGCCGGACCCGCCCGTCCCGTTTCCGCCGAAGGCCGCCCACTCGCCGCCGAAGCCCACGATCTCGCCACCGGTGTTTGCGTTCGCTCCGGCGATCCCCTCGCCTCCGGCGCCTGCCCTGGCGCCGCCGGTGCCATTGCGGTCCATACCCGCGCTCCCGCCTGTGTCTCCCGTGGCGCCGGCCGCACCAGCCGAGGTCGAGCTCGCGTTCCCCCCGTCCGAGCTGCTTCCGCAAGCCACAAGCATCCCGGCACCAAACGTCGCCCAGAGCGCACAAGTCAGTCCGTGTTTCACGCTTAACCTCCCGGTGGATTGCGGACGATACGATGCAAGGCGCGTGCCGACCGCTGAAATCCACCGAGCAGCGATCCTGCCCGGGAAAATGGGAGTGCTTCCCTCGCCCGGAGTGTCTCACCGCTGGCACGGCTGAGACACCTTGAATCACACGGGTGAGCAGCCCGACAGACGTGGCCCGAGCGTTGCTCCGCCGGGGCACGCTCAGCACGGAGGGGATTCGTCCACCTTCGTGTCATCGAGTTGCGCTCCTCCCGGATCGCTCGACTGGCATGGCTGTCGGGTCGGCGAATCGTCACCCAACACATGGTCATGGGCCCATGCTCGGCCCTCGTTGACCGCCTGCAAGAGCTCGTGTGACCCTCGCCGGTGATCCGCTCGATGCCTGCTTTCCGTTCCGGAATCGACCCTCCCTACCACGGCGTGCTCGCTCCGGTCATCGTGGTGTGGATGGTGGTCGCCGCAGCTGGGTGTGGCGACCAGGGCAGAGTGATCGCCCGCGAACGCCCTTCGGATCTGGCAATTGGGGGCGCAGGGGGGGCGTCAGTAACCAGCGTCGAGCGTCCGGTGTTCCGTGCTCCCGAGCTGGTCATCGAGCTCAGCGACCCCGAGGCGAAGGACCAGGACCCGACCCTGACGGCAGATCTGCTCGAGATCTTCTTCTTCTCGGACCGCTCTGGGAACGAAGACATTTGGACCGCTCGACGATCCAGTGTGGATGACCCGTGGGATCCGCCAACCCTCGTGGCCGAGCTCAGCAGCGATGAGTTCGACGAGAACCCGGCCGTGTCTCGTGACGGGCGACGTATCTGGTTCTACTCCCGCCGCGACCCGCTCGGAATCTGGTACTCCGAACGGGCTACGCGGGACGACCGCTGGAGTACGCCGGTGTCCGTTCCCATCGAAGGGTCGGAAGGTGCCGTAATCGCACCGAGCATCGATGCCGATGAGCTCCGCCTGGCCGTCTCCATGGGGGAGAGCAACGCGCGGGACATCTACGAATCGTTGCGGCCAGCGCTGAACGACCCCTGGGGGGAGCTCGCCCAGGTGCCGGGGTTGAACAGCGACGTGGCGGACAGCACTCCATTCCTCATCGACGACGGTCTGGAGCTACTCTTGAGCTCCGGGCGATCGGGAGACGGCGACTTGTTCTGGGCGTACCGTGAGACCGTGGATGGCCCCGTGGAGACCGTCTCGCCCCTGACTGAGCTCAACGATCCCAATGCGTTCGAATCGCACCCGTACCTCTCGGTGGATCGGCGCACGGTCTTCTTCGGGTCCGATCGTAGCGGCGGTACGGACATCTACGAAGCTACGATGGCGACACCGTGACACCGACTGACTGGCTCGGTGCGGCACCGTGCC
>CAZSVU010000454.1:0-6287 GCA_964610275.1 uncultured Polyangiaceae bacterium | reverse complement strand
GACGCTGACCGCTGATTCGTCACCGTGGTCGGTCGTGGTGGTGCGCTCGCTCCTTGGCGACCGGATGCAGTCCCCCACCAACGCTGTCGTCGCCGGACTGGGCGACTCGAGCAGTCGACGCTCCAACTTCATGGAAGGAAATGCACGATGACAAATTGGGCACGAGGATTGTGCACGTTCGCTTTGGTGTCAGCCGCATTCGCAGTGGGATGTGGCGGCGACTCTTCGGACAGCGGCGGCGACGACGACGACGACGACGACACGGGTCTCACCGGGCTCGGCGGCTATGTTGGCAATGTGGCAAGCGGCGGGGCATTCGGCTCTGGCGGTTCCTCGACCACGAGCAGTGGCGGCCGTATCGTCACGGGTAGCGGGGGAAGCGGCAGCGGGGGTCGGGCCCCCACCGCGATGGGCGGCGCCACGATGGCCGACCCCGAGGATTGCCCCGATCAGAGTCCGACTCTCTCGCCAAGTCCGTGGTACTGCTTCAACGGTGTCGCGAACCAAATCTGTGTCTGGCCCGAGGCGACCTGCACGTGCGTGGGCGTCACGGGGAACTACATCTGGACGTGTGACCTCACGCCGACCGGTTCTGGTGGGGCGGGAGGCAATGGGAGTTCGCCCGACGGCAACGCCGGCGCCTCACCTGGTGGCGGACCGAGCGGATCCGCGGGCGCCCCGCCCGAGGGCGGCGCGGCCGGATCTGAACCGGGTGGTGCCGGCGAGAGCGGTGTGGCCGGCGCGCCGGGTGTTGCCGGCGAAGCTGCGACGGCAGGCGTGGCTGGTGTGCCGGGTGGAGGTGGCGAGCCCGCCGCAGCAGGCTCTCCGGGCACCGCCGGCGACGGGCCCGTGGCCGGCGCGGGTGGCGAACCGGTCCTGTCAGGCGGGGGAGCCGGCGGCGCAGACGCGCCGCCAGCGTCGGGAGCGGGGGGTGCGGAGCCCACGGGTTGTACTGCGGGCGCTTCCTGCGGTCCGGCAGGGTCGTCCTGCACTCCCGCGGGCGGCGGGACCTGCTACTGCGCCACCAACCTGATACTGGTCTGCGGCTAGAGCGCACAAACGTAGTGCTGCGGCGAGCATGAGGCTCGCCGCAGCATCATGTCGCTCTGTGTGGCCGCCTATTCTGGGACCATGATCTCGGACTCGCACCCGAACAGGAGCTCGAGGCGGGCCTGTGGATCGGACTGGGCCAACAGGCAGGTCCGGCTGCAGAGTAGCACGCGAGCCTCACCCGACGATGAGTCCACGTACCACCCCTGTTCACAGTCGGGTTCGTTGTTGCGCAGGATCCGGATCGGGTTGGCGCCGCCGGGCCAGATCACCATGTTGATCTCGTTCAGATCGACAATCTCACCCTCGCCCGCGGCCGGGACCTCGTATTCGCACGCCAGCACCTGGCCCACGATGGTACCGAGCGCATCGCGCAGGGCCTGGGAGAAGTCCGGCGACTGGGTCATGTCGAAGTGGCAGTAGTTGGGGCCGTCGTGCGAGCAGTTACCCGGTGAGGTCCCTCCGGCCTCGGCGGCCTGAGACAGCCACCAGCGGTTGTCCAGACCGGTCTCCATGTGTTCCTCGCTCCCGGGACTGCCGAGCACGAAGGTCTTGATGTTGTCTTCCTGGTACGCGCTCGTGATCTCCGCGATGATGGCCTCTTCCGACGGGAAGGTTCCCTGCGGGGTGTCGACTCCGGACCCGCATCCCTCCGGGTTGTCCGGAGGACCCTGGCAATTCAGCGTGTAGGTGGGCTGGCCATCGGTCATCAGCAAGAGGTACTTCTGCCCGGCCGCCGGCGTGGCAGCGAAATCTGCCCTGGCCACGGTGTACGCATCGTGGGTGGGCGTGCAGGTCTCGGTCTCGATGGCGTTGAGGCCATCGACGATCGTCTGGCGATGATCACCCGAGCCGAGCAGATTGAGCGAGATCAACGCGTCGACGTTTACGCAAGAGTCGGTGCTGCCCGGCACCCGGTCCACCACCTTGTTGGGGTAGCCCAACAGGCCCAGCGCCGTGTTGTCATCCAAGTTGCCGACCGCGTCGATCATGGCATCCCGGGTGGCTTCCCACTTGGACTGGTTGCCCGTGCCGGCGGCTTCAGCATCCATGCTCGAGCTGGCGTCCAACACCAGGAACAGCGTCGCGCCGAGCGGCTCTGGCTCCGCGGACCAGCCGGTGCACGACTCGTTGCGCCACGCCGTGAGCTCATCTTCCGTGACGGCCATCCCGGCTGCACCGAAATCTTCGGCGGTCAACGGGTCCCGCACGCCGTCCCCGTTAACGTCCCGGAACTCGGCGTTGGGGTCGACCTGCGTGGAGTCGTCGTTGTCGTCGTCGTCGCCGCTGCTGCCGCCCTCGTCGTCGCTGCTGCAGCTGAGCGCAAATCCCAAGGCGAGCAAGCTGCCCACCGTCCAAATCATGCCGCGCCTTGCCATGCCTTCCTCCTTGGGTTCCTCAATGTGAATGCAATGGACCCTGCCCGCGTCTTGCCGGCTCACGCCGAGGTCTTGGCTTTTACCTGCCCGATCAAGAAGCGCCTGAGCTCAAAAAGAACCTAGCTACCAAATAGTCGCGGCTCAAGTCGGCAGCAGGCGAAAGACTGCGGAGCCGCACATTGCTGCAATGCCACCCAGTTACACTGGAGCCGGAATTGGTCGCATCCGAATGGTTTGGTGGCGACCTATGCGGTCTTCTGGGCTGACTGCAACGTTGGACCGCTGCCGCACATCTGGCGGATCGGACGCGGAGCGTTTTGTGCCGGATCCTGGCACGCGTCCGTCGTGACTCTGCTGATCCGGGTGTTGCCGCCAGGGCCGACTTGCTCGCACCGAGATCACGCGACAGAATGAAGCCCGTGCGGTGGTGGATCACTCGGGGCGGAAGTTTGTGCGGACCGCCCGGGGCGGCGAAAAAAAAAACCGAAGAAGTCTGAATCCCCGGGTAGGGCATCGGTTACTTCATTGGCGTGAGTAGTGGACCCATGGCTAGGCTGGCCGCACACGACGAAGATCCCGTGAATCACGACTCAGACGACGATGCTTCGGGAGGCAGCGGCCTCAGGCCAGCGCTCAGGGAGCCTGCCTTGAAGTCGATACCTCCGCCCACCGAATCTATCGACTCGGCTTGGGGCGACGAGGAGGAGGAAGCGGCGCCACCGGTCGTTGCCGCTGAGGGTCCCTCGGCCTCGCCGGGTGCTGCGTCGCCCGCCCACGATTCAGAGGATCCCAAGGTCGAGGTCGGCGTCCTGACGTCCCCCGACGACTTGCTCGATTCGGCCTGGGACGACATCGACGCGGATTCCATGTTTCCGCCCCCGGCCGCAGAGAAGCCTGCTCCGGCCTCTGCCAGCGTCTCGTCGCCAGAGACAAAGCAGTCCGTCGTCGCGAAAGGTCCTGCCATTCCGCGCAGCCCGGCCGTGCCGCTAGATCTCGAGAAGAGTAGCCAGAGCACGCCACCCAGGGCCAAGGAAACCCGCCAGGCCAAGCCGGCCGCGACCGTCAGTGACCGACGCCTGTCGTCGACGCCCAAGGCGTCGAAGCCCAAGCAGTCCGTTCCCGCGGCGCGCGCATCGGTTCCGCCTTCAGTGCGTCCCGTGAGCGTGGTGCCGCGCGCGACGGTTTCGTCCTCCGTGCGTCCGCTCCCCTCCTCACTGACCAGCGTCGGTGCGACGAAGGCCAAGGCTTCGATCGCCGAGGAGCGCCCGGCGCTGAAGTCCGTGCCGCCTCCCAAGCGAGTTGCGGTCGAGGAGAAGCAGCCGGAGCCGGTGGCGGCAACCGGACTCGTCGTGGAAGCCGACGATGTCGCGGTCATTGATGCCGCCACGGTGGCGCAGCGGCCGGAGGCCGCGGAAGCCGCGCCGGTGGCAGAGGAGAGCGTCCCGGCAGCAGCCACCGAGTTGGGCGCGGAAGAGCCGGCGGAGCCTCGCCAAGAGGTCGTCGTCGATGCAGAGAATCTCCCTGCCTTCGTGCGCGCCGTCACGGCGGCCGTGCCCCAGCCTGAGTCCAACCTGAATCGAGAGGTGGCGGATCCGCCTCCCTCCGAACCTGCGGCAGCGCTCGCGGACTCCGCCGCCGACTCATCGCCCGTTCCGTTGGTCCGGCTACGCTCCGTGCCGCCGCCGGCATCAACGTCATCACCTCCTGAGTCGGAAGCGGAGGAAGAGGAGGCACCGCCTGCCGCTGACGAAGCGACGGACAGCTACCTGTCCAGCGTAGCCAAGCCGTCGCGCTCGCTGCCACTGTCGAAGTGGCACTGGGCTGCGGCTGCAGCTGCGCTCGTCGCCGGCGGGCTTGCGTTCATGCTCGTCTCGCGTCCGGACTCCACTGAGTCCGTCGAGGCCGAGGTGGCTGCGCAGCCGAAGCTCGAATCACCCGCACCTCCGGCCGCGGTCAAGCCCAGTCCGGCGAAGAAACGCGCCGAGCCCGCGGCTATTGCCTCGGCAGACCAGGATGACGCCCGAGAAGCGGAGCCGGCTGCCCAACCCCAGCAGGTGCAGGTCACCGTCGATCCAGAGAATGCCCGCGTCTACTTTGACGGCAAGCGGCTCGGGGAGGGCCCCGTGACCGTGTCCGTCGAACCCGGCGAACAGAAGAAGCTCAAGGTGATGTACCGAGGGTATCGCCCCCAGAGCATCGTGGTGGATGGATCCGAGACCGAGGTCAGTGTCAAGCTGAAGCGCCGAGGAGCGAAGAAGGCTTCTTCGGAGAAGACCGCGGCAGCCGCGGGCTCAGACGGACCGCCGCCGACGGACGACGAAGCGGCCGCGCCTCCGGCGCCCAAGCGACCGCCGCCGACCAGCCTGCCGCCGCCCTGGGCGCGACGGGACGGCGACAACCCGTACTGAGTCTGTTTACGGACAGCCGGGCACGTCGACGTCGTCCTGAGTGATCACGCGTGGGTCGTCGTAGTTGGTGGAGTAGAGCGCGTCGGTGTTGCCGCTGCCCGCATCCTCGAAGCCCCACCAAGTGGACCAGTAGACCCAGTTCGGTTGGCTCCCGCTGAGCGCGGGGATGTTGGGCATCTCTCCGTTTTTGGTGAACGCGATCGGCCTGCCACCGCCTACCTCCAATAGAGTGTCGTGGACGTACTGGTCGAAGTTGTGGCCGTACTCGAGATAGACGTCCACGCCCAGCACGTCGACGTAGTCGTGACCGGGGTAGTATGCGTCCGGGCCGAGATCGCCCCAGCCACCGTCGTTCCAGTGGTTGACTGAGAAGACCCAGAGCAGGTTGTTCAGCCCGTGGGTGTTGGTGAGGTAGTCCCACTGCTGGATCCAGAGGTCGGCAAACCGGTCCTTCTGTCCCCACCAGAACCAGCCCCCGTTCATCTCGTGGTAGGGACGCCACAGCACGGCCACTCCGGCGTCCTGCAGCTGTCGCAGATAGCCGGCGAGCGTGTCGAGGCGGTTGAGATGCTCCACGTTGAGCGAGTCGCCGGGAGTCAGGATTCGGTCGATGTTGGCGGCGGGGTAGGGGTTGCTCGAGTCGAAACCAGCCATGGTGTCGAACCCGGCCCCATCCGGTTGGTCCGGCTGAATCATGTGGTAGTGAAGTTGGATGATCGAGCCTTGTTGCGCGTAGGCGATGGCGTTGTCCACCACGTCCTGGCGTTGTTGCAGGTTGGACGTGTACACGTCGCCGAAGTCGGAGGAGTAGAGGGCCGGGTACCGACCGGTCCGGTCGTGGACGTACGCGTCGCGGCTCGAGGGGAAGCGAGTGGTGGAGCCCCAGCCGCCACTGTCGGTCATCATGCTCTCCTGGCCCGAGAGCGTGCTCGTGCCCATGATCTCGCACAGGTACTGGAGTAGGGCGCGCGCTTCGCAGTTGGCGTTGGGATTGCTCGGGGGCAAGCAGCTACTCGACCCTCCCGTCCCACTTCCACCGGTGCCGTCGCCGCCGGAACCGGTCTCGCTGCCGCCCACGCCCGGCGGAGTGCCGCCGGAACCGGTCTCGCTGCCGCCGGAACCGGTCTCGTTGCCGCCCACGCCCGGCGGAGTGCCGCCGGAATCGGTCTCGGTGCCGCCCGCGCCCGGCGGAGTGCCGCCGGACCCGGTGTCGGTGCCCCCGACGCCGGCCTGGGTGCCGCCGGAACCGGTCTCGTTGCCCCCGACGCCGGCCTGGGTGCCGCCACTACCTGTCTGCGATCCTCCTGCTCCGGTCTGTGCCCCGCCGGCGCCGTCTGCGCCGCCGGTCCCGTCCACGCCTCCGGTACACACCCCCTCCACGCACGTCTGTCCTGTGCCACCCTCGCTCGGAGGTTGGGCCGGGCGGCGTGAAGATGATGGAGCAACGTCG
>CAZSVU010000453.1:0-6355 GCA_964610275.1 uncultured Polyangiaceae bacterium | reverse complement strand
TGGCCACGCCGATGTGGCAGGCCGCGCACTCGCTGACCTGGACTTCGAGCGTGTGCGGGTCATGGCACTCGATGCAGGTGTCGTACTCGGGCACGTGGCGGAACCGCCAATCGTAGCTCTGCCCGTCGTACTGGTAGCCTCCACGCACGGCACCGCCATTGAGGGTGGCGCCGGCCGCGTAGTAGTGGATGTTGCGGAAGCCCAGGTCTGCACTGACCGCGTCGGGATCCAGCGCAGGGGCACCGCCAGCACCGCCAGCACCGCCAGCAGCCGCCGCTTCAGCGGCAGACCGGATGCGGGCGTTCACGCTGTCGGTCGACTCGCGACCCTGGTGGCAGGTCATACAACGCGCCTCGGAACCGAGATCCGTGAGCGTGACGCCAGAGGGGAACGTCACCTGGTCGAGCGCGCTGGCCGCGTCGTTGTGGCAGGCCTCGCACTCGATGACGGTACCGATCGGGGCGGCCTGGTCGACCACGAACGCGGTCGAGCCGTCAGCTCCGAGGTAGTCCTGGTAGCCCGGGGTGCTATGGCACTTGGCGCAATCGATGGACACCTCGGCCGGGTCGTCCTCGTTCCAGTGATTGAAGGCTTCGGCGGTCGCGTCAGCGTGACCGGAGCTCGCCCACTCCTCGTAGTAGATGCCGCTCGGGATCACGGTTTCGCCACCCGCGCCCGCAGCCATCATGCCGCCGCCGCCAGCGACCACGGGCATGCCAGCCATGCCAGCGCCACCGGCCACCACGGGGGGAGCTCCGGCACCGCCAGCCATGCCGGCGCCACCCGCGACCACGGGCATCCCCGCCATGCCGGCCATTCCGGCGCCACCGGCCATCGTGGGCGGCGCTCCAGCGTCGCCTCCAGCCATTCCGCCGCCGCCAGCTTGCGGCTCGACGCTTCCGCCGGCGGCTGGGCTCGTCCCACCCGCGCCAGGTCCGCCAGCTTCCGCTGCACCGCCGCTTCCGGGCGATGCGGGCGTGCCTGCGGAGCCCGCAGCACCGCCGTCGTCACCGCCGCCACCGCCGCCGCCGTCTGATCCGCAGCCGGCGAGCGCGAGCAGTGAGGACAAGGCCACACTGAAGACCAAAGGAGTCATTTTGCGCGACATTCGAGTCTCCTGAGACACGCTCTTCGTTGTCTTGTTGAACGGGTCGGCGGGTGGTGCCCACCCAAGGTGAGCAAGGGGGTTCGATCGACACGTCGACGCGCGCAGGCGCGTGCGTCGCTGTTCAAAAGCCTACACTTCAGGAAGCGCCCTCACCATGAGGAGTGTTCCGACCTACGGACCGTTGGAAGCCGCAATCGACTGCCTTCGACGTACGTAGTAACTACGCACAAATTCCACTCACCCCGATGGGTGTCAGAGGTCTTCTCTGGGTTTCCCTGGATGAATGTTGAGGATCTTCAGGACCGAAACAGTCCTCAATTTTTCATGTGCAATCGAAGGCCGCGGGGCGGGGGGGGCCACGCTGGTCTTCCCGGGCGCCAAGCACGAATCGTACCGATCTCGTATCGGGTCCCGGCTCGAGCCGAACGCAAGGATATCCAAGCGATCGAACGGTAGGCGCCGACATGACGTCCCGCGCGACAGGACTCGGTCCTGCGCCGCAAGATCCCCCCACGGACCTGCCGGCGAGCAGTGTGCGTCGACGGGATCTTCGTGCATCCACTCGTCGAAGGCCCGGTGCGGAGAGATGTCTGCTGGCAACGGGCTGCGAATGTCTCCCTGCGGTCTTCCTCAGCCGCGTTGCTCCGCATGGCCATCTGCTCGTTGGACCGTCGTTACTGGCTGCCTCATGCACGCGACCGAACGACTCAACCGTGAAGTCCGGTGCTCGACCGAGCCAACGCGCTATTCGCTACCCCCGTCACTCGAGTCTTCCTCGAAGGTGCGCCCCTCGGGGAACCGCTCATCGCCGGCGAGCAGCCAAGCCCAGTTGCGCTGGATGGCATCCGCCACTGGGCCATCGTAGGTGTGCCCAGGCTTGCCACCATTCGCAACCCGTGCTGGTAGCTCGACGGACTTGGCGTATCTCGTCGCGGCCTTGGACATCGCCATGCAGGCCGCCTGCCCACACGCAAACAGGACGCGCTGCCCTCCACCTTTCTGGTAGGCACGCGCCAGCCAGTCCCAGCCCTTGTTCCCCCCTTCGGTGAACACGACTCGCGGGAAGCGCTCGGGAGCGTCCTTGACGATGTATCGCCCCAGGATAGCGCCCAGTGAGAACCCGGTGAACACCACCGGGCCGTCGTCCACGTAGTCCCCGAACCGCTTCTCCAACGCGTCGAGCCCGGCATACAGTTCCGCCTTCACCTTCTGCATGGCACCGTAGGTCCAGCGGTCCCAAGACTTCGGTGCATCGCCGCGGGGCACACCCCGCGGGCAGAGAATGAACGGATAGCCGCCCGTGATCTTCCGCCACACCTCGCACTGCCACTCGGGACGATCGAAGTTGCCGTGCAGGGCCGTGACCACCGGACGTGACTCGGTGGCGCCGCTCGGGATGGACACCACGGCATCCCCGAATCCTTCGACCTTCAGATTGACGAAGGGCTCTTCGCGAAGTGGTGCTAGTTTGGGGCCTGCGTCGTCAACCGCGTCGCTGGCGTCGCTCGCATCCGAGGCCGCTGCGACTCCGACATCGGCTAGGGGCGGCGCGACGCGGGCCGATGCCGTTGCCGGTCCGGCTGGCGCTGCAGGCACTGACCCGTCACCGCTCGGGGTAGACCGGCACGAGCCGAGCAGGAGGCTGGCCAGTACCGCGACCCAAGCTCGGGACGTTGCGCTCATCGCAGCGGGTTCGCTTCCGGGTCCTTGCCGATCAGCCAGGACCATTGCTGCTGAACGAGGCTCGTGAAGTGGGCGTCGAACCCACGCGCCTTGGGCCCGGCAACGACGAGACGCGCATCGCCGCCGTTGCGGCGAGTAAAGAGGACGTTCCGGACCCCGAGTTTCTCACACGGCACGTGCGCGCAGGCGAACAGCACTCGCTTTCCGCCTCGAGACGCAAACGCCGCAGCAGTGGCTGCGGTCCATTGCTCGGTATCGCCCTCTATGGCCACCACCCGGGAGAAGAAGGCTGGCTCCTGCTTGGCGAGCCGCAGCGCATGGGTGGCCCCCACTCCGAGCCCGGTGAGCACCACCTCACCGGACGCCACGTGCTTGCCGTACCGTTGCTTCAGTGCCTTGAGCGCCAACCGTAGCTCCTGCTCGGTCCGCTCGAACGTGCCAAACGTGAAGCGCGGCGACCCCTCTACGTCCATCCGCCGGACGCCTCGCGGGCAGAGCACGAACACGTCACCGCCTGCGATCCCGCGCCACGACCCACACTGCCACTCGGGACGATCCGCATCCCCGTGCAGCGCCACCACCACCCGCCGCGGCCTCCGCGCGCCGAGCGGCACCGCCACCACCGCATCGCCGTACCCTTCGAGCGGAAGCGGGACCCGCCAGCTGCTTTCCGAAAGTGGTGCCAACGGCTGGGGAGCCTCCGGTGCCGGCGGCGGCTCGTCGCAGGTGCAGCCGGGCACGGGCCCAGCGCTAAGCGCCAGAGTCAGGCAGGTGATGGCAGCCCGGAACCGCACGATGAAAGCCTAGCGGCGAATGCGCCCCGAGCCAAACCAGCCGAGGGTTCGACATCTGGCGGAACCATTCCGACTCACGCGCCATCGCACGTGATCGCGGTCCCTCCGACCGAGACGGGCACTGGGTCGTCGGTGCACATCGGATCGCCCCACTGATCCACGCAACTCCCATTCTTGCAGAGGTGGTCGTTCGGCGTGGCAGCGACATCGGGGTCCTCGCAGTCAGCCCCCGGATCCCCTCGAGAAACACACGTGCCCACGGAAGGCAGGCAGTACAGCCCCGACCCGCAGCGCCAGCCAGAGTGGTCGTTCACGTCGTCGTCGCAATCGTGACCCAGCCCAGCACCGCTGAAGCAGATGAACCCAGCCAGATGATTCCCAGCCAAACCCACTGCCTCATCAAACCATCCTCCACTTGCCTGGCGCAGCCCCCGCCAGGCTCCACCCATCGTCCCTGGACCGGACCCGACTATACCCGCTGGCGCGCGTCGGACAATGGGCGAGGCCGCAGCGACGTTGCGCCCCGCCCAATCACCAGCGCCAGCAAACGCGTCCGCGGGGTGAACGGGCAGGCCAGGCCTGCGCTGACCGCACCCCCGGCAGCTCAACCGCCCACGCTGACGCAGGTGCCGAGCAGGGTGGGGCAGTTGACACCGCACGCACACGCCGAGCCGCCGTCACAGGTGCCAGTGCGGCAGTCGTCGTCCGTGTAACAAGTGCCGGCGGTGGGCGCCGGGGCGCACCGGCCCTTGGTGAAGACGCCCGCACCCACACAGATGCCCTCGTCGCAGTCGTCGGTGGTGTGGCAGCACGGTTCGCCCACGCGCGAGCAGGTGCCGGGAGCCGCCGGGGCGAAGCAAAGCACGTTGCAGGCGCAGTAGGTGACACCGCTGCAAAGCCCGTCGGCGGGACAGTCTATGTCGTTCCAGCAACCACCGTCCGTGGGCGTGGGCTCGCACGTGCCGACATTGCGGTCGAGGTCGTCGTGGGTGCCCTGGCACGAGGTCCCGCGCGGACAGGGCTCGTCGACGCCGCAGCACCCGGGGACCCCGCCAGCGCCACCAGTGCCCTCACCGGCGCTCCCGCCGATGCCCTCGCCCGCGCTCCCGCCAATGCCAGCTCCGGAGCTGCCGCCCGCCGGGCCCGCACCTCCAGCGCTGCTCCCGGCGGTGCCACCGTGCTGGGGGGGTTGACCGCCGCTGGCCGGCGTTCCTCCGGCGCCATCTCCGGCAGCACCGCCCGACCCATCGCCAGCGCTGCCTCCCGTGCCGGTTCCCGAAGTTCCTCCCGCTACAATGCTGCCCGCGGTGCCACCCGACTCGACCTGACCGCCGGTGCCCGGGGCGCCCCCGCGAGCCTCGCCGGCGCTCCCGCCCAGCCCTTCGCCGGCGTTCCCTCCCAGCTCGTCGCCGGCACTCCCCGCGGTGGGCTCGCTACCCGCACTGCCCAGGCCAGCGGTGCCACCGCTGCCGCCCATGGCGCCTCCGCCGCTACCGCCAGAACCGACCGGCTGCGCGGGGCACCCCCCTCGCCGGCACCAGCTTGCACCTCGCCACCACCACCGTCGCTGCCGCAGCCACCAGCGAGCAGACCGACAGTGATCCCCAAAGTCACCGCCATCACCCTCATGTCCTGGCAGCCTAGCACGGCCGTCGAGTCGCGCCAGACGCGTGGGACTGCAGAACGACTTCGGCCGAGCAGGAGCCAGTCCCGCTCGGCCGAAAATCAGGCTCGTGCGCGTTCGCTACTCCTCGGCGAGCGCGGCTCCCGAGACCTCCCCAGGCGACCGCGTAGCCGCCGGGATGCCGTAGTCCTCGGCCAGGTCTTCGACGACCGTGTTCAGTCGCTTGTAGGCGGGCAGGCCCGTGCCCGCGGGGATCAAGCGACCCATGATGACGTTCTCCTTGATGCCACTGAGGTCGTCCGTCTTGCCACAGATGGCCGCCTCGGTGAGCACCTTGGTCGTCTCCTGGAACGACGACGCACTGATGAAGCTCTCGGTGGATAGCGAGGCTTTGGTGATACCGAGCAGCATGGGCTCGGCGACAGCCGGCGTTCCACCGCGCTCCATGACGCGCGCGTTCTCTCGTTCGAACACGTACTTCTCGACCTGTTCGTCCACCAGGAAGTTGGTGTCCCCGACTTCCTTGACACGCACGCGCCTGAGCATCTGACGCACGATGCCTTCGATGTGCTTGTCGTTTATGGTCACGCCCTGCAGTCGATAGACCTGCTGGATTTCGTTCACCAACCAGGCCGCCAGCTCCTTTTCGCCCTTGACCCGCAAGATGTCGTGCGGATTGGCCGGACCGTCCTGCAGTGGATCGCCCGCGCGCACGTGATCGCCGGGCTGCACCTGAATGTGCTTGCCCTTGGGAATCAGGTACTCACGCGCCTGATCCGGCTGCGGTGAGCCGTCGATGCCGTACGGCGTGATGACCACCTTCCGCTTGCCTTTGGTGTCTTTGCCGAAGCTGACGATGCCGTCGATCTCGCTGATGATGGCATGGTCCTTGGGCTTGCGCGCCTCGAAGAGCTCGGCCACGCGCGGCAGCCCGCCGGTGATGTCCTGCACCTTGGTGGTGTCGCGCGGAATCCGTGCAATCGGATCGCCGGGGAAGATGGGCTCGCCTTCCTGGGCCACGATGTTCGCGCCCACCGGCAAGAGGTAGCGAGCCTCGAGCTCGGCGGCCAAGAGCTCCGGCTGCCCCGTCTCCGGATTGATGATGGTGATGCGCGGCCTGAGGTCCGCGGCCCGGGACTCGATGAC
>CAZSVU010000452.1:5004-6371 GCA_964610275.1 uncultured Polyangiaceae bacterium | reverse complement strand
CGAGATCAAGGGCGAAAGTCGCACCGCGGTGTTCGATCTGGTCGAGGGCCACATCGCCGGCGTGAAACTCGGAAACAAGCCGCGCGAGTCGGTCGAAGCCCTGCGCGAGGTGCTCAAGTGGACGCACGGAGCCTTCGGGTTCTCGCCCGAAGCCGTCGAGGTCAAGGGTCGCAAACTGGGCAGCATCGGCGCGCTGCTGTTGGAAGCGATGAGACGCGAGGACGAAGCTGGCTCTTAGAGCCAGCTTCGTCCGAGGCCCAACGACTGCCCCGGAGCAGAGCTCCGGGGTTTCCCCAGCCCGGTCCGTTCCAGCGCCGCCCCCACCCCAGGATGCGCCCCAACGGGATCCAGATGGCGAACGTGTGGACCCGCACTGCGCTTCTTCCCGAGTCGCCCACAGAATCCGAGTGGGCCGCATCTCGGGGTCACTACGGCGTGGGGACGGAAAGGAAGTAGGAAACCCCGGAGCTTCGCTCCGGGGTTGGTTCTGTCGCTTCGCTCCAGGGCCTGTCGCTTCGCTCCAGGGGCTGTTGCTTCGCTCCAGGGCTGCTTTCGGACCTCTACTGCTTTGATACGGCGGGCGCTGGAATAGCCCGGGGGGCTATTCCAGCGCCTTCATGTCGATGATTTTCCCGTCTGGCGTCAGCCCGGCTCGCCGCCAGCGTTCCTCTTCGGTCAGGCCTTGAGGGGCTGGGGGGCGGGTGAGGTCCCGCATCACCAGCGTGGTGACGCCACCGCGGCCGGCGACCACTTCGATGCGGAAGAGCTTGCCCTGCGGTCCCCCCTTGACCCGTGCATTGGGAAAGATGGTCCGGCCCTTGGCGAGCTCGACGTGCTGCACGTCCACCCGCTTTCGGAGGTAGGCCGAGAGCGCCCCCACCGAGACCTTCCCGGACGCGTGCGCCTCCTTGGGAAACCGCGCCTTGACCCGCACGCCGCGGGGCAGAACCAGGCCGAACATCTCCCCCTTGCCCTCGGGTAGCTCCCCGGGGGCGAGGCGGTCCGGCGTACGGGTGGAGCCAGCGGGTCGGCTGGACGCAGGGCCGTAGTCTGCGGGGACCACGGGGGCGTCGTCCTCGCAGGCCGCCGTCAGGATCCCCAGCAGGAGGAGCCTTGCCCATGCACGCTGGTGCAGCATCAGTCGATGATCGTCGCCCACCCGTCGATTCTTGCCGGGGCATAGGGAGTGGGCAAGTCCCGGGTTTGGTAGGCGGGCCGTGGATTCCCGGTGGAATCCGACCCCCCCATCTGGATGACGAGCTGGAACTTGCCCGGGGTCACGCTGGTGGCGGTGGTGTGGTAGGCGTAGCCTCCGAAGAACTCGTCCAGGACCTGGGTTTCTTCGGCACAGGTTGGCACCTGAGCGA
>CAZSVU010000452.1:0-4994 GCA_964610275.1 uncultured Polyangiaceae bacterium | reverse complement strand
CCCCGATGCCGAACACCGTGGCATTTTCGTCGATCAGCGCGCTGGTGTTGTCGAGGAACTGCACCAGAGTAGCGTCCGGGTCGTCGGTTTCGGGAAGGCGCGGCTGCCCACCCAGGCCGATGTCGTTCTCGTTCTCCGGCAGGGTGTAGTGCATGCCCCAGACGCGGCTCTCGCCCGTGGCACAGACCGAAGCGCCGTTGCCGCCGGAGTCGGGCTGGAAGCTGGAGAAGAAGAGCGACCCCGCGAACAGGCTGACCGGGCCGGCCACGCGCTCGCCGCCGGTGAGCTCGTAGTACCAGTTGACATCCGATTCCGGGCGCTCGGTGGTGGCGTTGAATTTCTCGGACAGTGAGTAGACGTAGTTCTTCATGTCCGGTGGGGCAGTGAAGACCTCCTGGTCGCCAGTGGAGAATGCAACGGTCAGGTTGCCCTTTTCATCCACGCTCAGCACGGGCTCCATCATCACCGGCTGCCCGGCGTTGAAGCTCTGGCCGGAGTAGGCGTCGAAGAACATGCGCATGGACCAGT
This sequence comes from uncultured Polyangiaceae bacterium, assembly GCA_964610275.1. GTDB lineage: Bacteria > Myxococcota_A > Polyangia > Polyangiales > Polyangiaceae > JAFGBI01. The sequence goes on along the minus strand of CAZSVU010000452.1, from coordinate 4,466 downwards.
CACTGGGATTGACCGCAGTCATGTCCACGCGCCAGAGCGCGCCGTCGGCATCTCCCACGTAGGCGCGGTCCGAGATCGCCCCGATCCCGGCGGGATACACTGCCGGAATTCCCGTGATGGGAGAATCGATCGGTGCGGCGACGATGCGACCGGTGTCCAGCCCGGCTGGGGCATCGGCCGTCGACTGCCGGAAGGTGCGAATGATCTCCCCGGTGTCGAGTCGAACGATGGTGAGAGAGCGAGCGGCGATGTCCTGGGGGGGATACTCGTTGATGGTGCTGCGCGCCGGGAAGTCACCGTCCACGTCCGCGGGTGACGGTTCGACGCGGTTCGTCGAGGCACCGGTGGCCGGGCTTCCGGTCCCCCCGGGCAAAATGGCCACGGGCACCTCGCGCAGTCCACCCGCGCCCCCGTCCAAGCCGGTGGTATCGAAGTAGAGCGTGGTGATGGTCGGGGTGCCGCCCCGGCGTCCGAACAGCGGAGCTCCGCTACCGGTGGTGGTTAGCTGCCAGAGGAACTTGGGCCCACCGTCGGCAGACGGGTTGGGGTCGGTGATGTCCAGCGCGAAGTAGCCCCCGCGGGAGCCGCCAAACGCCTGCACCAGCACCGTGCGCCAGGTGGTGTTGCCGGCGCGGAAGTCCGCCCCGGTTCGCTCCATCGTGATCTCTCCGTTGATCTCGGTCGCCACCACTTCGCGGATGATGGGCGGCCCGTCGAGCAGCAGCTGGTGGGCTCCGGGGTACTGGGATGGGATCGACTGCAGCGTGGCCGGAGGAATGAAGGCCCAGAGTTCGTTGTTGTTGGGCTGGTCCACTTCCACCGCGAAGGCATGCAGGAAGCCGTCGTTGGTCGACGTGTACAGGACCAGCGGTCGAGTGGACATCTCGGCCGCGTACCGAGCAAACGACTCGTCGCGCAGGCGTGCCGACGGCGGCCCCACCAGCGCCGGGGTGGAATGGAAGATGTCGCCCACCACGTTGCAGTTCGTCGCGTCCGGGCAGCGGTGGAATGGAGTGCCGTTGTCCAAGCCCAGGGTCCACTTGAGGTACTTGTCGCGGCAGGCGACCACGTCGCCGGTTTCGCAGGTGGTGATGCCCATGGAGGCAGGCGAGACTTCCGGCACCAGCGCCCCGGCAGAAACGAAGGTCGTCGCAGCGCCCTGGTAGCGGTCGACCCCGTCGGTGATGGTCGTGTTGACCATGCGGATGGACCGGGTGCTGTAGAGCCGTTCGGTCACCGCTGCAGGCTGAACGGTCCAGAACTGCCGAGTCGTGGGATTGCTGTTGACGTTGTGGATGAAGTCGTCCCCTTCGGCCGCTTCGATGGGTTGCGGCGTCGCCACCAGCCCACCGGTATCCACATCACTCTGGCAGACGTAGCGCTGACGCTCGAGCTTGCCCTGCCAGAGGGTGAACTGCCTGGGGATGAAGGAGCTGAAGAACCGGTACGAGGCGGCGTCGGTGGTGTTGCCCGAACCCTGCGAGCCCGAGGCGAACACCGGCATGGTACGAGTGGACGCGTAGCGGGTGAGGTCGGAGAGCACGTCGCTGACCGCGGCTCGGAGTTCGTCCGGGTTGCTCGGGAAGAAGGCTCGCCGGGGCTGGTTGTCGTTCTCTCCCGGTGCGGTGCCATTGGCGGCGATTCGATTCAGGGTGCAGCAAGCCTGCAGCTGACGGTTGCCCGGATACTGAGCGCAGTTACCGGCCGTGTCCGTCAGGTCGGCATCGGTCAGGTCCTTGCAGTCGATGGTGACCCCCGGCTCCAGCTCGATGCTGGCCAGGGAGAATCCAATCACGAACGTCTGGACGCGCTGGGTCAGATCCGCCGCGTTCGCCAGGTCAAAGGCGATCTCCTCGGGGGTTTCGGGGTAGGGGCACTTGCCCGCGGGCGTGCCTGCTGCCTCGCAGAACGGCCGAAGATCGAGATTCGGCTCACCATCACTCAGCAGAATGATGGTGTTCATTCGGCACCCATCGGCGTTGAATGGATCGTTGTACGGGCCGAAGGGCAGGCTCGGGTTCAGCGGGTCGGTCGAGGTGTCGTTCCACAGGAAGTCCCGCGCGTCGCTGAGCATGCCGTTGATGGGAGTGGCGCCGTAGGGTCGAGTGGCGAGCAGAATCTCCTGGATCCAGGCATTCCGTACGTCCGGCGGCTGCGTGGGGTCACCGAATGCCACCATGCGGCCTTCCCAGGGCGGCGCCGCGGCATTGCGGGCCCCGACCTCCATGGGGTCGTCCTCAGCACACCCGGTGGGGTTTCCGGTCGCGTAGGTCGTGCCCAAGTAGTAGCTCCAGGTGCCGGTGATGCCGGTCTCGTACTCGGGCGAGCCATCGGTTCCCACGCCCTTGCCCGGATCAGGATGGGTATCGAACGTCATCATGGCGAAGCGGACTTGGCTGAGGAAGACGTCGAGCAAGCCGTCCTGCGCCTGGTCGAAGGTGCAGCCCAAGTTGAGGTCCGTGTAGTCGTGGTAGCGGATCGCGCCCGGTGGGTACTCATACGCGTTGGGCGTGGGAAGCACGCCCGGTCCGGGCGCACAGGTGCCGCTCAGCGGGCGATGGTAGGGGGTGTCGGTGACGACGTCGTACGGGATGTTGGTGCCGAGCGAATACTCGGTGCGGAAGTCGGTGTCGCGGCGGTTGATGGCCTCGCAGCGGTAGTCGGAGATCTGCCCGGTGAGCACTTCCACCAGATCGATCCAGCGGCTCTTCTCGCTCGCGGCAGTGCCGGTCGGGTTACAGGTCGGGTACTCCTGCGCGCCGGACTTGTACTCCATGGACCCCGAGGTATCGACCAGGAGCAGGACGTTGGGCAGGGGCTGGTTGACGTCGGCCTGCGCGTGGGCAAAGCGCGCCCCGGCCAGTGTCAGCCCCAGGGCTGCGCCGGTGAGTAGTAGGCGTGGCGGCTTCGTCATGGTGGTCTCCTGGTCATTGGTTCGTCGTCACCGGGACGGTGATACGGGCCCGCATGGCCAGCATGCTGGAGCTGGGCCCGGCCACCGGGTCTGGGCACCACTCGGCAGCGCCAGCGCCGGTCATGCGGATCTGCGCGTAGGTCGTGATGGCAAGGGACCGAGCTTTGATGTCGCTGTCAGTCGCCTCACCCTCGGATTGGCCCTCGTCGAAAGTATCGTGCATCTCCACGCGAATCCTCCCCTGCAGGGCCGAGGTCAGATCGCCGGCTGCGGTCAGCATGGGGCCGAAGCTCCCTGCCGACGTGGCGGTCTGGGTCTCCAGCAGAGTCATGTTGGGGTCGACAGCGACGATGTCTCCGGTGAAGTCGTCGTTCTCGTACACGTGGCACCCGGTACTCTTCGTGCCCGTGAGGTCCACATTGCGATTGATGTAGCAAAACTCGCCGCGTTCTTGGTCAGTGCCGACGCGGGAGATTGTGTAGCCAGACAGGTCGGGATTGCTCAGCTTGGTGATCACGTTCAGCCGAGTCGCATACTCGGCCAACTGCACGGTCTGGGACTGCTGGCGTAGGTTGCCGGTGGCCACGTTGGTCAAGCTGGCCGCACGGATCGAGAACAGGCCAATGGCCGTGAGCAGCGTGACGACCATCACCACGATGAACACGGCGGCGCCTCGTTCTCGGCTGCGGTGGGGTGAGCGTCTCATGGGGGGGTGAGCTCCATCTGATTGTTCAGAGCAATGTCTGCCTGCTGGGTGCGCACGCGCGCGAACGGAGCCGTGCCGCCCAGACCCAGCCCAATTCGGTACAAGCCCGGCGCCACGTTTGGCGCCGGTGCGATCTGGGCTTGGCGGTCGGGCTCGCGCGAGCGCACGCTCAGTCGGGCTCGGATGGCGCGGGCGTCCTGGGGTCGGGCCGCGGGACCATTGCTGGTCAGGCCCATCAGGGTGGCCAGCCCAGCGGCATTCTGACCCGGGAGGATGGTCTGGAGCGTGGCCGGATCGCCATTGGCGCTGAACCCGCTAACGTAGGTCACGCCGAACTTCAGGTCCACTGCATACTCGGCCACGATCTCTGCGCTGCCCGGTATCGGGTTCCCGGCTGTGTCCAACTCGTCCCGGATGAGCTCGCTGCGAGTCGCATCCCACGGGTTCGGATCGTTGTAGATCGGGGCGTATCGCGCGTCGTTTCGCAGATTGCCGAGGCGATAGCGCACGAAGTTGACCACGTTGACTTCTCCGTTGATGGTGAAGCGGCAGGGAATGCTCTGAGGGTTCAGCGCTGTGGGCAGGTTCGAGTTGGCCGTGAGCGTGATGCTCGGCACGCCAGCGGCAACGGCAGTGCCTGAGATGGTCCCGAACTGGTACTCGCCGGTCTGGTTGACCAACCGCACGGCGCGGCCTGCCGGAAAGATGTCCGCCATGGTGGCCGTGACGGCGGCGGCGTTGCCGGTGCCGAATCCGAGCCGGGCTGCGGCGCTCATGTCCGGTTGCAGGAACACGGTGAAGCCAGCGCCGCCGTTGGAAACCACGTCGCTATAGACGAACGTATCG
>CAZSVU010000451.1:0-6371 GCA_964610275.1 uncultured Polyangiaceae bacterium | reverse complement strand
AGGCAGCAGCGAGAAGATCTTCTGCATCTTCAAGTTGCCACTGATGAGCTTGCCGAAGTGCTTAGCCTCGTCGAGTTGATGCTTCAGGCTCTCGATCGCCGAGAGGTCACGGAAGAACTCCACCGCCCCGATGAACTGTCCCTTCGGGTCGCGCAGAACGGTGGTGCTCACGCTGATGGGGACTCGTCGCCCGTCACGCGTGATGATGGTCACCCGGGTGTCGCGGATGGATCTTCCGTTGGCTAGCGTGTTGCGCAGCGCACATTGTGCCTGACAGATGTCGGAGCGGAAGATGTCGAAGCAGTACTGGCCAATGGCTTCTGCTCGGACGAACCCCGATATTTTCTCGGCGGCCCGATTGAAGGATGTGATGCGGCAGTTGTGGTCCGCGGTGAAGACACCATCGCTGATGCTGTCGAAGATGATCGTGGCGATTTCGCGCTCGCCGAGTGGTGCGGCAGATCCCTCCGCAGCACCCGGGGGGGGTGACGAGGTGGGCTGGGATTCGCGACCGCAGGTCGATTCGCCGGGGGCCGCGGCGGGTTCGCTAGGGTGAAGCATCGCTCCGAGGGCTGCTGCCGCAACGTCGGAACGGCCGGTTGTTCACCGTCGCCGAGAGCGACTGCGTGTCGAGTTTGTCTCGACAAGTTGGAATTATGAGCATATGCTCACAAAAAGCAAGCGAGAAACGCCACGCGCCGCCTTCCGTTGCAGTCCGAACCGCGGCTTCTCCCTTCAGTACCAGACCGCCGGCAGCGACGTCGAGGGGCGCGCGTTCTCGCGACCAAATGCAATGTTCAAACGCATGGAAAGGGATTATGCCATGCCTGGATTCAATCGGACCGGACCCGCCTGGACGGGCCCTATGACCGGACGCGGACGCGGGTTGTGTCGACGAGGTGGTGAGGCCGACGACCGACCTCCCGTCGGTGATGAGGAAGCGTTCGGGCCCGGAAGACGGCGTCGTCGCCGAGTTGACCCGCGGGGCGAACGCGGTGCGGGGTGGATGCAACGGGACGACTCGAGCGTGGACGCTTCGCGCGACTGGCTGCAGCGTCGAGCGGCGCAGCTGTCCCGAGCGCTGGCGGACATCGAAGAACAGCTCGGCGCCCTCGAATCGAGGGTGCAGAAGGAAGATTGACACCGCCAGGACTCTGCATGCGTGCGGGGTAGCCACGACGACCTGCGGGCAGAACCGCAGCGACCAACCTCCATCTTCCGGCGGCTGAGCGCCCCGGTGGCGAAAGGAATTCTTCCAGTGGGAATACTCATCGACGCAACCAAGTGCACGGGATGTGGCGACTGCGTCGCCGTGTGCGCGGTACAGGCCCTTACGATCGAGGACGACATTGTTAGGATGTCCCAGGAGCAGTGCATCGACTGCGGCGCGTGCGTCGACGAATGTCCGACCGGTGCGCTCAGCTTCGAAGCACGGCCTGCCGCGGCCAGGCCGCGACCGGCATCCCAAGACGTCATTTGGATGCCATCGCGCTCCCGGGGACCCCGGTGGCCGTGAAGGGCTGCCGGCAGGTGCTGCTAGAGTTGCTCCAGCCGTAGAGGACGCCCGGCGTCGAGCGCCTGATCCACCCCGAGCCCACGGAAATCGGGCGGTGGCGCACGACCGCCAGGACCGCGGGCGCGGTCCGGTGTACGCTGCGCGCCATGTTGCGATGGATCCACGTTGCCGCGGCACTGCTCTGTGCTCTTGCCATCGCCTGCGGCGAGGCCGTTCCGGCGCCGACTGCGCCCTCACCGTCGGCAGCCGCGAGCAGTGCGTCGGTAGCGTCCACCGCCGCTCCGCCGGCCGACCTTTTCCCGCTGCGCACGGGCACGCTCGAACCCGTGCGCCATGCCGAGACGTTGCGGGGGATGGTGGTCGGCCGGCTCGAGCAGGGTGAGCAGGAGATCCTGCTGGTGAGGCTGGGGTGGACCCTGGCCTTCGGTCGGATGCGAATTGGTCCCGAGTGGAGCATTGTCCTGGAGACTGGGGCCGCCACCAAGTCCGTTCGCCCGCTCGCCTTCATGGAGGACGTGAGCAGTGATCCCCGGAGTTCGTCGCTCCCGCGGGTGCACTCGGAGCTGTGGATTCGTCGACCGAAGGCTCAGGTGGGTCAGCCCCTCAGGGGCGACGCCTACCGTTCACATGATGATCGGGAACCAGGACAGCAGTATCGCTTCGAAGTGTCCGAGACCGGTTCGGTACCCCCGGACCGTGCCCTCGGGCGCAAGTGGGCCGAGGCTTTCGCCAGACACCTCCGGGCGCGAGAGAGTGGTCGTGGCGGCCCGAGTGCGTGGCACGCCTTTGCCGCGGATCGCGTGCTGAGCGTGTATGCCACGGGCCAGAAGCCGGGGCCCCACCTGCGGGGCACCGGATCGGTCGATCGCATCTCCGGTGAGCTCGTGGGCTTGATGGAGACCACCACGGGCGCCAGCTCCATCCAGGCGGCACTGCAGCACGATCGCCCGTTGTTCCTCGAGGCGGCGAAGCAACGCCAGACGGTTCCGATCGACAAGGTGCGAGTGGTGCGGCTGGCGCAACATCCGTTCCCTGCGATGCTGAGCCAGCTGGGGCGGCCAGTGCCCTCGGAGCCGCTGGCCGCGTCGACCCCAGCAGAGTTTCACTACGTTCGCTTCGCCACCCTCGACGCGCTGTTCGCGGTCGTCGACCAGATGGAGGTTTGGGGCACGCCCACCGCCTCGGTCTTCAGTCGCCGGTCACAGGACTACGCTCTGGCTGACCGGTACATGACCGCTCTGGGCGTGGATCGCAGCGAGATCTCGCGGGTGCTGGGGCCGCAGGTGATCACGCAAGTCGCCTTGGTTGGAAGTGACCCCTACCTACGCGAGGGCAGCGACGTCACCCTGATCTTCCAGGTGCGCAGCCGGTCGCTGTTCGACCGCGGGCTCGCCGATGCACTCTCGCGGTACGAGCGTCGCCATGGCACCCTCACCCGGGCGAGCGTCCAGCACGCCGGCGTCACCATCACCGAGAGCAACTCGGCAGACCGCGCAGTGAGGCAACTCCGGGCCGACCAGGGCGACCTGACCGTCGTGTCGAATAGCCCGGCCGCCATCCGGCGGGTGCTGGAGACGATGGCCGGGAAGCGCCCGCGACTTTCGGACGAGCCCGACTTCCGGTTCATGCTCGCTCGCGATGCTGAAGCACGCGGACAAGTGCTCGGCTATGCGGGCGATCGCTTCGTGGCTGAAGTCGTCGGCCCGAAGCAGAAGATCCTCGAAGCGCGACGTCAGATCGCGCTGGCAGAGCTGCAGACGCCCGGGTACGCGGCGCTGCTGTTTGGGTGGATCCACGGGCGGAGGCCGACTTCCCGCGAAGCACTGCTGTCGAGTAGGCTGCTTCGGCAAACGGAGCTCCAGCACCACGACGGTGCAGCCATCGACTGGGAGCCCGGACGAGTCGCGCGTTCCAAGTGGGGGACGAGCCGCGTGCTGACTCCGCTCATCGATCTGCCGTCGCCCGCGCGCATCACCCCTGCCGAGCAGCTCGCGTACGAGCGATTTGCGCGTGACTACGAGCGTCGTTGGGCCACCTATGTCGATCCGTTCATGCTCCGTTTGGGGCTCGAGCCGGCGGTCGGGTCGCCTCGGAGAATGGTGGCCGAGTTGCGAGTTCTGCCTCTTCTGGAGACATTCGACCTGCGGACGCTGATTCGCATGGTTGGCGACGCGCGATTGCGGGTGCCCGAGCTCGGCCAAGGACTGCGGGCCGTGGTCGGGATCGGAAAGGATGCACGCCTGCGTCGAGAGCTTTCCGATTTGAGGCACACCCTGCCTGGCGGTCGGGAGCTCAAGCTCGACTGGCTCGGCGACTGGGCGCTGGTCGGAATCGACGACCATCCGGTCATCACGCGCGTGACGGCGACACTGGAGCGCGACCTCCCCCAGATCCCGCCCACACCGGAGGAGCGGCGGCAGCTTCGGGAAGTGGATGAGCTGGTCGTGGCCAGCGACCTGCCGCTCTACGCGGTGATCGGCATTCGCAGCAAGCTCGGCGCCGGCTTGGCTCTGGGGTGGGCTCGTTCGAAACTGGCGGACGCCGAGCCGGATCTCGAATGGAAGAAGTTCGGAAAACACGGTTCGACGTCGCTGGTGCGGATCCGTCATCACGAAGAATGCCGGGGCGATCACGCCGGGGACTGCGATATCGAGGTGTTCTACGCTTTGACCAGCAGTGCGCTCGTGGTGACGCTGCAGGAGGGCACGCTTCGCCGTGTGCTCGACGAGCTGGCCGTGCGTCCGCCGGTGGCCGAGGAGGAGGGTCCCAACGGGCAGCTCGTGGCCGAGCTGGCTCCCCAGCCCGGCGGCGGGTTGTGGACCGTGGCGTCATGGTACCTGGAAACCGAGGCGCTGCGGTCCGAGCACTCTGCTCGTGCGGCTGCCGAAGTCCTGCTGCGTGGGGCTCCGGACCTCTCCGACCAACCGGACGAGCTCCGGAAGCTGGGACTGGCGAGCTTCGGCGCCATGCCCCTGACCCCGGACGGTGCGCTCCACCGACTGGTGCGCGAAGGGATCCTCGACCCTGTACGCGGCACGCCCTTCGCCCCGAGTTGGCCGCCACTGCCCGTGGCTGGCTCCCCGGTCGAGGCACTTCTCGGTTCGGTGCGGAGCATGCGCTGGGAGACCGCGTTCGACGACGAAGGCCAGCCGCCCGGGGGAGGACAGCCCATGCGCAGCCTCCACGTCCGGGTAACCTTGGGCCTCACCCCCGGTCGCTGACCATCCCGGCTCCCAACCGGGGCCCGGAAATGCGCTGCACGTGCGCGACCTGGACGGTCTCTGCTCCGACCAGCCGACGGGTCTGCTGACCCGTGAAGGCCAAAATGCAGCCAAGGCCCAGCGCCAGGCTGGAGTAGTCTCGGGCCAGTGTTTGCCGTGGTGTCGGGTGTCCACCAGGAGAGGGCTGCCAATGGCGGGTGAAGTGAAGCGACTCATCGACGAGCTCATTCGAGTGCGGTCCAAGGGCAAGCCGGCACTCGAGCCGTTCGTTCGCGTGCACCTTGTGCTCAACGGGATTGACCCGGATCGGTACACCGAAGCTTCGCCGAGCGACCCGGCGGTGGAGCAAACGCTCCAGAAGATGATTGCGGACTTCAGGGGAGACAGCAGCGACGGAGCCAACTAGTGACCATCAAGACCGCCTACTCGACCAACCCGGACCCCAATCGCGCCGCCCAGGAGCTACTGGACAGCGTGGGCAACCTCGATCTGCGCTTCGTGGCGTTCTTCGCCTCGGCCGCCTACGCTCCGGACGATCTCGGCAAGGCACTGGCCCAAGCCTTCGGGCGGGTTCCATCCATTGGCTGCACCACTGCGGGCGAGCTGGTCTCCGGAAAGATGCTCAAGCAGTCCGTGGTGCTGATCGCGTTCGACGCCGCTTCACTCCGGGGTGCGCACGTTGCACTGGTGGAGGACATGAAGAGCGAGAGCTCGGTCAGCGCGGCACTCGACGCGCTGGGGCAAGCCGTGGGCAAATCGCCTTCGGAGCTCGATCCGGATCACCACGTCGGGCTGGTGCTCCACGACGGTTTGAGTGTCGCCGAGGAGTCGGTGATGTCCCATCTGTCCGCGCGCACGAACGTACCGTTCGTCGGGGGCAGCGCTGGTGATGACGTACGGTTCGAGCGCACCCACGTCTTCGTGAACTTCCAGCCGCGTGCCGGGGCGAGCGCGTTGGCACTGCTGGAGCCGGCGGGGAAGTACGCCATCCTCAAGACGCAGAGCTTCGAGGTTCTGGACCAGGTGTTGGAGGTGACCGACGTGGATGAGGCCACGCGCACGGTGCGAAGCTTCAACGGAAAGCCCGCGGCGGAGGAGTACGCTGCTCAGCTCGGAATCAGCGCGGCCGAGCTGCCCGAGCACTTTGGCAGCCATCCGGTGGGCCTGGTGGTGGGTGACGGCGAGCCCTACGTGCGCAGCCCACAGCGAGTCGAAGGCACCGAAGTGGTGTTCTACTGCCAGGTCAAGGCGGGGATGAAGCTGCATGTGCTCCAGGCGCGCGACATCGTCGAGCAGACTCGCCAGGACCTCGACGCCAAGCTCCAAGCATTCGGCGCGTGCGGTGGGATCGTCAACTTCCACTGCATTTTGCGCACGCTGGAGCTCGAGGCCAAGGAGCAGTGCGACGCGTACGGGGCGGTGTTCAAGAGCATTCCCACGGTGGGTTTCTCGACGTACGGCGAGTCGTACATTGGGCATATCAATCAGACGTCCACGATGCTCCTGGTGTCATGACCGGTGGGCGCGGCGGAGCGCCTGGGGAAAGATCGGCGAATCGGGCCGCGCGTAGCGGGGGGGTGGCCCACCCTTGCTCGGAGTTCGGGCCGGCCGGGGTGAAGAAGATGGAGCAAGGT
>CAZSVU010000450.1:0-6401 GCA_964610275.1 uncultured Polyangiaceae bacterium | reverse complement strand
TTCCATACACGGCTCTGATCAGCGACCCCGGTAGCCGGGGGCTACCGGGGTGGATGGGGTTTGGATCGAGCTGCGGCGTGGGGACGGGGCCTCCGGTTCCATACACGGCTCTGATCAGCGACCCCGGTAGCCGGGGGCTACCGGGGTGGATGGGGTTTGGATCGAGCTGCGGCGTGGGGACGGGGCCTCCGGTTCCATACACGGCTCTGATCAGCGACCCCGGTAGCCGGGGGCTACCGGGGTGGATTGTCGGGGCGGGCAGATTCGAAACCTGCATTTTCAGAAGGCGGTCGCCCACGCGCGACTCGTGCAATTCCGCAGCTTTCCGAACCTGCCTTCCTGACGGACCAAGACGGCTCGAGACGCGAAACGACGTGGCGTTGGGCAACGGGGGGGAAACGCGCATTGCAACTGCGTGGACCGCTGGGCTGCGGGGCTTGACCTTTCACTATGCCTCGGCGGCCGGCCGGGCTGCTACGTCCCCGGTGTCAGTCCGCGCTCCGGGCACAACGGATTCCAATGATTTCGTTTCGAGTGGCTGGGGGCCACCCATACCGGTACGTGGCACGCAGGAATGGGCCAGAGTCATGCCTCCAATCACCGCCACGATGCACCCTCCACTCGCGCTGTGGTTCAGGTGCGACCTGCACGCAGTCGACGCATCCTTCGCGTTCAGCCTCACGGTAGGCATCTGGATGGTACCAATCCAGAACCCATTCCCACAAGCTGCCTGCCAGGTCTACATGGCCCCAACGGCCACTTCCGGCGGGCTTGGAGCCCACCGGAAGGATGTCACCGGGCAGGCAATCTCCGGGCGCGCTGCCATCGCACTCGCAGGTATCGCATGCGCGTGTGTCGTCGGGGGGACTGCTGCCCCACGGGTACAGTCTGTTCTCCTCGCCCCCTGCTGCTGCACACTCCCACTCAGCCTCTGTCGGCAACCGCCCTCCGTCCCATGCGCAGAAGGCGAACGCGTAGTACCAGTTGACGCAGTTCATCGGCAGCGTTTCTTGCGCGCCGGGCTGTTCTGTCCACGTTGCGAACTCGGGCTCGCACCGCAACACGCTCTCCAACGTCGCCGGGTCCGCAGGCAGTTCTGCGTCCCATGCGCTATCCCAACCCGTACCGTCAACGCGCGGGTGGGCCCCCGCGCGTGCAGCCGGCGGGCTCGCGCCGGTCGCCTCGACGAACGCTCTGAACCGACCAACCGTGACCTCGTACTTATCCAGGTAGAAGTGACCTAGCGTTGCAGGATGCTCGGGAGTCTCAAAGCTGTTGCAGTCGTCGCACCAGTAGTCCGAACAACCAGCCGTCTCGCACCTGCCTCGTGGGAACGTTCCGCTCGGCACGAGAATGTTGGCGCAACAGCTTTCCCCGTTGCACTCGTCGCCGTTCATGGCTGCACAAGACGGACCTTCGGGGACGCGGCTCGGTGGAGGCTCGCCCGCCGTGGGCAACGCCTCAGGAGTTCCTCCGGGCTCACGATCGCGGTCGACGAGGCCGCCGCATGCGAACGTGCATGCGGCGAGGGCAAGCACCACGGCTCCTCGACCGAAGGTGTGCAAAGCGTAGCACGGCCGGGCCGGGAGCTGTCCGTGCCCGCTGCCTGGCAAGTCGAGCGTCAGCAATCGCATGCCCGAACCCTTGAGAAAGCGGCGGAGTCGATCGCCTCGAACGAGGCGGCCGATTGGAAAACTGCGGCACCCAGCATGCGTGCGCACGGGCGTTGCCTGTAGTGGGTCCGATCGGCTTAGCACCCGCCCATGCAGGAAACTACGCCATTGGCTGCCTGGCCCGCCTGGCTGCTCTGATCATGACCGCAGAGTGAGTAGCAGCTCTGCCCGTCCTCGCAGTTCTCGTGCGGGAAACTGCATGGATGGTTGTACGTACACTCGACGATATCGACGCACCCCTGCGTTGCCTCGCAGTTTGCAACCGGGCCGGCGCAGTCGGTGCACTTGCTTGGGACGCATGAGCAGAGCTCGAAAGGCGCACCGGGGGGCTGGCACACGTTTCCGGTGCAGTCTCCGCTCAGGCAGTCGGCATCGACTGAACACGCCATTCCCTCCGTGCACGGGTCGCAGCTTCCGCCGCAGTCGACGTCCGTCTCATCGCCATTCTGTATCCCGTCCGTGCAGGCCGGCGCCTGGCATGTGCCACCTTGGCACAATCCGCTCACGCAATCCTGGTCCTGTTGACAGGTTCCCCCGTCCGAGCAGCCGGCACAACTTGGCCCGCCGCAATCCACGTCCGTTTCGTTTCCGTTCTGTTCGCCGTCGTTGCATGTTGCCCCGCCGGGCTCCCCACCTGCCCAAATCGCACATTCGACTGTTTCGTCGGCGTCCACGAGTAGGCGTCGGGCATAGATCTCCCCAGTGAAGTCGCCCCGCACGACAACCTCAGCATCCGGTGCGACGAGCCAGCCCCTGAATGCCGACTCCAGGAAGACAGTGCTGCTGCCAACGAATCCGAGTAGCAGCGACCCGGAGCCGGTGACGCTTCCTCGATGCGTGACCGAGTCCTCCACGTACACTTCCACAGCTCCGCCGGTCAGCTCAAGCATCGAATCCGGTTGAAGCATGAGTGAACGGAAGAAGTAGGACCCTGAGGACAGCGACAACCTGGCACCCTGCTTCAACTCCACCGCGCCGTAGGCGCCCGGCAGCGGAGCGTGACTCTGGTAGGGCTCCAAATGGATGGGCCCCTGGTCTTCGGCAGGGAAGTCGACATCGAATTCGTCTGCGAACGGCACGGGTTGCGGAACGCCCTCCAGCATGATTCCGCTGGTTATCGTAACATCATTGCCAGGCGTCACCGTGGCGCCGGACTCCACCCAGCCAGCCACGAAGGCACGATCGCGCAGTTCGACCGGCGCTTGGCTGTGGATGTCGCCGACGTGGGCCTCGACCCCAACGTAGGTCTGCTGGGTACCAGCATTGCCGATAGGTGCGAGGGCGCCCGAGGCATTTGTGATCTCGGCACGATCCCTGACTTCGAGGTTCTCTGTCGTATAGACCGATGGAATCACCTCAATCAGCTGTTCGATAGCAGTGCTGTTACCTGACGGATCCGTTGCTACCCAGCGAATCGTGTGCGCTCCAATCGGGAGGATAGCGTTCGGTCCCTCCAGAGGCACCGGAAGAGCAACTGCAGGATTGCTGCTCCGTACTACCGTGCCGGTTAGGGCGACGGAGGTTGAGCAGACGTCTGCAACGGTCGGCAGTTGAACGATGATATCCTGTGACCCGGAGTAGCACCTGCGGAACTGCGGCATGGGTGTGAGGAGCACTTCCGGTGGCGTGGTATCCACGACCTGAACACTGACGCTGTCCGCCTGCGATTCGAAGAGTCCGTCGTTGACCACAAGTTGTGCTGTCGAAGTCCCAAGGGGAGCCACGGCGATTGACGTTGCGGCCGTTGGATCGACGATGGAGAGGCTCGAACTGGTCCACAGGTAGGTGATCGTGTCTCCGTCCGGGTCCGCTGACGGCGCACCGTTGAGCATGACCACCGCGCCTGCTTGGTCCTGGCATTCCGCAACGATATCCGCACCCGCGTTTGCGTCCGGGGGCTGGCCGTGCAATGTCACCCGGGAAGTCAGCACACCGCTCTGATCGAACACCTCCATCGGCATGACTTCATCGCCCGCGACGCCATCTGGAAGCATCACACGAGCATGAAATTCCCCGGGATCGGGACGCGGATAGGGCGTACCGTCGCCGACGTCGACCGGCACTGGGCCCAGATCGTATCCGGTCTCGTAGACGAGAGAACCAGCTGAGTCACGGATGGTTATCCAGAACTCCCCGCGGCGCGCGCCGAATGTGAGCGGTCTGCGGCCGTAGGGTAGGAAATCGACCGTGACCGCACTCGGACCTCCTGTTGAGTCAACTTCAGCACCGATATCAAGTATCGGGAGGTCACCTGCGTAGATAGACGCGCAATCAAGTGCAACGGGTAGCTCAACGAAATCCACGCCGGAGGTAGGCGCAAGTTGCTTGATATGCCGCATGCAGTTGTGGCACCAGCCTGGCACGGGCGCGATGGTCCCGTTGGGAGCAGAGCCAGCTGCGGGTGATCCCATAATACACCTGCCAGCAGACGTGGCCGAGTGGTTGCCAAAGCAGAAGCCCCTGCTCGGATCACAGCACGAGCCGCTGTCCGGATTCGGCTCGCACCCTAGGCGCGACTCAAGGCGGTTGATGGAATCATCCAGAGCGCACCAGGCACCAACATGGGGAGCGTACACTCCGTGGCAGTATTCGTCGTCGAGGTCCAGAATGTGGCCGACTTCGTGCGCCAAGTTGGCCCACTGGTAGAGGAGCCTGGAGTCAGGAGAAGGGGTACGTCGGCCACTTGGCCAGTCCGTCACCCAGACGAAGTCGTCGGCGAGCCTCATCCCCCCAACGCCGGTGCCCGCCACTGTCTGCGTGTCAGTCAGTGCAACGGCCACTGTGTAATCAGTGAGGCTCGGTGCGCCGACGTCCGCTGACGCCTGCGCGTAGGCATCCCTGAGTCGCATCTGTGGGCCATACGTGCCACTGCCGTCGCACGGATACCCAGCGGTCCAGCCCAGGTGCACCAGGCTAATGTCCACATAGTCCCTCGCGACGTTCCCGGCACAGCGGTCCATGCCCACGGATTCGAGCAAGAAGTCGAGCTGTCGGTCTGCCTCCTCCTCGAACAGCCGCTGCGCGTCCTCTGGTGCTTGCGGGTCACCCGTCCAACAGAACGGAATGAACAGAAACTTGAACAGGCAGTTTTCATCGACCACTCCGTTCCCATTGTCGTCAACGCCGTTGCACCAGTCCTGAATGCATGCTGAAGACGGCTCACCGAGCGCAATGGCTTGCGGGGCGTACTCGCCCCCCCAAGACTTGCCGCCGTTGCCGTTGGTCAGATCTTGGGCTTCCACGGTAGGGTGACCCGGAGTGTCCCAGTCGAAAGTCCAGACATAGAACTTCTGATGGTCCGTCGATCCCGCGCTTCGTGATGCAGCCAGTTCTCCAGAGGAGATAGTGTCTGCGGGATTCGAATACGTCTCGCCAATGGACATCGAGTCAACCCAACTTGAGTCGCCAGCGTCATCTACCGCGGTCCACACGAGGGCTGGCGGGCCGCCTGAGCCGTCCCACCTGAACACGCCCGCGCGCCACTCTCCCCGCTGAGCACCGCGGCCCACCGCGAGCTCATCAGTACCGTTGCGGCGGTCCAGGTCACCCAGGGCGACCGCGGACACTCCTTCCCAATCGCTTCCTGTGCGGAACGGGATTTCGTGGTCGAACTGCCCCGTGCTCAGGTTCCAGGAGAACCGAAAGATGTACAGCTTGTCGATACCATCGGGCCCAACAACCCCCACCGCAAGGTCGTCGCCTCCTTCGTCATCCACATTGCCCAGCGACACGGACTGAGGAACCACAGTATCCGTTTCCGTGCCGTACGACCACACCGGCTGCGGGACGCCCCCTTGATCCCACGGTGCAGTCCACTTGTACATTCGCAGCCACCAGGTCTCCACGCCAGGTTCGTCAACGTCACCGGGGTTCCGGGCCACGACGAGCTCATCGAGCCCGTCTTCGTCGACATCGCCGAATGCAACCGCTGTCACGTACGCCCCTTCGCCCCAGCCGTCGTTCGGGCCGCCCTCCGCGAAGGAATTTCGTACCGCATACCAGTCCTGGTCCCAAGCGAGATTCCACACCGTCAGAATGCTCGTCGATGAGGAGTCAATGAAGCCCGGGATCGCGAGTTCTTCGCCGGGGTCACCGTCGACATTGCCGAACGCGAAGTCACCTGGACCAACCAGGTTTGACCACCCGCCGTACCACCACGCTTCGCGAAAATCACTCGCCGCCGGGTCCCACTTCCAGATTGTGACCGGGTACCCCGGGTTGCAGTAGTCGCTGCAGGTCGTTCCCACAACCAGTTCGTCATAGCCATCGCCTTCGACGTCGCCAAACTCCAACGCGGATACATACCGTCGGCCATGCCACGCCTCGGAGTAGATGCTCTCCGAAACCGAGATGGGGGCGAGTTCGTGGTCACCATCGTCGTACACAAAGAGGCGCGTGTCGTTGGCGGATGCCCGCCTCCCTACCACCAGTTCTCCCAGGCAATCCCGGTCGATGTCTGCCGTTGCGTGGACAGCGACCAGGAGAGCCCCGGCCGCTACGAGCGCCGAGAACGCAGAGCGTGAGTACGCTATCCCCATCACCATTACCTCCTCCCGAGCAAGCGCCTGCGAGGGCGCGCACTCGGCGGTGATTTTGCCGCACCGTCGCGTATACGACAACCGAGAAACGACGACTCGACACATGGGCGTATCGTGGCGTTGGCCATGAGCCTCGGGTGCAGATCCCGGTTTGATACCGAGTTTTTTGCCGGGCAATGGTGCTCATGCG
>CAZSVU010000449.1:0-6408 GCA_964610275.1 uncultured Polyangiaceae bacterium | reverse complement strand
CCCGTGCACCTCCCGCGCTGGCTCCACACTCGCCGCCAGACGCGGATTCTCGACGTACTGCTCATGCAGCAGCATGGTCGAGACGATGGCCACCAACGCCATCTCGTCCGTCTCGCTGACACCGCGGTCGAGGCTCTGCTCGCACTTGGCTATCAGCTTGGCAACCTGCGCTGGAGCGAACAGACCCGCTCGGAGGAGCGCCGCTGGGCTCAGTTGCTCGCGCACGTACTCCGGAGCCTCGGGGCCGATGAACGCCTTGAGGATTGGTGCTCGGTACGGCTGCTTGTCGCGTTCCACGACTTCACGGGGAAGCAGGGGGCCCACCGCCCTCCGCAGTAGGTGCTTCTCGCGCAAGACTCGCAGTCGCAGGCGATCCGGCACGCGCGCCGCGAACTCTGCCACACGGTGGTCGAGGAAGGGGAAGCGACCCTCGACACCATTTCCCATCAGCATCCGGTCTCCCTGCGAGTGCAGCAGGTAGCCTTGCATGAAAGTCGCGATCTCCAGGTATTGGGCCTTCCCGAGAGCGGTGAACCGCGGAAACCCTGCAGGCAGGCGGGCGAGCAGCCGCTGCTCTGAATCCGCGTCACGAGCTGCACTGAGCAGTGCTGGGCTCAGGAAACGCTGAATCCGTGCCGTGTTCGCGAAGCGGATCCGGTGGCTGTACAGGGGATCGTCGACCTGTTCGAGCCCCTTGCTGAAGAATGCACGGGTGAAGGCTTCGGCGCGTCCCATGTCGTGGGCGAGGTACGGGTAGAGGCGGCGCAATAGCAGCGGGCGCGTCGTCGACTGGGGTTGCTTGGCCCAGAAGCGCCGCACTTTCTGTTCACGGAATATGTTGTATCCGGCGAACACTTCGTCCGCGCCTTCCCCGGTCAGCACCACCTTGAAGTGCTGCTCTCGAACCGACTTGCTGAGCAGGAGCAGCGGGGCGGGGGCGGTTCTGAGCAGGGGCTTCTCGCCCAGCCAGACCACGTCGGGAAACGCCTCAGCGATCTGTCGTCCCGTCGCTTCGATCGAGTGCAGATCCGTTTGTAGCTCGCGTGCCATGCGGGCCTGATGCTCGCGCTCGTCGAAGCGTGGATCGGCAAAACACACCGCGAACGAGCTCAACCGCACGCTGGACACCCGTCTCACGATGGCTGCAGTGGCCGAGGAATCGAGCCCACCGCTCAAGTAGGCCCCCACCGGCACGTCGGCGCGCAGCCGAAGGCGCGCCGAGTCCGTGAGCAGAGCCAGTAGCTCCTCGGCGAGCTCCGCCTCGGGTTCCTTCCGGCACTCGTCAGCAGCTGAGAACTCGAGATCCCACCAGCGACGTTCTTCGATCAAGCCGTCCGGGCCGACACGCATCCAATGACCCGGCGCGAGCTCGCGAACGCCTTCGAAGGCCGACAGGTCCGGGCCAACGCTCCACATCCACAGCGTTTCGCTGATTCCGCGCGGGTCGAGTCGACGGGGTTGCGCCGGGTGCCGCAGGATCGCCTTGGCTTCGGACGCAAAGAGCAGATGGCCCTCTGGCGTCGCCACGAAGAGCGGACGGATTCCGAAGCGGTCGCGGGCGAGAAACAGCTCTTCGCGGCGGGTGTCCCAGATGGCAAAGGCAAAAGCGCCGTTTAGCCGCTGGAGACAATCCGGCCCCCACTGCTCGTAGGCGTGGACCAGGACTTCGGTGTCACAGCGGGTGGTGAAGCGATGTCCCAGCGCCTCGAGCTCGCTCTGGAGCTCGGGGGCGTTGTAGATTTCGCCATTCTGCATCACCCACAGGTCGCCCTCCTCATTGGGCAATGGCTGGTCGCCGCCTGCAAGGTCGACGATCGCCAGCCGGGTGTTGAGCATGCCGAAGCGTCGGTCGAGATAGAGACCGACGCCGTCTGGCCCGCGGTGCGCCAGCTCCCCGGCCATGGCCAGCAGCACGTCTCGGCTGGCCAGCTCATCTCTTCGCGCGTAGACGCCGGCGATGCCACACATGGGGTCCGCACTCCTCAGGCAACGCCAAGAGCAGGCTCGCTCACCCCAGCAGCCATTGCGTCGCGCGACTTGCGGCTCGTGGTCGCCTGCTGGCCGGGCCCCACAACGCTCAACCCTCGGCGGCAGCGGGCGCTTGCACCGAGCCAACCTTGCGCGCAACGAACGCGCAAAGGTTGGCAATGCTGTCGAGATTCTCCGGCACCATCTCCTCGTCCTCGACCTTGACCT
The DNA here is from genome assembly GCA_964610275.1 of uncultured Polyangiaceae bacterium. Lineage (GTDB taxonomy): Bacteria > Myxococcota_A > Polyangia > Polyangiales > Polyangiaceae > JAFGBI01. The sequence continues at coordinate 4,212 of CAZSVU010000449.1, read as the reverse complement.
CGTAGGTCTCTTCCAGGAACGCCACGAGCTCCAGGACTCCCGTGGAGTCGATCACACCAGACTCCATGAAGGAGGTGTCGTCGGCCAGCGACGACATCTGCTCGCCGAGAGCGAAGTTGTTCTCCATGAACTCGCGGATCTGTTGCCGAACGGTTGCTGGTTCCATGCGACTCTCGACTCCGCGCGGCGCTCTTCGGCCAGTGCGCGGGACCTCCTAATCGCACGGGCCGGGCCGCAGGAGAAGGCCGAATCTCAGCGGCGCTTGCGGTCAGAAATGGGGGGGCGCACCAGGCTCCTCGCGCTGGGCCAATGGGCTGCAAGCCGGGGCAATCACGGTTAATTTCGCAAATCGATCCACCGGTCTCGATTCCCGGCCCAGCGCGGAGGGAACCGACCACACCGTGTGCGCGTGCCGCTCGCTATTTCGCTGTGCCTTCCAGGTTTTCGCAGATTTCTGTCCCAGCTTGACCCAGTATCGCGCCCCTGGAGGGACAGATCACCGTGACTCAGCTCGACCAACACAAGGCAAACCTCTTGGAGCGCATCCAGTCCGGCAGGGCCCATGTCGGGGTCGTCGGGATGGGGTACGTGGGGCTGCCGCTGGCCCTGACCCTCGTCGAGCGCGCCAAGTTCAAGGTGACGGCGTTCGACATCGACGCCAAGAAGATTGACGCGCTCAATCGCGGTGACAGCTACATCATGCACCTGGGCGCGGAGCGTGTGCGCGCCGCTCGCGAGACGGGACTTTTTGATGCGGCCCGGGGCTTTGATCGACTCTCGGAGCCCGACGCGCTCCTGATTGCCGTCCCCACACCGCTCACCGAGCAGCGCGAACCCAACATGGCCTACGTGGTGTCCACCGCGCAGGACATCAAGCAGCGGCTGCGACCCGGACAACTGGTGGTGCTCGAGTCGACGACCTATCCGGGCACGACGGACGAGCTACTGCGCAGCATTCTCGAAGAAAGCGGCCTCCGCTGTGGCGAGGACTTCTTTCTCGCCTTTTCTCCGGAACGAGAGGACCCGGGGAATCGAGATCACAACACGGCCACCATCGCCAAGGTCGTCGGCGGCGTCGACGCGGCTTCAACCGAGGTGGCAGCTGCGCTCTACGCGGCAGCCATCGATCGTGTCGTGACCGTGAGTTCGGCCCGGGCCGCCGAGGCCACCAAGCTCACCGAGAACATCTTTCGCAGTGTGAACATCGCGCTCGTGAACGAGCTCAAGGTCATCTTCTCGCGCATGGGGATCGACATCTGGGACGTACTGGATGCGGCCGCGACCAAGCCGTTCGGTTTCATGCGGTTCAATCCGGGACCGGGGCTCGGTGGCCACTGCATTCCCCTCGATCCGTTCTACCTGACGTGGAAGGTGCGGGAGTTCGGCATGGCCACACGCTTCATCGAGCTGTCCGGCGAGATCAACCGCGCCATGCCGGAGTATGTCATCGACCGGCTGCAGTCGGCGCTGAACGACCGGAAAAAGCCGGTCAACGGAAGCCGCGTCCTCATTCTGGGTCTCTCGTACAAGAAGGACATCGACGACGTGCGCGAAAGCCCGTCGTTCGAGCTCATCACGCTGTTGCTCGAGCGAGGCGCCACGGTGAGCTACCACGACCCTCACGTCCCGCGCGCTCCCAGCATGCGGTCGTGGCCCGATCTTCCCCCGCTGGAGAGTCAACCGCTGACTCCGGAGTTGGTTGCGTCTGTGGATGCAGTGCTGATTTCCACGGATCATGCCGCCGTGGACTACGCCATGGTGTCCGAGAACGCGCAGCTCATCGTGGACACCCGTGGTGTGTATCGTCAGCCCGCACCCAACGTCGTCCAGGCCTAAATGGCGGAGCGCAAATGTCGATCACTGGTTGTATTTGCGCTGCACGCACCCCGTTTGGGGTGGGGCCCCGCTCGCGGGGCGGGGTCTGGCGAAGACCCCGGAAGAGCAACTGGAATCTGTTTCGAGCACAATCGCGGCCCTCTGAGGTTTTGCGAGCCCTCACCCTGCTGGGGGCTCGCGAAACCGTGATCAGGATCGCGCTCGCTGATTTAGCCGATTCGGTCCCTGGCGGACGCGATAGCGGGATCACGCGGCCTGGCTTCGTCCTTTCACACCAGGACTGTGATCTTCCGCCAGGAGCGACGCCGGCGGGGTCTCTCCGCCGCAAATCCTCCTGAAATACCGCGGTGTGATCGGCGGGTCCGTCTCCTGCATTAACTCAGTGGCGCCGCCCGCGGCTCGTCGAAGGGACGAAGTCGGAGGGTGTGGTGGGCAGTACGGAGACGCCGAGATGCAAAATAGCCGGTTGGGCTCGTGGTTGAGCGCAGCAGTGGTCGCGGCCATGCTGCCGGGATGTGGCAGCGAGAATGCCGCTGACGGTGACGACGGGGCAGCAGGCGCGGGCCCGCTGGGTGGACCCTGCCCGTATGGACAGCTGCTCTGCAACGGGATCTGCGTCGACACCAACACCAACAGCGGCAACTGCGGAGCTTGCGCGGTTGCTTGCCAGCCGGGCACCAGTTGCATCGGCGGTGTGTGCAGCTGCCCCACCGGGTATTCGGACTGCAGCGGCACCTGCCTGGACCTGATGAATGACCCGGCCAACTGCGGCGGGTGCGGCACGGCGTGCACGGGTGGCCAGGTTTGCTCCCTGGGCTCCTGCGCTTGCATGCCCGGGCTGGCTCCCTGCGGCGGGATGTGTGTGGACATCACGGCGGACGGGGCCAACTGCGGGGGCTGCGGTGTGGTCTGCTCCGCCGGTCAGGTGTGCTCCCTCGGCATCTGCTCATCGAGCTGCGCCGACGGTCTCACGCTGTGTGGCACGAGCTGCGTGGACACGACGACCAGCCCCCTGCACTGCGGCCAGTGCAATCTGGCGTGCCCAGCCGGTCAGTCCTGCAACGGCGGCGTGTGTGGGTGCCCAGCAGGCCAATCGCTGTGTAGCGGAGTGTGTACCAACACGCTGGCTGATGCGCTCAATTGTGGCGGCTGTGGGACGGTGTGCAGCGGAGGGCAGCTGTGCAGTCAGGGTGTCTGCGGTTGCCCGGCTGGCCAGGGGTTCTGCGGCGGGGTCTGTCTGGACATCATGTCCGATCCGGCCAACTGTGGCGCATGCGGCACGGTGTGTGCAGCAGGCGACGCGTGCTCGAACGGCATCTGCATTGCGGGGGGTGTCGGGGGCACGACCGGCTCCGGTGGCGCGGGAGTTGGCGGCACGGGCGTCGGCGGCGACCTGGTGGGGTCGGGCGGTGACCAAGGGATGGGTGGCGACCAGGGCGTGGGCGGCGACCAGGGCGCGGGGGGCAGCCAAGGCGTGGGCGGCGACCAGGGCGTCGGGGGTGACCAGGGCGTCGGGGGTGACCAGGGCGTCGGGGGTGATCAAGGCGTCGGGGGCTCTGGCACTGGGGGCAGCGCCAATGCGACCGAGACCTATCTCAGCGACTGGTGTGAGCTACCCAGCGCCACCAACGGGTGGGGGCCGATTGAGTACGATTCCAGCAACGGGGAGGACTCGGCTGGCGATGGAGCGACCATCAGTATCGGCGGCGTGACGTACACCAGCGGGTTGGGCGTCCACGCCGCCTCTGACGTCGCCTACACGCTCGGTGGCAGTTGCACCGCCCTGTACGCGGACGTCGGCGTCGACGATGAGACCAGTGGCAGTGGCTCGGTGGTCTTCGAAGTGTGGGGCGATGGCACGCAGCTCTACCAGAGCGCGGTGCTCGTTGGAAACACCGCGGCGGTCCCCATCACCGTGGACGTGTCCGGCGTGCAGGAGTTGCACTTGGTGGTGAGCGACGGCGGCGACGGCACCGGGCTGGACCACGCCGATTGGGCTGATGTTCGGGTCGCGTGTGATCCGGGGGTGGACGACGGATGCAGCGCTGGCACGGGTGGTGCCGGCACGGGCGGCGCGGGTACCGGTGGCGCGGGTACCGGTGGCGCAGGCGTCGGCGGCAGCGGGGTCGGCGGCAGCGGGGTCGGCGGCAGTGGCGTCGGCGGCAGCGGGGTCGGCGGCAGCGGCACCGGCGGCAGCGGCACTGGCGGCAGCGGCACCGGCGGCAGCACCGGCTGGTATCCGTGCGATGGCAGCACCAGTGGCTACAACGCCACCGCGATCAAGTCGGGTAGCACCTGGACGGTTCAGAACGGCGGCAGCACCGTCTACACCGGGAGTGACATGGCCAGTGCCCTGTCGGCCGCCTACGGCAGCCT
>CAZSVU010000448.1:0-6416 GCA_964610275.1 uncultured Polyangiaceae bacterium | reverse complement strand
AATCTCTGCGGGTTCCGGCCAGAACGATCTCTGCAAGAATGCTGGACCAGGACAGCCCGTCGGAAACCAGGACCCGTAACAGCGGAACCTCAGGTCGTAGCCAGTTTGTGGAGTGATTCCCAGCGTGTCGATGTACCGAACGGGCAAGTGCAGAAGGCTATGACCGACAGCACCGATGCAAGCGGGCAAGGAAAAGACGGCGGGAGGGGGAAAGCTCAGCGATTCCGTGTGTGTTGCGTTTGCAGCACGATGAGTCCCGAATGTCTTGAGACGCAGCTAGGCAGTACACATTGGACAGTACGGGCCCTCCCCTCACGAGTCAGTCCTCGGCTTCCCACTGCCAGACCCGAACCCAGTCGACGCGAAGCTCCTGCGGATAGTCTGCTGGGTCTGGAGCCTGGTCCAGGCCGCCGAGGGCGAGGTTCAGGCGCACATGGAAGGGCTGCTGAAATGGATCGACCCCGTCCGGGAAGTACATCCCCTCGGGCGGCAGCAGAAGCGTCCGAACCAATACGTCGTCGACGAACCAGTCGAGGCGCGACCGCCCCCACTCGAGGGCGTAGGTGTGGTACGAGGTGGGGTCCTCAATGGTGGCGTTCTCGCCGGCGGACACTCCGTGCGTGACGCCTCCCAGGGCGTCGTCCCAAACGCCGTAGCTGGCCGTCCCCAGCACTTGTCCGGGTAACTGGCTTTGCAGGTTTGCGATCGTCATGTCGCCCCAGGCAGGCCACGTTCCGTCGTAACAGTTCGGGGCATCGAGGCAGCTCCGGACGGGGGGCGCGGGGCTTTCGGGTAGCATCCAGAAGGCCGCGGAACACCCGCGGCCGACGGGCGCAGCGAGGCGCGCTTCGACGCGGCCGAAGGTGAAGGCGAAGAGCCCTTCGGTGTTCACAGAGCCGGAAGTGAACGCCACTCCCTCGTACTGCTCGGCGCGCGCCGTCAGGATCAGGTGGCCGGCGTCGAGGGCCACGTTCTCCGGACGATCCGTGTAGGCCTGAACCTCATCATTTCGGATCCCACTGCCGATCTCGTAGCCGAAGCGCGCAGGGCTGAGAGCTGCCTCCTCGAACTCGTCTGAGAACACGAGTCGCTGCACCAGGTGGTTGCCCTCGCTCGTCGAGCAGAAGCCGTCTCCCCCACAACGTGCGCCCTCGGCAAGATTTGTGCAGTCACCGTCGGTATCACAAGCGAGCCAATGCGTCGAGCTCGACGTACTCGGACCGCGCGGATCCCCGCACGCGATCGCCATGCTCATCACTGACACAGCGCCAAACCGCCATGCCCAGATCCCGGACGCTTGACGGGTCGATCCGGGGACGGGCAGTAGGGATGCAACTCGCGGTTTCATGCTAACGGCTTTGGTATGATAGCGGGTGCGAGGGACGGGGGACAGCGCCATTCTGGCACTGTCCCCGGGTGGCCGCTCACCGAGATGCGCCTCGAGGCCCGCGGTGCACGTCGTTTGAGCAACGCTCCGCGACGCATCTCTGCCAGGGGGCTGCGCCTCCAGGCGAGCTCGCTGTCTACCGAACCGAGGGCCAAAGGAAGCGGGACCGACCGTGCGAATACGCCCCCCGGAGCGCGGGGCGGTCGGGTGTCGTCGCTCGATGTTTGGCGGTGAAGCGCTGCCATTTCTGACACTGGCATCGCCCGGGGTGTAATGTCTCACTTAGACGCGTGCGAGCCCGCAAGTCGCGAGGCAGCCGCGAAACAGATAAACCATGAAGATACGCAATCATTTGTCCTTGGCCTGCGCCGCTCTTGTTCTGGCATGGGGCGGAAGCGCCCAGGCCGTCAGTAGCGCGGAGCTCTACACCGCCGAGTCCTATCAATACGGTCGATTCGAAGCTCGGATCCAGTTCGCGCCGGGGCCCGGAATCGTCGGCGCCTTCTTCCTCTGGAAGGACGGCTCGGAGCTCGACGGAACGTTCTGGAACGAACTCGACTTCGAGAAGGTCGGTGCCGATTGTCAGCTCGAAACCAACGCATTCTACGGTGACCCCGCCAGAGTCCACGTGGAGTCGCCATCGCTGACGGCGGACCTGTGCGGCGAATTTCATACCTATTCGTATGAATGGACGCCGGAATACCTGGCGTGGTTTGTCGACGAGGTCGAAGTCCGACGGGATACAGGTGAGGCTGCAACCGCGTACCGCGAGAATGCGACTGCCGGAATGCAGTTTCGATTCAACATCTGGCCCGGTGACGCCAGTTTCGGGGGGGTGTTAGACCCGAGCATCCTCCCAGTCTACCAGTACGTCGACTGGGTAGAATACTCGTCCTATACGGATGGCAACTTCGAGCTCGTATGGCGCGAGGACTTCGAGGCGGACAGTCTTCCCGAGGGATGGGTGCTGGGGTTCTGGGCGTCGCCCAAGAACCAGTCGGTTCACTCGCCCCAGAACGTGAGTGTGGTCGACGGGGTCGCGGTTCTCGCGTTGACCGCCGATGACGCCGTGGGCGGAGCAACCTCGGCGGGAGGTGCAGGCGCGGCCGGAGCGACCTCCACTGGCGGCGCCGGGGCGCCGGGCACTGGGGGGAGGTTCACGCCGATTCCCCCGGAGCCGGCCGGCGACGAGGGCTGCGGCTGTCGCGTGGCCTCCTCCGGTCATCGGAATGAGTTCGGCCTGAGCCTGCTGCTCGGCGCCATCGTCCTCAATTGGACCCGGCGGCGGCGGAGGCTCGACGCGCCGGAGCGCTAGCCACTCGACTCGAAGTACGAATGATGAGGGTCCGCATTGCGTCTTTCGCAGTACTACTCGCCGCGATCAGCGTTCCAAACGTGGCTCAGGCGGTGGCCAGCGCCGAACTCTACCACACGCAGCCCTACGTCTACGGCCGCTTCGAGGCACGCATTCGATACGCCCCGGCAGACGGCGTCATCAGTTCGTTCTTCTTGTGGAAGGAAGGCTCAAATTTCGGCGGAGCCTTCTGGAACGAGCTCGATTTCGAGAAACTCGGTGCGGAGTGCCACCTGCAGACCAATGCATTGTACGGGAACCCCGTCGCAGGGCACGAGCAGATCAACTCCGTGCTAGGTGGGCTCTGTTCCTCTTACCACGACTATCGATTCGACTGGACTCCCACCTACATTGCCTGGGCCGTCGACGGACAGGAGATCCGGCGGGAGAGTGGCGAGGTCGCAACCGCGTTCAGCGAGCACGCCACCAATGGGATGAGGATTCATTTCAACGTTTGGCCAGGCGACGAGACTTTCGGAGGCAACTTCGACCCTGCCAGCCTGCCGGTACACCAGTACATCAGCTGGGTGCGGTACTCGTCCTACTCCGACGGCAACTTCCAACTCGAATGGCAACAACAGTTCGATGGCACGGGCCCACCGAGTGGTTGGGCGGTGGGCACCTGGACATCGCCGCTCGGACACTCCACTCACAGTTCGCAGAACGTCGCCTTTGTCGACGGTATCTGCATTTTATCGCTGACCGCTGACGACGCGACCGGTTTCTCGGGAACTCCACCTCCCGACGATGGCAACACGGGCGGGGCGGGGACGGGCGGCGTCGCCACGGACGGGACAAATACCGGCGGCGCTGCTACGGGCGGCTCGAACACCGGCGGCGTCGCCGCGGCCGGCGCGGTCATGCCCGGTGGTGCGGGGATCGGAGCGGAGGACGAAGCGGAGAACGGAGGGACACCACAGGACGGGGGGTGCGCGTGCCGAGTGCGATCCCGCGGTGCTCACGATGGTCGCTTCGACGTCTTCGGAACGCTAATCCTACTGCTCTTGTGCCGTCGCCGCTCTCGCGCCCCGTCCGCGTCCGCGAGGGTCTCGCGCCGGCCGCGAATTCCGTCCCGGTGTTGGGAATCGTTGACTCGAGACACGAACGCGCAAGAATCCAGTCACTTCATGAGTCGGACCCGCGAGGACATTTGAACGCGCACCTCCTCATCGATGCCGTCGTGCAGCAGACGATGGTCTTCATCGCCCAGTTGGCCACGTCTGGCGGCGTGCGCGCCCCCCTCGCGCAGGTGGCCAATCAGGTATTCCTGGACCTATCAGCAGAGCTACAGAGTCACGGGGTGAGCAAGAAGGTTATCGCCGACATGTTCGGCATGGCGCTTCGCACCTACCACCGCAGAGTGCAGTCCTGCAGGCAGAGTCGGACCGAGGAAGGCCGCACGGTCTGGGAAGCGGTCTTCGAGCACATCTGCCGCCACGAGCCGGTCGCGGGCACCGAGGTGCACCAACGCTTCAGCCAAGACGACCTCGATGTCGTGACCGGCGTGCTCAACGACCTGGTCAGTTCGGGACTGGTCTATCGTGCTGGCCGCGGGGACAGAGCCATATATCGTGCCGCAGCGGCTGCAGACTTCGCCAGAGGGGACGAGAGTACCCGCAACGCATGGGATTGGCTCGTATGGCTCACTGTCTACCGGGGGGGACCGCTCACCCAAGCCCAAGTCGAGCAGCAACTTCGTGCCACGACGGAGCAGTGTCGCGACGCGCTCGACCGACTCCTGGCAGAAAGCCGCATCAGTGGCGAGGGAGACGGCAGCGAGCGGATGTACACGAGCGCCAGCCTCGAAATCCCACTCGGCCAGTCCCATGGTTGGGAAGCTGCCGTGCTCGATCACTTTCAGGCGATGGTAACCGCCGTCGTGACCAAGCTTCGGGAAGGCGCTGCGAGCGCTCGTCTCGGCGACTTGGTCGGAGGATCGACCTGGACCCTCGAGGTGGACAGGGGCCACCCCCTGCGCGAGGAGGCCGTTTCGACGCTCGCCCGCCTGCGGCGGGAGATCGAGGACCTGCGCGAGCGAGTCGACGCGCACAACGCGACCCACCCACCCACCGAGTCCCGTGAGCGCGTCGTCGTGTACGTCGGTCAGTGCATCCATGATGCCTGATCTCGGAGCAGAGGCCCGTGGTCCGACTACGGGCTGGCGTACTATTCAACTCCTCGAGACCTACTCACCCCGTTCCTCGACCCATGGGCCCTGATGACCGGAGACCCCGGACGAGATCACCGTTGCCAGGGGGCGCCGCTTCACCGAAGCCAGAACACGGAGTAGTCGGGTTCTTCGCTATTGCGCCATGCGTAGGCTCTGGGCTCAGTACCCCAACCCGTAGCCAATCGGGTAGAGGGGCGGGGCCGACTCGTAGTCGGGGTCTCCAACGTTGATCGGGATCTGGGCCATGGTTCTGGGCCAACTGTGGCCGAGCCGCCCGGTGGGCGGATAGATGCCGTACAGCACTTCGGCTACGGCATCCGCTTCCGACCCCGGAAGCCAACCCGCCACCCACGCGTCCGCCAAGTCGAGGTAGGGCTCGATGATGAGTGGCCGCCCGCTGAGAAGCACGGCAACGACCGGGATCCCAAGGGCACTTGCCGCCTGCAGCACGGGCACGTCCGGCGTCCTCGCGCTCAGATCGAGATCCGCCTCGTCTCCCAGCCCTTCGGCGTACGCTGGCTCGCTCAGCACGACGATCATGTAGGCAGCATCGCTGGGCGCGCCGTCGCCGTCGGCGGAATAGGTCACATTGCCGGCGCCCGCAATGGCCTCGATCCCTTCCAGAATGGTGGTTCCGGAAGTGACCCCCGGAGTGACCCCCGGATACACGTTTCCGAGGCCCTGCCAATCGACCGTCCAGCCCCCGCACTGACGTTGCACTGAGTCGGCACCGGAACCGGAGACGTGAATCCGTGCCGTCTGCGCAAGCGGCAACACCCCGGCGTCGTTCTCGAGTAGAACCACCGACTCCCGCACCGCCTGCCGGGCGACCTCGCGGTGGGCACTCGAACCGATCGAAGTGAGCAAGGCAGCGTCACCGCTGGGATCGTAGCCAGGGTCGAGCATACCCAACTCACACTTGATCGTGAGGACTCTCATCACCGCGTCGTCGATACGCGACTGTGGGATGTGCTCGCTGCCAGATGCCGTCGGCCCTGCCTCGATGTGGCCGACCGTCTCACGCGCTCCGTGGGGCTCCATCAACATGTCCAAGCCGGCATTGATGGCCGTAGCCACCTGCGTTGCCGATGGTACATCGGTGTCGCCAGTGCCGCCCGGCAACTTGGACGCGGCAGCCCAATCCGACACCAAAATGCCGCGAAAGCCCATCTCTCCCTTGAGCACATCGGTCAACCAGGTGCTGTGCCCTGTCATCTGGACTCCGTTGACGCTGCTGTACGACACCATGATGGATCCAACACCAGCGTTAATCAGCGGTTGATAGACCTCGACCGCCAAGCTTCTGAAGGCCGCTTCGTCGAGCACGGTATCGCCTTGATCCACGCCCCCTTCGGTCGCTCCATCACCTGCGAAGTGTTTCGCACACGCAAGCACCGATTCGCTCCCGCCCAGCGACGTTCCCTGGAGCCCCTCGACCAGGGCCACGGCTAGCTCGGCCGTGATCGCCGGATCCTCGGAGTAGCTCTCGAAGGTGCGCCCCCAGC
>CAZSVU010000447.1:0-6436 GCA_964610275.1 uncultured Polyangiaceae bacterium | reverse complement strand
TGCACGTCACGGGACGGACACGGAAATCGTGTCGTACCCCAAGGAGCCTCACTGATGCCTGCCAGACGGGGCAGGCACCGGAAGCCCCCGAGGGTCATTGGCGACCCGAGCATCGAGGATGGGTTCGGGGTGTGGGTGCCCCGATTCTTGGAGTGGATGAAGATTCGGAACTACAGCCCCAGGACGGTCGGGAACCGAGAATCCTACCTGGCCTTCTTCGTGGACTGGTGCTCGGACCGATCCCTGACCAAGCCCACGGAGATCACGAAGCCGATCCTGGAGAGGTATCAACGGCACCTGTTCTACTACCGGCAGCCAAGCGGGAAGCCCCTAAGCTTCCGAGCCCAACATGCCCGGTTGATTCCCATCCGAGCCTTCTACAGATGGCTGGCCAAGGAGGGGGCCATCGACGCCAACCCCGCTGCCGATCTCGAACTCCCTCGACTTGGTCGCCGACTGCCACCACCACCCATGACCCATGACGAGGTGGAGCAGGTCATGGCCGAGGCAGATCTCGGCACCATCGTCGGCATCCGGGACCGGGCCATCATGGAGGTGTTCTACAGCACCGGCATCCGGCGGCAGGAGCTGACCAAACTCAAGTTGTTCGATCTCGATGCCGAGCGTGGAACCGTCATGATCCGGGAGGGCAAGGGCGACAAGGATCGGATGCTGCCCATCGCCGAGAGAGCCGTCCTCTGGGTCCAGAAGTACCTGGAGGATGCTCGACCCTCCCTGGTGGTTCCCCCAGATGAGGGGTGGTTGTTTCTGACCACCCTCGGTGAGGGCCTGGCCCCGGATTGGCTCACCCAGAGGGTGCGTGGCTACGTGAAGGCTGCCGACATCGGCAAGGTCGGGGCCTGCCATCTCTTTCGTCACACCATGGCCACGTTGATGCTCGATGGTGGAGCTGACGTTCGCTACGTCCAAGAAATGCTCGGCCACGTCAATCTGGACTCCACCCAGATCTACACTCAGGTCTCGATCAGGAAGCTCAAAGCCATCCACCAAGCCACCCATCCAGGAGCAGCCCTCAGGGGCCGCAGGAGCCGGGACGGGGATGATGGAGACATCGACCCCGACCCGTCTCCAGACGACCTCCTGGGCGCCCTGGAGGCCGAAGCCGAGGCCGAGTCGAACGTGACCGACGGTGACGATCTGGACCGATGATCCGACGGCCATCACCAGCACCACCACGAGGTCGATCCTGATGGAGTCGGGACCGAACTCGATCTAGTTTCGGACCTGCATCGGGGTCTCACCGCCGAGTGACGATCCCGTCTCGGGCTCTCTGACTTTCTAACTGCTGGATGCTGCCGGGTTTCTCCCTCCCCGAGTACGGCAACCGCATCGGACTACCGCTTTACCGGCAAGGAAGAGGACGTGGAGGTCGGCCTCACGTACTTCGGCAAGCGGTACCTCAATCCGCTGCTGGGTCGGTGGGTGAGCCCAGACCCGTTGGCGGTGCATGTGCCGGGGGAGGCGGACTGGAATCTGTATGCGTATGTCAGTGGGGCGGCGCTGAAGGCGATTGATCCGCTTGGTCTGCAAGTGGACCAGGGCGGGACGGGTCAGCCCAACGTTGGCCCCGATGAGCCGCAGGTGAGTGGTGCCCCTCCCCCGAGCGCGACCCCGCAAGAAGCGGGACCGGGAACAGGCAGTGAGGGCTATCACGCCGGCGGTGCCGGAAAGTGGAAGTCTTCGTGCGAGCAGTCGCAGAAGCCGGACACCGAGAGCGGGGCTCGCGGAACATCGGCGGGTGGCGAAGGCGAATACCAGTCAACCCCATCCACTCCGTGCGGCCCGAATATGTGCGGCGGTGGAGCGCAGGGTGCCTCGGGCGATCATCGGTACTCTGATCCGGTCGCAACCTCGGAGGCGATGGACGAAGCGTCGGTCAAGATCGCGGTTGGCGTTGGCGAGCTGTACGCGGCTGGAAAGGCCCTACGGGTCATCGCGACCGTCAGCAAGGCGGAGCGGCATGCCCGACTGGCGCGGCAGCTTGAGGCGGCGGAGAAGCGGTACGTCGAAGCGCTTGGCGGGTCCGCTGCAAGGGGAGCGGCTTGGTTTGAGAGAGTGGCGCGTCAGGCGACACGCAATCCCGGAAGTGACAAGGTGGTGCTCGGTCACTTTGCGAGAACGGGAACGAGCTACCAGAAGGTAGCGGCCCACTATGAAGCAAGCTACTTCAAGCTCAAGAACTGGAGGGCCGTCACGAAGGACCTCTCGCAGGACGAGATCTGGCGCATCAACGAGTCATTCTTGACTCAACAGATCCGTCAGGGAAAGCAAATCCTGTTCTCTCACAACCCGGCAACGGCGCGACCGGGGTCCTTCTTTGAGAGGGAAGTGGCGTTCCTGAGGGAGGCGGGATACCGTTTCACGCAGAAGAACCAGTGGACATGGGAAGCGGTTCGATGAGGTCGCGAAACATACCGTCCGAAGAAGAACTGGCAAGAGCATCCGCCGCCCTGCGGCGCAGAGCCAGAGGGCTGAGCGAAGTCCGCGCACGCCTCCTGGCCAAGTTCAAGGAGAGAGGGTTGGCGGAAGCGTTCGTCATGGACCGGGCGGAGCATAAGTTCCACGTGTTCGTGTTCTACGAGTCGAACGATCAGATTCGTGCTGCGGTCCGCTCTGGGTTGTCAGCGGAGATCACCAAGACCGTGTACAAGGAGCTTGAGGCCGTGGGGAGGGGGGATCGTGATCAGAACGAAGTGGCGTTCGAGTTCGACAGTCACGAGAACGTGGAAAAGAACTACGAGGGAGACTACTACCTTAGGTTGCGATAGCGTGGTGCTGCACCGAAACCTTGATCACGTCGCTGGTACGCAAGACAGCTCCCCGTCACCACATTCCACACCTCCGCGTACGCAAATCCGGTTTCCACATCTCGACGTGCAGATCACGTACCGATCCCTGACTCGACCTCCACCCCGCCTCCGAGGAAGCCAGGACGATAACCGTGCAGTTCTACGAAGTGACCGCCACGGCCAAGAACCTCATCGCCACCCTGCTCGGCATGGATGCCCATGACGATGATCGAAGATGGTGCTCGACGATCTGCTCCATCCTCGGGTGCAGCGGTCCAGCGTTTCTGATGGCGCACAAGTGAGCAGGATTTCGGCCACGACCGCGACGTTCTCGACAACGGCGATCGCGGTGCGTCCGTGTCGCGAGCTGCGTGAGCGCGACGTCGATGCGCACCATCGCCCTGCCGCGTCGTCGCGCCGCTCGGTGAGAACGCGGCGTGAGTCGCTACGCCGCGCGGCGCAACGACACGAGTGGCAGGTGCTTGCGACCCTGGAGGTAGTCGATGCAGAGTTCGAGTTTGACCCCACGCTGGGCGCAGAGGGCGTGGCGACTCGGGTAGCGTGGTCGCGTTTCGAAGCGGGGCAGGTCGATGGCGGGAGTACGCCCCATCCGGATCTCGTCGGGCGTGTCGCCGCTGAAACGACGGTGAGGCCGGTGCGCGTTGTACCAGACCGCGCCGAGCGCGAGCTCGTGGAGCATGGCCGACCTGCGCAGTGGAAGCATGCACGTGCCGAGCAGCTCGGACTTGGCGGTCAGGATCACCCGCTCGGTGACGGCGATGATCCCCTTCATGCCGATGGCGCCGAAGCGCGGGCGGATGCCGTGGCTCTCACACCAGTCGCGGTACGCCTCGCCAAACTGGTCCCCCTGGTCGGTCACCAGGTACTTCGGCGGACCCGTAGCGATGGCGACCGCCTCGTCGAGAGCGCGGCAGATCTGGGCTGCGATCGGGTGGGTTGGGAACACGGCGACGTGCACGATGGCGCGGGAGAAATGATCTACCGTGATGAGCCACCACCAGCCGAAGGGCCAGCACTGCGGCAAGGCCCAGGGCAGCCAAGGTGCAAACAGGCCGCCGGTGATCGGAGCCAGCGTCAGATCGGTGCTCCAGACATGCCCTGGCCGACGGGCGACGATACTGCGCTCCGGGTTCGCCTCGCCCCAAGCGGTCGGCTGAGCGCTCTCGTTCGGCCGAGGCGGCTGGGGCTTTCGAACCGGCTCGCGGCGGAGCACACGCACGACGGTGCTGCGGCTGAGGTGGAGCGCCGCTCGGGCGAGCAGGTCGGTCAGGCGACGGGTGCCGGCGCTCGGCAGGGCGGCCTTGAGCTCGTGGACGATGGCGGTGACCAGCTCGTCGTAGCGGTTGACGGGCTCGCGAGTGCGGATCAGGGCATCTCTGCCCTGCTCGTCCAGGCGGCGATGCCAGCTCGAGATGGTGGCGCGAGTGACGAGGAAGCGGCGCGCGGTCTCAGTGCAGTTCCAGCCGTTGGCGGCCTGCAGGGCGAGGATGGCGAGGCGGTCCGGGGGCAGGTAGTGAGGTCGGCGCTCGGGCGGCAGGCGGCTGAAGCGACGGTCTTTGATCTCCAGCTCGCGACGCAGCGCCTGGTTGTGGCATCGGAGGGCGTCGTTGTCGCCAGCGAGCCTGGCGCGAGCGAGGGGGCTGTTGGCAGCCCAGCCGCGGACGTGCAGGAGCGCGAAGCGCGCGAGGCCCACGGCGAGGACCACGGCGGACTTGACCTGATCGGGCCACTGGCGCGGCAGAGGTATGGACTTGGGAGGTGGAGGTGGAGGGAGAGGAGCGTTCATGGGGAGGAGCCAGGGGCGCGCACGCACGCACGACGGCGTGCGGCGCAGCGCAACGTTCCTGAGCGTTGATTTGTGGCGGTCCGCACGCTGGATCAAGCCACGGGGATGGCGCGGCTCGCGAGGGTTGCCGCAGGGCTCGGACGGTGGTGACCTATGACCCCGATGGTCCAGTACGAGCCGAGAGAAGAGCTCCGACTCGAGTGGCTGGACCCTGACCCGGTGCGGCCGGAAGCACCGTGGTGGTGGCCGTGGTGGTGGCGGCCGCAGGACGGCTGGCGCCCGTGGTGGCAGTGGGAGCAGTCGGGGATGCGGTCCGCGGCTCGGTCGGGCGCGGTCGGCGCAGCACTGGTCGACTGGCCCTGGCTACTCGCTCTCGGTGAGCGCGGAGCGAATACTTGCGAGCGCGCCCTCGAGATCGCGCGTGACCCGATCTGCATCGAGGTGCAGGACGCGGTAGCCGAGGTGGCGCTACGAGTCGAGGACTTCCTCGATCGAGCCAGCAGTGAGAATGCGCTCGGCCCAGTGCTCGAGCTGCTCGGGAGAGGCGGCGTTGACGCGGGCAAGCAACCGCTCCGGGAGGTCCCCGAATCGGGAGCGGATCTGCTTGGTCAGGAGCTCCCGCTGGCCTTCTTGCCGGCCTTCTTGCCGGCCTCTGGCCTCTCCTTCTCGGCGAAGCTGCTCTGCGATGGTTGCCATGGTTCCCGCCGTCTCCGTGCCGACCGTCTGGATGATACTACGCTCGAACTCGTCGAAGGTGACCTCGTCGGCCACGTCGAAAACATAGCTCAAGAGGCGGACCAGCGCATCCAGGTCGGTTGGCCTGTCCCGCAAATCGCTGAGTACGGACGCCCAGGCCTGCATGTGCTCGAGCAGGCGCCGCCCGGCGCGGGCGTCGCGCATGGCCCAAAGAACCGCTCGTACGGCGCTCGACTGGGCGCGGGCGAGCAGGGCCTCGTCGCTCGCGAGACTCACGTCGTCGAGCGCGAACTCGAAGTCCGGGAGCATGCGCGCGAGCTCCGACTGAACCACGAGCGCCGTGTCGAACAGGCTCCGAAACGACCGCGACTTGGTCCAGCCGCTCGGGCTGTGATGCAGAACCACGGGGATGATGAAGGGGAGCTGGCGTGCTTCCGGGTGCTCGGCGAGGTACTTGCGCCAGATGCGGGTCAGATACTCGAGCAGCCTCAGGGGCATGGTCCAGTCGACCGTGCTCTGGTGCTCGAACAGCACGTAGACGAGGGCGGGCTGACCGGCGAGCGGTACGGAGTAGAGCAGGTCGGAGTAGGTGGCGTTGAGCTCCTGGTCGATGAAGGTCGCGTCCTCGACGCAGAGTTGCTCGAGGTCCAGCTGACTCACCAGGGCCTCGGGCAGCACGGTTCGAAGCTCGCTCGCGGCGTGCTCGTGTTGTTGGAAGGTCCACTTGAAGATGCTGTCGTGCGGGCCGGGCATGTGACGCAGGGGACGGTAGCCGCGCGCCGCCGCTGCCGCAACGAGCGTGCACGGGGCGACCGAACGCCCCAGCCCATCCGGTCCGCCACGACCTCCCAGTTGGCAAGGCCGGTTCCCTCCGCGCGCGCGCAGCGTGCGCCGAACAGACTCGCATCGCTCGCTCTGCCGGAGGCGCGCGCGAGCACGCGCTTGGAGGGGACCGCGCCGCCGCAGGCGCCAGCGCCGCTGCCTGCCGCCCGCGCGCCGCCCGCGCGCGCCGAGGAGGCGCGAGGGGAGGCACCCCAGAACCCCGTCGAAATCCGCGACTGGCGCCTGCCCGAGGAGTGGCCCGAGGGCGCCAAGCCGGTCACGCGGCAGATCCAGTACGACG
>CAZSVU010000446.1:0-6452 GCA_964610275.1 uncultured Polyangiaceae bacterium | reverse complement strand
CCGGCGTGCGCTGTCCCACGGGAACGCCTGCACGATCTGGTTCGCGGTCCACGCGGCCGAAGGACTGCTCGTCACGTTGATACTCAGAATGCGCCTGCGGTCATAGGCCAACACGACGAACACGAACAACACGTGGAACAAGACCGTCGGTACCGTGAAGAAGTCGACGGACACGAGCGATCCGACGTGGTTCTCCAGGAAGCTCCGCCAGGTCTGAGACGGGGGCTTTCTCCGGCGTGGCAGGTACTTCGAGACGGTGGCCTCGGAGATCTTGATTCCCAGCTTCAGCAACTCCCCGTGGATGCGCGGTGCTCCCCACAGATTGGCCATGGCCATGCGCTTGATCAGTCTGCGGATCTCGGGATCGATGCCCGGACGCCCACCCTTGGGCCGGCTACGCCAAGCCCAGTACCGGCGGAATCCCGCTCGATGCCATCTCACGACCGTCGCCGGCTTCACGATGATCAGCGCATCACTCCACCTGCTCCACCGGCGTGACAGCAGCACCCACAATCCACGATCTGCGTTGGTCAACCGTGGGCGCTTGACCGAGCGCTTGAGCACGCCCAGTTGGTGGCGCAGAGCGAGAATCTCGATGGCGAGCTGACGGCGCGTTCTGAGGAACGCGAGCGCGGCAAGGAGCAGCGACCGGATGAGGTTCAGCACGGCCGAGGACGGTGGAACGGTTCTCACGAGACCTCAACGATTTCGCGGCAGACGGATTATCTAGGAGGGACAACCGAGCGCTGCCAAGGACCTTGGCGGAGCTTGGTTGCCCAGCGCTTGATCGTTCGCGGAGAGGCTGACAGATGGTGCTTCTGACACGGCCGGTTGGCTCTGGTAGCCAGGTACACCCAAACCTGCGCGGCCCGCGTTCGCAGTGACGCGCCAGGTCGCTTGCCACGGAGCCTCGTTGTTTCAGCAGTAAGAGCGTCCAGCTGGACCTTGAGCGCGAGGTTCTCACGATAGAGCCGCATCGCGTCCGGCGGGACGCTGGTGCGAGGCAATCGGCTCAGCCGATCCACGAAGCAAATGAGCAGGTGGTAGAAGGGGAGCTCGAGCGTTCGGAGGATGAGCTTCGGCACGGATCAATGGTGTCGCTGGTCGGCCACGCGGCGACCGACAACGGGCAGCCCACTTGCCGCGGGTTTCTGGGTTATTTGGCAGCACAGACGCGGCAACGCGACCAGTGGCCGGTTCGACTGGAAGCCCTCGAACTGCGTGACCGACCGGCAGTACGGGCAGGTGCGCGATTCCGCCAGCCGACCGTGACGGACGACGATCCCGGGAGCTGCGACGCCGCTGCCGGCCGCGAGCCGTAGGTCCGCTCAGCCTCGCGTCGCGGTTTCCTCTATCCCAATCGAGAACATGTGCTCGAGGTCGTAGCGGGAGTAGACGCGAAATGCGAACAGCGTCTCCGAACGAACGATGCCCGGTTCCTTGAGCAGCCGGTGCGTGACCAGTTCCGCGAGGGCGTCATGGTCACTCGTGCGCAGCATGGCCACCAAGTCGCACTGGCCCGCGACCGAGTAGACCTCGGCGACTCCGTCGAGGTCTGCGATGCGCTTCGCCGTGGCAACGATTTCGTCGCGCTTGACACTCAAGAGAACAATCGCGTTGACCATGATTCCTCCGTCGCTTCGAGCTCATGAGACACGGTTCACGCTAGCACGGAATCGGGGCCCGGGACCGGTCAGTCGTCTGCTCACGAGCCAGGGCAGCGGGGCATCTCGGGAATTCGCTCCGGTCGGCTACCGCTTCTTCGCTGCATAGCCATTGCCCGAACGCGGCGGAAACTACGATGCCCGGCCTGCATTCTGTCGAGGACCTCGCGCGAGCGATGCCAGGACCCCGACCACGCACAGCACGGCGAACACGACGAACGACACGCGCGACGCGGCCAGGAAGTCAGGATGGTTCTGTTCGGTAATGGTGGTGGGACCGACCATCAAGTCCAGTATGAGGACGGTGATGGCGATGCTCATCATCTGTCCGGTCAGGCGCATCGCGCCCACGGTCGCACTCGCCACCCCCAGGAAACGGGGCGTCACCGAGCTCATGATGGTGTTGGTGTTGGGCGAGGAGAACAGTGCGAAGCCCAGGCCCATGTTGGCCCGGAGTTGCGCCAGAGCGTGGTGTGCCGCATTGACGAGCGGGTGCACCGTGGGGGCGGAAGAGAGCAGGGGGTGAGTGGCGATCTGCATGGTGTCGAGCGACCGAACGTTGAGTCCCATCTGGATGGCGATGGCGACGCTGTTACTGAACTCGCCCACGGATGCCCCGCCAGACATTTGGCCCCCGAGCAACGTTCCTCCACGGTTGGCGAACACCAGCTTGACGCGGATTTTGCAGGCGCCGGGAAGCGTGCCGGGATGGCGGTCGGGCGCTTCCGCCTCACCGACGACGATGCGGAAGTCCTCCGACTCGCAGGCCTTCCGGGTCATCCCCGTACTGGCAAACGAGCGGTTGCCGATCCGGGTCGAGAAGGCCGACACCGTGCCCTTGATCTTTCTCAGGACGCGAATGCCGTACAGGTTGGTACCGGCAGTTCTCGCCTCCGCAGTGGCCGTCGATGCGAGCCAGACCGGCACCTCCTTGCGGGTGAAGAAATCCCGCTTCAGGGCACAGTCCCCGACCGCAAAGATCCTCGGATCCGTCGTTCGCATGTACGAGTCCACCCAGACCGAGCCCCCGTCAGTTACCCTGAGTCCGGCCTGCTTGGCCAGCTGGCTGTTGGGCTTGCCGCCCACGCCGAGAATGACCAGGTCGGCCGGCAGCCGCTGTCCGTCGTCCAGAACGACTGCCTCGACTCGCTCCTTCCCCTCGATCGCCGTGGCTCGCGTACTGGTGTAAACCTTCACGCCGGCCTCCACCAGTCCGGAAGTGATCTCGTCGCAGAACTCGTCGTCGAGCGCTCCGGCCAGGAGCTTGGGCAGCACCTCCACGACCTTCACCACGGTGCCGGACTTCTTGACCAACTCGTCCGCGAACTCGGCGCCGATGAATCCGCCGCCCAGGATCACCACCTGCTTCGCCTTCTGTGCCCCCTCGCGCAGCGCGACCATCGAGGAAAGGCTTTTCCGAATCGAGAAGACGCCTCGCTTGTCCAGTCCTGGTATCGGTGGAAAGGTCGGCTGACTCCCTGTGGCCAGGACCAACCGCTCGCAGGTGAGCTGCTCTCCCGACTTGAGAACGACCGTTGCCGCGCCGCCGTTGCTGAGCGAGACGACCTTCGAGGTGAAGACTTCGATGCCCGCCTTGTCCAGAGGAGCGTTGCTCATCGAGTTCTGCTTCGGATCGGAAAGCGTATGAGTCATGTACGGAATGGCACATGGGATCAGTCCGTCGCCGATGGACTTGATGACGCACACGGACTTGTCTGGGTGCACGCTCTTGGCGGTGAGAGCGGTGACGATGCCGGCCGGTCCTCCCCCGACGATGATGACGCTTCTGTCCATGATGGCTCCTTGATGATGGCCCGCATGAGGGGACGCAGATCGAGCACTGGCGGGCGCCGGCAGAGCTCGTGCTGACGCGGACCCTACGAACCAGATCGGTCGGCGGCCCTGGCGTGGGTGGCAGTAGTCTCGTAGCGACGTTTGCCATCAGGCCGCGACCCGTCAGGTGGCACCCGGCTGCCGACCCGCTCGCCCCGGGCGCCATTGCATTCGCCCTGAGCACAATCGCAGCCGCGGGGTTGACTCGGAAGTCCGTGACCATCCGTGACGACTTCTCTGCGCCACGGGAGTCGGGGCTAGTGTTGTTCCGCCTGCGGCATCAGCTTCATTACGGCGCGTACGAGGCGTTCGGCGGGGGTAGCGACATCCTGGGACGCGGTGCCCGGCGCGGCGGCGCGCTCATCGGTCCGGAAGTGGGCGGGCTCTGCTTGGCTTTTGAGGTGCCTCCGGTACTGCCTCGAGCGGGGACAAGCGGTTTGGATGGACGCAAGATCGACACGGAGCGCTTCTCCACCTGACTCCTGCTGGCCGATCGTGGTTGCTCAGCGTTCTGGGTCGAGGCCTGGCCAGGGCGTCCTTCGGTTCCACTGGGGACTGTCTCTCCGGGGTTGTCGGCAGCGTTGGGCCTACTGCTGCAGGCTGCCGCAAGCACGAGACAGACTCCGAACACGGTGAGATTGACACGGTGCATGAAGCACCTCCGTAGTGGTCGACGATGTCCTTCATCCATAGCCACCGCGCGTTTGCGCACTCTGGCGAGATGCCGGCCAACGCACGGAACGAAGGAGGACGCGCAGTGGCTACGGATGTCAACGTGGTCACGTTTTGGGGCATTCGGCATGGTCAGGCGATCCAAATCCGTATGGCAATCGGTGCTACAGCTCGCGGGACAGGCGCGATCATCGCCAATCACCCGTTGCACTGCACGATGCAGACTGTTGCAGCCCCTCGTCGTCTAAACTGAACGCAACAACTGGGCACTCATCGACGCAGGTCCCGCACTCGAGGCAATCGTCGTCAGGGACAACCAAGACACCTTCCGCCGCCGTGCTAGCCCCGCCTGCACACACGTCGACGCAGTCGGCGTCGCGCAACGAAGCCGTCACTCGACCTCGAGGGTCCTTCGTAGTTCCTCCGGTCACGGACGCTCGCTGCGTCGGCGTGTACTGCCACTTCGTGGACGGTTTGTTTCATAGAACAGGGCGCTGACCGCGCCGTTGCCAGCAGCCGAGCGTCATGGCGATGTAAGGTTGACATGGAGGGATTATGGGCATATGCTCATAATCACAGATCGGGGGCCACGTCGCTGTCGTCGGCGTGCGAGTAGTCGACGTGTGGACACCCGAGTGGATCGTCCGCCAGAGAAAGGATTTCGTGATGCCAGGATTGAATCGAAGAGGACCAGCGGGTGAAGGCCCCAGAAGTGGTCGCGGGCTCGGTCTATGTGGCGCTAGAGGGGGCGTGGACGAGCGCGCAGTCGGTGGCGGGTATGGTCGCGGCGTGGGCGGCCGACTCGGTTGCGGCCGAGGGCGTGGCCAAGCTCGCGGCGGCGGCCGCGGGTTCCGATGTCGTGGTGGCCGTGGCTGGGGCCGTGGCTGGGGCCGTGGTTGGCGCGCGTGGTCGGTCAGCGACCGCGCGAGCCTGGAAGCGGAGCGTGCGCTGTTGCGTCGGGGGGAGGCGGCACCGGTCGGTGCTGAGGGCTCAGCTCCAACAGCAAGAGCCGAGAGCGAGGAAGACTGACTGAGCCATGCATCGCCTGAGTGGCGCACGACCCATCGCGGGATGGGGGACAGCTTTGCTATCCCCCGCTCCGCGCCTGGTCGTCTGGGGACTGATCAGTACAATCGCTTCCGTTTGTGCGTTGCCCGGTTGTGCCGCCGAGCAGTGCCGCACCGAGGCCCTGCCGGTCGAAAGCCCGAGGGGCACGGCACCCTTGGCGCCGATCGAGTGCCCAGCGGACATGGCCGCCGTAGACGATTCGTTCTGCGTCGACCGCTACGAAGCTTCACGCCCTGACGCTACCGCGACCGATTGCGGTGCAGACCAGAGTCACGCGACGTCCCGCAAAGGGGTGATGCCGTGGATGATCGGAAACGACAACTCCGAGGCCCGCGCCGCGTGCGTTGCGGCCGGAAAGGACCTCTGCAGTGAGATGCAGTGGAGTCTGGCATGTGAGGGGTCGGCGAAGACCACCTACGGATACGGCAACACCTATGAGCCCGAGACGTGCAACGGCCTCGACCTGTTCGGACGTGGGTTCCATCATCTACTGCCCACGGGCGAACTCGAGGACTGCCGAAGCGACCACGGGGTTTGCGACATCAACGGAAACCTCTGGGAGCACGTTCTCGGGGGCAACAGCACCACGGTGCGAGGTGGAGCCTACAACTGCAAAGACTCGAAGCGGTTGCACCGGTGTGACTACATCCCCGTCAGCTGGACGCCGCTTGCGCTCGGCTTTCGCTGCTGCCTGGTTCCCGAGCGCACTCACCCGCCGCAGTAGCGTCGTCCGCACAACGTTCTGGCGGTGATGACGGGCCGCGTGGTGTGAAAGCGCGGTCTACGGTGCAGGTTGGTCGAGCGCAGTGGGGTCGGTGGCGCCTTGCGGTGCCTGTGCTGCCAAGAAACCATGCCGGACCGGTCCGGCGAGCGACTGCATCGAATCCATTGGCCGTGCAACGACCGTCGGGCCGCTTGACCGCCGACGTCCTCACTGGACGCATCATGCGGGCGGCCTTCTGAGCGCGACTGTCCGTAGACATTCGCCCGTCCGTACGGTCGCCAGGGTCTCAGCCCGGACGGCTACGCCGCTTGGTCGACCGACTCGAGTGTGTAGCCGTTCAGCAACCCATGCGCGAAGGATCGACGAACCAGCTTGCGGCGCCGCAACTCAGTCAGGTCGAGCGCCTCGGCCACCGGGACACCGTCGGCTTGCTCCGCAGGCGTCCGGCCGTCGATGCCTTGGTGGCAACGTTCGCTATTCCAGTAGGCCCG
>CAZSVU010000445.1:0-6454 GCA_964610275.1 uncultured Polyangiaceae bacterium | reverse complement strand
TTTCGGCGGTCGCTGGCGGCCGCCGAAACATGGATCAAGGATGCGGCGCGCGGCCGGGACATGCCGTGGCGGCCGGTGTATGCTCCATGCTGGGTGCGGTTATCGGAAGGGAGACGGTTCCGATGAGGTCCTACGCATTTCTCTGGGTCTCGTGCGTGGCGTGCGGGTTGGCTGGCTGTGGCAACTCAGAAGGCAGCGCCTCCAGTAGCTCGGACGCGGGCAGCGGCGGCGTCACGGGTGGGGGTGGAGCCGCAGGCGCGGGCGGTGGCGCGACCACGGGCGGTGGCGGCGGTGCCACCGCGGGTACCAGGGGCAGCGCCGATAGCGCGGGCGGCAGCGGCGTCGCGGGTGGGGGTGGAGCCGCAGGCGCGGGCGGTGGCGCGACCGCGGGTGGGGGCGTCGCGGGTGCAGGCGCGAGTGGGGGCGTCACGGGTGCAGGCGCGAGCGCGGGTGCAGGCGCGAGCGGCGGAACTGCGGGCGCCGGAGCGGGCGCGGGAGGAGGCGGCGGTCAGGGCGGGAGCGGCACCCCGGCGCTGCTCGGGCAGCCCCAGGGCACCGGCACCAACATCCACAACGGTTTCCTCGCCCTCGACGCGACCAATGTCTACTTCGGCTACATGGGCAGCCCCGCCGGGGGCATCGACCGGGTGCCGAAGGACGGCTCTGCGAGCCCGAGCTGCATCCTGTGCGACGCAGGCATACCGCGTGACCTCGCCACGGACGGCGTGCACGTTTACTGGACTGACAACGGCGTGACGCCCAACCAGGTGCGCCGGGTGCCGATCGGCGGCGGAACGGTCGAGCCCCTCTGGTCCGGCCAGCTCGCTGGTGGTCCCCCGACTCCCATCGCCATCGATGCCAGCCACGTCTACTGGTACGACAATGCCAGCAGCAACGTGATGCAGGCGACCCTTGCCGGCACGAACCCGATCGCGGTGGGGTCGAGCCCGCCTCCGGTGCGGTCGATCCAGGTTCACGGTTCCCTCCTCTACTTCAGCAATGACTCCGAGGTCTGGGAGCAGGATCTTTCGACGGCGTCGTCACCCGTGCAGCTCGCCTCCGGACGGCCCGAGCCGAGGAGCATCGCGGTTGACGGCAGCCACGTCTACTGGGCCGAAGGGCAGTGGAACCAACCCAACAACGCGGTGCAGCGCGTGCCAATTGGTGGGGGCAGCATGGACACGTGCACGACGATGAGCGTGATATCCATCGCCATCGACGCGACCGACGTCTACGGCGCAGACGGCTCGGGCGGTTTGATCTGGCGCGTCGCCAAGAGTGGAGGTCTGCCGACCATCCTGGCCATTGGCCAGCCCAACCCCTGGGACATCGCCGTCGACAACAGCCACGTCTACTGGACGAGCGAGTCCACCGGCGAGCTGTACCGCCTCGCCAAGTGAGCGGTGTAGCGGCGCGAGCTCCCCTCCGCGCGCGCCGACGCCGTCGTCATGCTGTCTGGCTGTCCCGGCTACTGCGTGGTGCACGGATACCTGTCGCTGGCGCCCGGGCCGAGCTGTCCTGTTGCCCCAAGTGGCGGGAGAGTTCAGGGTGGGATCGGGGACGAGCCGCTGCTAGAAAGGAGTCTCTGGCGGCGGGTCCTTTCTCGATCTCGGCCGCAAGATCCCGATCGAGCATGTCGTGAGCACGCAGCCATCCCACACCATCGCCCTGGTTACCGAATCGCTGACGGACGAGTACGAGGTCGCCTTGTACCGAGGCGTGCTGGCCGCAGCTCGTCGCGAGAACGTGCAGGTCTTGTGCGTCGCGGCCGGGGCCGTTGGCGACCCCGATCCAGAAGTCAGCGCGGGGAACTTCGCGTTCGATTTGATAGGCGCGCACAACGTTTCCGGGATCATCTCGGTGTCGAGCGTGCTCGGTGGCTCGGTTGGGGCTGAAGGCTTGAGGTCGTGGGTGGAGCGCTATGGTGACTTGCCGCTTTGCTCCGTTGGTGTTCCCTTCGAGGGCCGCCCCTGCATCCTGGTCGACAACGCGGCGGGTGGGGAAGCGGTGGTACGCCACCTGATTGAGGAGCACGGGGCAAAGCACATCGCATACCTTCGTGGCCCTCAGGGGAGTGTAGAGGCTGCCATTCGCCTGCGGGCGTACGAATCGGCGTTAGCCGATGCTGGCATCAACGTCGATCCCAGGTACGTCGTCAACGGTGACTTCACCGTGCCCAGCGGCGCGCAAGCGATTCGCACCCTTCTGGACGACCGAGGCGTCGACCTGGCCTCGCTGGACGCCGTGGTCGCTGCGAATGACCGCACGGCTTTCGGCGCGCTCGAGGAAATGTTGCAGCGGGGTATCGAGGTTCCCGACCAGGTAGCGGTCGTCGGTTTCGACGACATCGAGTCGGCAAAGTTGGCCCAACCGTCCTTGACAACTGTCGTGCAGCCGATCGAAGAACTGGGTCATCGTAGCCTGGAAATGATCCTTGCAATGATACGCGGAGGTCCCGTTTCATCGGGCACGCTTCCGACTCAGGTGGCGCTGCGCAGGTCCTGCGGCTGCACCGCGCAGAGCATTGGCGCCGTCATGAGCATTCGCCCAAGTTCTGCGTCCGAGACCTCGTTCTCTGTGTGTCGCCCGGTCGCCATCGCAGAGCTCGCTCGGGCGGCGCGCGGGCATTTTGGAGCCGCCGGTCCGGGCTGGGAAGAGCGCCTCTTCGACGCGCTGGTCGCCGACGTTCGCGACAAGCGGCGGGGGCTGTTCAATCGAACGCTCGATGCGCTGATGCAGAAGGTGGAGCGGTCGGCGACTCACGCCAACGTCGTGCAGGACGTGCTGTCCGAACTCCGGCGCCAGTTGCGGCCCTGCGTCGACTCCGCGACGCGTGACCGGCTCGAGGAGGTTGTCAGTGCGGCCCGCGCATTCGCCGGGGCTCTGAGCGCCCAGCTGGAAACCAACCGCCGGCGCCGCGCCGCCAATCAGGTCCGAGAGTTTCGCATGAGTCTGTTGGCGGCGCTGCCCGAGGGGCACGAATCGCTGTCTCGCGCGGCCGCTGAGACGCTTCCCGCGCTGGGGGTCGACGCTGCTGTCGTGACCTCGCTAGCCACCCCAGGCGACGTCGCATCAGACGCCGGCGTGCTCTTCGATTTTGGCACGAACGGCGCTCCGGCACCGCTCGAGCCGAGGCCCCTGTCGGAGATCCTGACGCAACAAGCAAAGGGTCCCGGCACTCGCATCCTGGTGACCGTGCCCATCGTCTTCCGCGGTCAAGCGGTCGGTCTGGCCATTCTGTCGCTCACCAGGTTCGATCCCGCACTGATGCAGGAGTTCCGCGACACCTTCGTCACCTTGCTCGCCATGCACCACCTGGCCGGAGGCTGACAGCTCTGCAGTTCGCCGCCGGGCCGTAGTTTTCGTGCCAGTGGGGGGTCGGTCCTGTGTGCCCCTCCGGCAAGGATGCGTTCTCCGTGTGGATTGGTGGCAGGGGTGTAGTAGGGCTGGGCGGCGTGCCTCCATCTGGGAGCGGCGCAGGGGGCGGCCGGAGGGGCTGCTGGGCCCGAGTGCGATGACCGAGCTGAGGCGTGGACTCGCAATGCGCCTCCGCACCATCAGCCGGGCAGCCCGATGCAGTGGCAGTGCAACCTTCGCCTGTGCCGCGGACCGAGTCTCGGCTATCCTGCCTGTTCGTGATCGAGCGGGAGCGGCGGCGGCACGAGCGCTACGAGATCTTGGCGCAGGTACGCGTGCAGCGCGGAGCGGTCGACTACGTACTCGAGCTTGGCAACCTGAGCGTCTCCGGCGCCCTGGTGTCCCTGGGGAGCCTCCGCAAGCCGACATGGGTGCAGCTCGGAAGGATCGCGGAGTTTGCCATCATCAACCCGGAGACGCTCGATCCAGTGACCGTCCCGGGACGCATCGTGCGGGTGGCGCAGGACGAGGCTGGTTGGAGCTTTGCCGTTGAGTTCGTCGAGCCGGACGCCGCGGCCCAGAAGGAGATCCTCAAGCTGGTCGTGCTCGCAGCCAGGGGCCACCAGGGACCGCCGCCCCTGCCCAACCCGTAGCAGCCCCCGTGCCTGCGAGAAACCGACGGGGTCTCGATTGGCTCTCCCACCGTGCCACACCGCTGTGCGCTCCGTGTGGATTGGCGTGGAGGGTGCAGCGAGGACTGGGGTGGTGGTGGCGGGTTCTGCCGTGCGTGCCGGGTGCGAGCTTCTCGAGCAACGGGTCAGCTGTCATGTACTCGCCGCGTTGCGACCAGTTTCGGCTAGCCAGCAGCTCCGACGGTGGGGGTTTGCACGCGGGGACAGCGACCGTTGTTGGAGGACACGCTGCCAGACGATCGCCCTGACTCAGCGCGGTAGTGGCGTGACCTCCGTGGTTGCGGCCCGGAATACCGCGCGCTCTCTTTCCGCTCGGATTGCGTCGGCGGCCTCCGCGTTGGTCTCGGGCCACGACACCATCAGGTCCGCCTCCCAGTCGTAGCGCTCACCGTTCAACGTCACCCGGCCCGCCGAGATTGCCACGGACGCATCTCGCAGCGAGAGATCGCTCAGGTCACGTAGCAGTGCCTCGTATCGACCCTGGCGGGCCGAATCGAGGAACCGCAGCCCTGCCTGCGAAGCGGCGTGCGCCGTGTGGAGCCACGCCGGTCTGAACGCAACGCCATCCAGCCCCAAGCGAGCCGCGGTCCGCTCGAGCAACTGACCGGCTTCCGGAGCCAGTCCGAGACCGGGTTGTTCCTGTCCGGGAAGGTCGAGCCGATCGTCGCTGAAGCCTCCCCGCGGATCCCGCAGCGTCAGCCAGTGCACGTAGAGTGCGCGCTTGTCCTCCACGCTTAGCTTCTCGACGACACACTCGATGAGCAGCAACTCCGTCCCCTCGAACTGCGCGAACACGCGCAGGCGGTCACCCGGTTCGTGCCGATCCAGATCGACTCGGAATTTGCCGTAGCCCAGCCGGCGGAGGTGGCTGAATACCCCGTACCGGGAGAGCGCATACTCGACGCCCTCGGCCGTGTAGAAACCGAGCAGGCGGAAGTTTCGCGCCTGCGGATAGCCCAAGTCTGCCAGCACGTCCTCGGTACTGAGCTCGAACCCCCCGGTGAGTCGCGACACGGAGAGCGCGCCTGCCTTCGAGGCGTAGAGTCGGTGCATCGGATCGTAGGTGGCTGGAGGGAGTTGGGCACGGCCGAGCGCGAGCACGGACGCCGTGCCAGCCAGGGCCTTCCACGCCAGTTTGGAGTAGCCACCTCCCGGCAGCCATACCGTCGGCACGAGGCGCAAAGCCTGGGCGACCAGCACGTCGCGCTCCACTGCGCCGGCGAGGCTGAGACCAAGCCCTCCGGAGCGATCCTCGGAGAGCACGTCGCCGCCTGCCAGGACGAATGCCAGAGACGCCTCAGGTCGGCGCGCCAGCAACTGCTGCAACGATTCGAGGTACGCGGCGTCGCCTGAACCGGCAGGCAGATGGATTTCATCCACGCCGGGCAGCGCGCCCCAATCGCAGCCGGAGATCGAGCCGATCCAAGCAGCTGGGTCGCGGGCGAGGCACTCTGCCGTGCCGTCCGGCGGGTGGGCGTCCAGATCCAGAACGGCGACGCGTCCGGAGAATCCCTCCTGCCTGAGCACGGCCACGGCCACCGCCAGGTCGTTGACCGGACACAACCCGGCGGCGCGGTTCGGTCCGGCGTGGTGGAAGCCACCGAGCAGGTTGAGCGCGGGGTGCCCGCTCCGCAGTACCTCTCGAGCCGCCCCGATGGTGCCGGCGCACGCGCGCCGCACCGTCCGCAAGACCTCGTCGACGCGGACATCGCTGGAGTCGATGGCGAAGATCTTCGCCAGCTGCTCGCGATCATGCAGTGACTCGAGCAAGTCTGCGGAATGCACGCGCGCCAGGTCCTCGTAGGACACGCGCGACGGCTTGCGTTGCAGGCGCGAGTCTGCCAACCCCACGTCGTACAGGTAGCACCAGACGAAATCCGCTCGGCGTGGCTCGAGCCCCGTCGATACCTGAATCGAGGCTGCCGGGAGTCGGTAGTCGGGATGGTACCAGATCGAGAATGGGCGGCGGCGAGCAGCCCGAATCGCGCCATTGAGCACTCGCCTCAGCCACATCCTGCGAGCCTAACCCGTAAACCCCGAGTGGGGACCCCTCTCCGGCTCGATGCGGAACCTTCGACACAATGCAGTCGACGGGACCGACCGAAATCGGCATCATCCCGCTCCCTTCCGGGGTTCCGCCGCGATGGTCGGACTCCTCGCCCGTCTTGCCAGGTGGTCATGTCTGGCCAGCACTTACGAGAAATCCCGTTCAACTACACCTCGGCAAACGACGAGCAGGTGGTCCGGTACCTGTTCGGCTCGTCGGTGTGGGATGCGCTCGAGCAACTGCGTGCCACGCGCGTGACCGGGCGATCGGCTCGACTGCTGATGCGGCTCATGGGTGACATGTTCGTCCTGAGACGCAATCCATTTCTGTTTCAGCAGTTGGTGGACTCACCCCGGCG
>CAZSVU010000444.1:0-6474 GCA_964610275.1 uncultured Polyangiaceae bacterium | reverse complement strand
CCGCTCAGCCGGCACTCGCTGCAGGGCGCGGTGCACGACCTCGGCCAGGCCAGGCTCCACCCAGTGCGCGTAGTCTTGAATCCAGGGCACCGGCCGTGTGCAGATGGAGACGATGAGTTGGCCCAGGGTGGTACATGTATCCCACGGCTGTCGCCCGCTGAGCCCCTCATACAAGGCCACGCCGAGACTCCAGACATCTGTGCGTGCATCCACGGACTTGGCGTCTTGCGCTTGCTCTGGAGACATGTAGGCGGGGGAGCCGAGCATGCCTCCGGTGCGCGTGAGATCCACCGGCGCGGTTTCCTCCCCCAGGCCTTCGACGTCGACCCGCTTGGCAATGCCGAAGTCACAGACCTTCACCGTAACGGTGGGGTCGCCGGGTTGCACCGACAAGAACAAGTTGGCCGGCTTGATGTCTCGATGGACGATCCCACGTGCGTGCGCCGCGCTGATCCCCTGCCCGGCTTGAAGAATGGTGCGCACCACGACGTCCGGCTCCATCGGACCCTGCCGTTCCAGGAGCGCTGCGAAGTCGACTCCGCACAGCACTTCCATGACGATGTACGGGACTTGCTGCTCCGGGTCGGTGCCGGCATCGAGGGTGCGGACCACGTGAGCGCTGTCGAGGGAAATGGCGGCGCGGGCTTCGCGCAGAAACCGCTCCCGCGCCTCCGAGCCATGGCCAGCCAGCTCCGGCGCGATGACCTTGGCAGCCACTCGGACTCCGTCGGGCGCCTGCGCCTCGTACACGCTGCCCATGCCCCCACGACCGAGCAGTCGGATGATCCGGTACTTGTCGCCGAGGTCGTGCCCCAGCAGCGGATCCACCGGTGCCCGTTGCGTGCTCGGTGGAACCGACATCCGCTCCTCTGCGGGGACCAGCAGGTTCAGATCGGCTCGGGGCGCGACCTGATTGCGTAGCTCCTCGCTGACAGGCGTCAGAGCTTCGATGTCGAGGGTCAGGTCGCCGAAACCCGCCTGCCGCAGGGCCTGCGCAAACTCGTGCATCCTCTGAAAGCGGTGCCCCGGATCCCGCTGCGTTGCGCGGTGCACCGCCAGCGTCAGCTCCGGCCCGACCCAGGGTGCGCGATCCTGAAGCGAGCACGGGTCGGTCGTGCTGATCGCGGTGACGAGCTCCGCCAAGCTGGTCGTGTCACCGTGGGGCGTGGTGCCGCAGAGAAGCTCGTACAGCGTGGCTCCCAAGCCGTACACGTCCGTCCGCTCGTCCGAATGCTTGGCGCTCAGCAGCTGCTCGGGTGACATGTAGAGCGGCGAGCCCAAGCTGGCGCCCGTGCGCGTGAGATGAGCGTCGTCGTACATCTCGGTCCGCTTGGCCACACCGAAGTCACACACGCGCAACGTGAGCGGGCCATCCAGGTGGCGCTGGAGATAGAGGTTGGATGGCTTGACGTCGCGGTGGATCACGCCAGCCCGATGTGCCGCGGCAAGGCCCTCGCACGCCTGCAGGGTCAGGGCGACCGCCACCGCTGGATCCAGCGGGCTCGCACGCCGCAACACGTCGGCGAGATCCTCGCCCGTCAAGAGAGGCATCACCAGAAACCGCGTCCCGTCCGCCTCCTCGCCCGCGTCCACTACCGGCACCACATGGGGGCTGTCGAGCACGTGCCCGACCTGCGCTTCTCGCAAGAATCGGCCAGCTCCCTCTGCCTCGGTCAGGTAGGCGTGGAGCAACTTGACCGCGAACTTCTGCCCGGCCCGATCCTCGGCCTCGAACACCACGCCCATGCCCCCCGCCCCGAGCACGCGGACGAGCCGGTAGCATCCGTTGATGGTTCGGCCGAGGTGGTGCTCAGGACGGAGTGCCAGGCGAGGGTTCACACTGCTACCGGATTACAATTTCCGTCGGTACCTTGCCAACCTGCCCGTTCGAATCAAAGGCCCAGAGCCAGATGCGCACCGTGCCCGTGCCGAGATCGCCCGCCAGCACGCTGAGCTCGGTGCCACCGCCGAGCAGGTTGCTTTCGGTGCAGTCATTCTCGGTTCGGCACCAGCTCAAGTCGCTATCACTCAGGTAGCACGCGCTGGGGCAGTACTCGGGTCCGTCCAACGGACACCGCTTGCAGTACCAGTAGGCGTGATCCGCGTCGGTGCACGTCTGTCCGGCTTCGATGCTCACCCAGTCGGGACAGCCGGCCGCGACGCTGTCTTCGGGGTCGTACCCATAACCGGCAAGAGTGACGGTGTCGGTCGCGTCCACTTCGTACCAGTACCGCGGCGAGGTCACGCGCGGCATGGGGAAGGCGCTCGTGGCCCACGGGTCGTAGACGATTTCCTGGCGCTCGACGTTGTCGTAGTAGTCCCAGATCGCGCCAATGTTCTGGGGGGTGGGGCCAGCTTCCATCTCGGCAAGGCTGACAGGACCCCAGTAGTTGTCACCCGCGCTCACGCTGCCTTCGCCGTACACCTCGCCCGCCTGCATCGCGTACCCGGTCCCGCCCGGGACGAGCAGGAAGCTGTTCTGGGAGTACGTGTGACGTGTGCTGGTGAGACAGAACCGTCCGTCCGCAATACCCATGAAGTGACTCCACTGCACGCTGGTGTAGACAGTGTTGCTGGAGGCGTGGTGCTGGCTCCCTGGTCCCGGGTTTCCAATGAAAATGCTGGCGATTACGTCTCCTCCGTAGGAGTCGTCGCCGTAATTGTTGCCGAGCAGGTGAAGACTTCTGGTGCCG
This sequence comes from uncultured Polyangiaceae bacterium, assembly GCA_964610275.1. Classification (GTDB taxonomy): domain Bacteria; phylum Myxococcota_A; class Polyangia; order Polyangiales; family Polyangiaceae; genus JAFGBI01. The sequence continues at coordinate 3,781 of CAZSVU010000444.1, read as the reverse complement.
GTCGTGGCGGAAATGTCCGCAGTCCCGAGGGCCTCGAACACATTGGAGATGAACGGCGGGTTGCCCGCAGCCCAGGTGGTCCCCTCGGCGAGCTCCAACCGGATACCCCCGTCACGGATATCGGCATTCCACCGCACGTGGCTATTCACGACAGCGGAACGACTCGGGCTGCTCCTCCTCCCACTGATGTTGAGCGCACCCGCGTAGTTGTCGCTGGTGTTGTCCTCAAAGAGGTTACCATAGACTAGAAGATCCTCGAGTTCACGCAGAGCAGCGCCGCCACCGCGTCCGCCAGCGTGGTTGTCGCGGAAGACGCAGTCCACCATGGCGACACGGCCACGACGCACCATGGCGCCCCCGCCCTGGGTGGACTGGGTCGACACGTTGCCGAAGAACTCGGTATTGAGGAGCAGTACCGACCCATCGTTCACGGTCGAGTGCAGCCCGATTCCCATTGGAACCGACGCGCCGCATCCGCCCGGGTTGGATTCGGTGTTGTTGGCAATCAGCGAATCACGGACCAATACCTGGGTGTCATAAGCTCCCAAGCCCCCAACGAGAATACCGGCAGTGCCGCACCGTTGCTCGTCACTGAGGTGGATGCTGCTACGGGCCGTGTTCTCGCTGATGGTGGTTCGGACCACGGCGAAATCGCGGGGATGACGAGCTTGCGCGCCGTCGGCGTACTCATAGGCTGCGGTGATCGCGCGCTCTCCAGAGTGGGAAATTCGGGTGCGGTAGAAGAGATTGCCCGAGTAGTAGAGGCCATCGTTCAGATCGAGGATCGCCCGCGGCGCTTCCAGGCCATCGATTCGATCCTGCTGGGTGATGGGATCGAAGAAGACGCCCTTCCAGTACGAGGGAGTCGGAACGGCCTCGTTCGATTCCAAAATCACCATGCCCACCTCGTCCTCGACTTCTTTGCCTTCGACGAGGCTCACATTGCCGCGCTCACCGATCGCGGCGATGCGCCCGTACTTGCGAATGATGACCTGGTAGTCTCCGTCAGCGCGCACCTCGGTATTGGGGCCAATGACCAGGATGCTCTGCGTGTTCGCGCCCACGGCCACGCCGTTGGTCAGGATGTAGGGGCTCCGGATCTCGCTCCAGACCTCCACTCCCTCGAACGCGCCCTGGATGGGCGTGGGACCGGAGGAGGCCGCTGCCGGGGTGGCGCTCATCTCCGGTGAGGGCACTCCGGGATTGTCAGCCAGATCGACGGCGCGCACCGTGTAGTAGTAGGTGGTGCCCGCGACAGCCGTATCGTCCTCGTAGATCCAGGCTTCGGCGTTGCAGAACGGGTCGGTCGAATCGAACCAGCATGGCTCGGAGTTGAGCAGGGTCGGGTTCGGGTTGCCCGGGGTGGTGCTCCGGTAGATGTTGTAGCCGCTGAGTTCCAGCATGCTGCTCGCTTCCCAGCGCACGTGGTTCCGGTGGATGCCCGGAATGGCCACCACGTACAAGGGCTCGGCCGGCACCAGCTGGAAAATGTCATCGGTGGTTTGGGCCGTGTTGCCCGCGAGGTCGGTGGCCTCGATCTCGAAGTGGTACGTCGTACCCGGCACCAGCACGCCGGCGCCAAAAGTGACTGAGTGACTGACGCCCGGCGTGCTGCTCGGCTCCTCCGTGCCGTACGACACGTCCTCACCCCAGCGCACCAGGCCCGTGCTGTCCTCGTCCGTCTCCCAGGAGATGGTGACGGTCCCCGCCTGGAAGTCCGTGACAACTTCGATGTCGACGATGGTCGGCGGGACAGCGACGGTAACCGCGTTGCCCGCAACTTGCCAGCCCGTGTTGCCGACGGCGTCGGTGAGGTAGCCCGTGACCTGGGCGTCCGTAACGTCGTCCGCGCGAACGATGGTGTAGTCGCGCTGGTACGTCCCGTCGCCGGCCACGTCGTCGCCACGGGTGCCGTCGTCATACAGCTCGACGTTGTCGTCGTAGCCGTCGATCACCCCCCAGGCTCGGCCATCCGCCTCTGCCACCAGCGTCAGGTGCAGCACCGCAGCCGGGCCGAGGATTCTGCTGCCACCGTCGTGGGTGAAGGAGCTGATGCTCGCCACGCTGTCGAGCTCGATGGTGTCGCTCACCACGTCAGTCGGGTTGGCCGGGTCGGCGTTGGTACGGAACTGCGCGTAGACGGTCCTGATGCCGTCGCCCGTGCCGAGAGCCCAGTCCGCCACACTGGTCGCACACGCCTGCCAGCCCCAGCCGTCGTCAGCGAAGTCCGCCTGGTCGTTGCTGATCCGCATCTGGTAGCAGTCCGAGCACCCGAGAGAAAGTGTAACCAATTGAGACTGCGTCAGGGCTGCGCCACCTGCGATGGTCACGTGTCGCTCTCTGAGGGCCACGGCAGGCAACACGGTGGCGGGACCGGCCGCGATCTGGACACCCGTTCGCGTGTAGGTCTCTCGATGCGGTTCCGGCACGTAGACGTACGTCACTCGGTAGGTACCCAGCTGCAACGCGTCGAAGGCGTAGTGTCCGCTTGCGTCTGTGGTGGTGGTCTCGTCCTCGCCTTCCACACTGCTACCCACCTCGCCCAGGGCGCGCACGGTGATCCCGCCGTGATCAGTGGCGCCCACCAGAGTCACGGTGCCGGACAGCTGGTTGGTGAGAGCGGTCAGTGGGATGAGTCCCAGATTGAAGGTGTCATCTGGTCCCACCGAGAACGCTGCCGGGTGCTCATAGGGAGCGTAGCCCGCCATGGTGACCGTCAGGTGCTCGGGATAGTTGGTGGGCGCGACATACAGCGTGAAGTTGCCGTTTGCATCCGTGTAGGTTTCGTAGTCCGGCTCCATGGGATCCGGATGCGGCAGCACCACGTGCGCGCCACTGTGCTGCAGCGTGCCCTCCCAGCCCTGCAGCGACACCTGACCGATCACCCGCGCCTGGAATGCATCCAGGAGCACCGTGCCGAGATCGAGTGTCTCGGTGGCAGGCACGTACAGACTGTTCTCACGGTGGGTGCGGAAGCCGGTCTTGGTGAATTCGACGTTGTACGTCCCAGAGGGAATGTCGCTGATGCCGAAACTTCCGTCCGGCGCGGTGGTGGTCGAACGCGTGGTCCCGAGCACCGACACCGTCACGCCACCATGATCGATCTCACCAAAGAGCTCCACGAACCCCTGGAGCTCGCCGGTGGTGTCGAGCGTGACCTCCCCGAGGATTTCGTCGGTCTCGTTGCCGGCGTCGTCCTTGAACCGCAAGAAGAGGCGCTTGAGGCCATCCCCGGGAGCGAAGTCCCAGCGGAAGGTCTCCACGAACGGCTGCCAGATGGCGTTGGCAAGACCCGAGGTCGTGCCCACCTTCATCCAGGTAGCGCCCTGTCCGGTCACGGTCACCAGGGGGCTCGGGTCGGTGATGATGCCGCTGCCGTCACCGATCACCACGGCCATATTCTGAGGCGGCGTCGTGTCCTGCTCCAGCAGCGTGATGAGGCCCAAGTCCGCCGCGTCGTTGACCGACAGCGTGATGCTCTGGCGATACTCGATGTAGCCCGCGCTGTCGACGGCCAGGTTGTAAGTGTCCGCCGGGATGTCCGAAAGCGTGAAGCTGCCATCCGCGGACGTGGTCGTGCTGAGATTGGTGCCGAGCAACGCAACTTGCACACCGCTGAAGTCCGAGGCGCCGGCGAGCTCGATCGTGCCGGTGAGCGTGGCCGTGGTCTGCAACGTGGCCGTGGCCTCGATCTCGTCGGTCTCGTTGCCCACGTCGTCCCGGAACCGCAGATAGAGCGTCTTCGTCCCATCCCCAGGAGCGAAGTCCCACCGGAAGGTTT
>CAZSVU010000443.1:0-6492 GCA_964610275.1 uncultured Polyangiaceae bacterium | reverse complement strand
GCGTGCCTCCTCCAGCAGGTGCCCGGCGTCGGCATTGGTCAGGATGGCGCGCTCCAAGCGTGGCTGGACGATCTCGCGCTGCAGCCGAAACAGCTCGGGGGACCAGGGCCAGGGCATGGCCACGCCCAGCTGATCCACCGCAACTCGGTCGTTGGGGTGACGCTCGTAGTAGCCCTCAGCCTCGAGCGAACGCACTGCCTGGCGCGTCACCGGCATGTACCCCGTGTTCGTCGCCCAGTGACGCACCTGCTCGGTTTCGTGAACCCACCGCAGAAACTCCCAGGCGCTCGCCTTGGCGCGAGCGTCCGCTCGAGCGAGCATGACCCAGTGGGTCCCGCCGGTGGGCACGGCCCGGCGGCGTTTGGCGGGCAGCGGTGCCGCCACTACTGGGAAGGGCGCGTTGTCTTCGAGGTATTTGAGGAAGGCGGTCGACGTCCAAATCATCGCCGTGCGGCCCGCCAGGAAGTCCTGGTTGGTGGCTTCCCAGGCGTTGTAGTCCCGTCCGGGCGGAGGTTTCATGCTGCGGTCCTCACGCACCAGCTTCTGCCAGAACTCGACGGCTTCGGTCCCGTGGGCCGCACCCAGCGTGACCCGGCCGTCGTCCTCCACGATCTTGCCTCCGGCCTGCCCCACCAGGGCGACCCAGAACCACCAGCTGATGGGGCAGCCAAACCCGTACCGCAACGTCCGCTCGCCTTGTCGTTGGGTGAGCCGACGGGCGGTGGCGCGCAGCTCATCCCAACTGCTCGGGGGTGACAGCCTGGCCTGCGACAACACCTCGCCGTTGAGGTAGGCGATCGGAGTCGAGCGGTTGAACGGAAGTGCGACCAGTGGCCGCTGCCCTCCACCGACCCACGACTTCTCCTGGCCGAGCTCTGGAATGATGTCGAGGTCATGCGCTTCCGGGTACCCATCGAGGTGCTCGAGCACCTCGGCCCGCTCCAGGTAGGGCACCACTTCGCCGATCACGTGGCTGAAGGTCGGCCCGGCACCGGCCGCGATGCCCGTACGCAGCTTGGCCAACCCTTCGAAGTAGTCGCCCTGGAACACGGCTTCGACCCAGTGCTCGGTCTGCTGCTGGTTGAACTTGTTGACCAGCTCCTCGAGCACGACTCGGTTGCGGCCGCCGTAAGTGAACCAGAGCGAGGCGACGCTCCGTCCTGCCGGAGCCCGTTGCGCTCTGCACCCCAGCGCCGAGGCGCCCAGGGTGGCCGCAGCTGCCTGCAGGAAGCGGCGGCGCGAGGTCACAGCGCCTTCCCGGTCTCCTGGTCGAACCACCGCACCCGGGCAGCATCGATGCGCAGCCGAGCGGGTTCTCCGAGCTTCGGCGCATCGAACCCGGACACGCGCGTGCGCAGCGTGATGTCGCCCTCAGCCACCTCCAGATGCGTCTCGGCGCCGTGTGGCTCGACGCTCACGACGGTTCCCTCGAATACTGGGTCGCCGTCGTTGGCCCCCGCCTCGGACGCCAGATGGATGTGCTCCGGACGCACGCCGAGCTCGAGCTCACCAGTGTGGCCGGGCGGCGCGTCGAGCTCCAGGGTGCCGGCCTTTGCCCGATCGCCCGCCACGGTCACCGGGAGCAGATTCATGGGGGGGTTACCGAAGAAGGACGCCACGAACCGGGTGGCGGGGTCCTCGTAGATGCGTCGCGGGCTGGCCACCTGCTCGAGCTCACCCGCTCGGAGCACCGCAATCCGATCCGCCAGGGTCATGGCCTCCGCCTGGTCGTGGGTCACGTACAGGGCCGTGGCCTCGAGCCGACGCAGCAGCTTGCCCAACTCCACGCGTAACTCGGCACGCAAGGCCGCATCCAGGTTCGAGAGTGGCTCGTCAAAGAGGAAGACTTGCGGCTTTCGGACGATGGCGCGCCCCATGGCCACGCGTTGCTGCTCACCGCCGCTGAGTTGGGCCGGACGCCGGTCGAGTAGGCGGGTGATGCCCAGAAGTTCGGCGGTTTGTTCCACCTTCTTCACCCGCTCGGCCGCTGGGACGCGTCGCATCTTCAGCGGGTAGGCCATGATGTCTCGAACCTTCATGTGCGGGTACAGGGCAAAGCCCTGGAACACCATGGCCACGTCACGATCTTGGGGTGGGACCGTGGCCACGTCGCGATCTCCGATCCGGATGGTTCCAGCATCGGGAAAATCGAGCCCGGCCACGAGACGCAGCGTCGTGCTCTTGCCGCACCCGCTCGGCCCCACCAGGCAGACCACCTCGCCCGCGGCGATCTCCAGGTCGAGTCGGGCCACCGCCGGACGGTCGGCGCCAGGAAAGCGGCGGGTCAAACCGGAAAGACGAACCGGCGAAGCCATCGGCCGACCATTACCAGTTCTGCAAGCGCGCGCGATCCCCAGGATGCTATACCGGGACGGCCCATGGGTCGGCATGCCGCGGTGCCGGCCCTGCGCCTGCCCCATGTTCTGCTCCCAGCCCCTCCACCGTCGCCGCCTCAGCCGCCGGGCAGTCCGACCCGGAGGGAGGGGGCTCCTCGTCCTTGCCGTGTGCGTCACGACCGCGTGCCGCGATCCCGAGCCCGCAAGTGATCACCGCGGCCCTGCGTCCGCAGCGGCAGCGCCCTCGAACACGGCGGCGCCGGCCCCACGGACATCCACGGCAGCGCCTCCGCCCCCACAGGCCAGTGCGACGCCGAGCGCGCGCCCTGCCGCTTCTGCTGGTGAGCCAGCCTCGACCTGTCCCGACGGCATGGTGGCGATTCCCGGAGGCGCCTTCTGGGTGGGGTCCGACGGGTCTGCCGAAGAAAAGCCGCGCTTCAAGACCCGAGTGGCGCCCTTCTGCCTACATCGCACCGAGGTGACCGTGGCGGCGTACGCCGAATGCGTGACCGCGGGGGCGTGCGAGCCCGCCCACGCCAAGCGGCACTTCTGCAATGCGGACCGCAAGGGCCGCTCGGACCACCCGGTCAACTGTGTCGCCTGGCGCCACGCCGAGTCGTTCTGTAGGTGGAAGCACGCGCGCCTCCCGAGCGAGGTGGAGTGGGAGTACGCGGCTCGCGGCGGTGCGCAGCACCGTCGCTACTCCTGGGGGGACGAAAAGCCCGACGGTCGCACCTGCTGGAAGCACGTGGGGGGGTCCTGCAAGACGGGCCGCTACGCGCCTGGTGCCTTTGACCTGCTCGACATGACGGGCAACGTCTGGGAGTGGACCGATACCTGGTTCGCAGCCTATCCGTGGCCTCCGGTGTCGGGCCACGCAAAGGTCTACCGTGGCGGCAGTTGGAGTCGAAGGTTTGAGAAATGGATGAGCACCACGCTGCGCAATCGGTATCCGGTTTGGCAGTGGGGATCCCACCTCGGATTCCGCTGCGCGCTCACCCCGAAGGAGACCGAGTGCCCCTACGGACGAGCGCCCGAAGGCGACCGCTGCCTGCACGGCGTCGACGAGCTGTCCTGTCCTCGCGGCCAACAGTTCAACGGGGCCCGCTGTGCCCGCCCCAATGCACCAAAGTGTCGAGCCGGCTGGAAGTTCCGCGACGGCCATGGGTGCGTGCTGCAAGGACCAGAGACCGAGCCGGATCGAGAGCTCGATCTGAGTGGGATCACACGAGCCCGGTCACCAGAGTTTGATTCGGACTGCGGACAGCATTATCCCGGCCGTCCGCATGCTCATCGATACACAGGCGGGACACACGACGCGCGCAACGTCGTGAGCCGCAGGTCAGGATGCTCGAATCGGGACGTCGGAGTCGGATGGAACTCGTGCTGTTGCCCATAGTGCCCCGCAGTTCTGCGCTGGCCCTCGGCGTGGCGCTCCTTGCGGGCTGTGCAGGCCCGGCCACCCCGGCCTCGGCCCCTCCGACAGCAGCCACGCCAACTCCGGCCGCTGAGGCGCCAGAGAACGCGCCACCCTACGCGCCCGCGGAGTCTGCGGGGGCCCAGCCGCCGGAGGCCACGGGGGACGCATCGCGCGCACCGGTCACATCGTCGTCAGCGGAGGCGGCCAACCCGGCCTCGACCGAGGCGGACGCGGGCACGAAGCACGCGCCCACGGTGCCGCCGGGCACGAAGGTGCTGCACATCGGCGATTCCATGGCGGGTGCGCTCGGTATCGAGCTCAACGCCGCACTCAAGGAGGCGGGCGCCACAGGTATTCTTCGCTACAAGACCGCGAGCTTCATCCCCACCTGGGCGTGGAGCCGCGACTTGCCGGTTCTACTCGCCAACCACGATCCGGACCTCGTCCTCATCACCCTGGGCACCAATGAGATCCGGATCGAGGACCCGAGCATTCGAGCCAAGACGATTCGTAAGCTGGTCGGGCGCCTCGAGGGCCGTCCGTGCGTGTGGATCGCACCGCCGCTGTGGGGCAGGGGAGACACCGGCCTGTTGCCGGTCATCCGTGACAACTGCTCGCCCTGCGTGTTCATGGACACCAATGCGCTCTTGCCGGACATCCCTCGGCTCCGCGACAAGATTCACCCCACCATGAAGGCGCGACGGGACTGGGCGCGCTTCGTCCTCGACTGGCTCTCACGTCAGCGCGACCCGAACGGCAAACGCCCCTGGGACATGAAGTCCGTCCCGCCCTCGGCGAGCGGGCCGAAGCAGTAGTGTCCCGAGTTTACCGAGGCAGTTAGCGAACCTTCGAGTGGCACGCTTGCAGCGGTGGCGCTCGGTGCGATTCGGGGCTTGCACTACCGGAGAAACGAGGTAGTGGTGTCGGGCATGACGCGCGACCAACTGCTGCGGCGGCTCGAAGCCCGACTCACGAATGCATTGGAGCAGTTCGGTATCTCCGCGACGGTCGTGTCCGTTCCCAGCGAAGCCGGGTCGCTGCCGGTAGCGCTGCAGGGCGTGCCAGACGACCATCTCTCCGACGAGGTCCTGGAGGCGGTCGAGAGCACCGTGCGGGAGTTCGTCGAGGCGCACGAATACGAGTTCGCCTCGCTGCTATCGCAGCCCAGCGATCCGAAGCTGCTGAACTGAGCCCTGGCGGGCCCCATCAGGCTGCCCCGCGACGCTCGTTCGAGCACAGAGTCTCTCGCTAACTTTCGCCGGGCGCCAATCCTCGTCAGCTGGTGCGGCTTGCGGCACCGCGCCGACGCGCTCTATCCCGCTTCGTCGGCTGTGCAGGTCGATATACCCAGCAGCCGGTAGAGGGGACAGCTGCCAAACAGACCGGTCACCAGCGGCACGATGCCAAACAAGCCGAGCAGAGTCTGCGGCCCGACGATAGTCAGGCTTAGCAGCCCCAGTCCGGCCGTCACACGGATGGCACGGTCCACCGTGCCTTCATTTCTGGAGAGGATCTTTTCGAACATGGCCCTACCTCTCAGTCTCATATGGGGCGGGCTTTCGGCCCTGCAATGGTGGGAGCCACCGGAAACCGGAAAGGGTTCGGAAAATCTGCACTGGGGCGCCAGCCCCGGGGTGAGCTGCTGGGACAGCCCCTCTGGCCCGGCGACACGTTCACGCGCGGGCGGGGGTGGCGCGCCCCAGCGGGCCCTGTCGCATCGGGAGCCGCGCCGGCACTCGGGGAAGTCTAGTAGATGTGTTGGCCCGGGCACCCGTACACCACGTCGATGCGGGCCAGGGGCCCTGACGACACCCGTGCGCAAATTGGCCCGGCCAGCAGGATGTTTTCGGCCTGCCTCGGATCGTCATGGTCGAAGTACCACTGCGACACGTTCACGTCGCCGTCGGAAGCCCCGCGGGGCACGACTTCACAGTCGACCACCACAGTGACGGTGACATCGTTCAGGTTCGGGACCCCCTCGATCAGGGGAACTTCGCAGGGGCGGGCCAGGTCCGTGGCGATCCGCCGGAACGTGTCGGTGAGCCCGGAGACGCTGGCCGCGGCGGTGGTCGCGTCGTGGGTGGTCGTTCCGTACGCGGCGTTGTACCCGCCCGCGTCGGCCAACTGCTGCAACCGCTCCGCAAATGGCTCCGAATCGGGCAGCCCGACCACGACCGTGGTGATCCCCGCCTCCCGGAGTGCTTGGATCTGGGCGACCGTGTCTCCGTCGAGCAGACAGTCGGGGTTATTGAGGATGCAGCAGGCGACGGTGCCAAAGGGACAGTTCTCGACCTGGTCGGGCCCGCAGTCACATTCGACCAGCACCCCGGCTGAGCAGTTGGGCAGTCCGTCCGTGACCAGCAGCACGTAGTTGTCCCCGGACAGTCCCGCACCGGGTCCGGTCGTGAAATACGCGTGGGCCCGCGCCAGCGCCTCGGTGGTCGGGCTCGCGCCGGTGGGGGTGGTCTGCTCCAGAACCTCCAGGATGCGGTCGAGGGCGATTTCCCCGTCCGCTACGGGAACGCTCAGGTCGGTGCCGATGGGCATCTCGCAGCAGCGACCGACGTCTCGGCATGCAGGCGGGATGGGATCGCTCACCGCATCCGTCGCAGAGGTCGGGAACAGCTCCAGACCCAGAGACAGAACGCCTCGGAAGTCATACAGCGCGGACGACAGGGCCGTCTGCAACGCTTCCCACTTGCTCACCCCGTACGCCTCGGGCACACGATCCATGCT
>CAZSVU010000442.1:0-6641 GCA_964610275.1 uncultured Polyangiaceae bacterium | reverse complement strand
GCAGATTCTCGTTTGTATCCGCGCCCTTGCGCGTTTTGATCCGAGAACTAGCTAGAGAGTGCTCCCCGTGGGAGCAGCGGCAGCTGTCGGATCCGAAGCAGCCGGGGGTAGCGCAGTGGCTGGGGCAGATGCCGTCGCCGGGGCAGAAGCCTCAGCACGGGGTACGGACACGGGGGGCGGCAGGGTTTCCTGGCCGGCCAGGCTCTTGCAGCAACGAAATCCCGCTTCGTACCCGTAATCGTACTCCTTGTGAAACTTGACCGTGGGTCGGCAGCGGTTGCGTACGGGGCCCCACCAGCCCCCCTTGAGGCCACTGCGCTGAGGGGGTTCCTCGCCAACCAGCTCCACCCACTCGTTGACGTTTCCGTTGAGGTCGACGACGCCGGCCCAAGAGACGCACGTGAGCCGGGAGGCGATGCGATGCCGACCGTCGAGACGCTCGAGCTCGGCCGCACAGCTCTCGTCTTTCACACACTTCTGGTAGGTCAGCATGGCCCGGGAATGATCGGGCTGAACGTAGGGCTGGTCGATGTTGCACCTGGTAGCGTCACGGTCGAATCCATACACGTGCGGGAGCATGTCGGGCCCTTCGCACGCGAAGTTGTATTCGTCCTCTGTGCAGAGGCGCTTGTCGTCCTGCGCGCAGAGCCACTGTGCTTGACGCCACGAAGTGAGCACCCAGGGAAGCTCGCCGACCCGGTTGGGGTACTCGTAGCGGTCCATGCAGAACGAAAGCTTGCGGCGCTGCTTCAGGGCGCACTTGCTGGGACGTGCATAACGCAGGCAACGTTCGCTCACCGTGGGACCGTCCGGATCGCGCTCGTACTCCTCGTGGTGCTGGAGACAGCGTTGGATGACGGCTGGGCAGTAGTCACCCTCGACCCGAACCATTCCGTCTGGGCACCCTTCCGTTCGCGCGGCCGGGTGCTGGAATACCACGGCCGCGGATCCTTCCGGTGTTGCCGAGGCGCTGGGCGCGGGGAGGGCCGAAGCGCCAGTCGCTGGGACCGGCGCGCCCGGCAGGCGGGTGGACTCGGTGGGCGTGAGCGATTTCTCGGCCGCGTCCTCACATCCAGTGAGCGATAGCAGGGCGCTCAGCCAGGGAGCGACCCCGTCCCGAAGCGCGCGGCCAACGGTGGCGGCGCGGGGGCCCCGCAACGGTTGGCGGACGAGGTCGGGCAAGGGCCGGAGCACGGTCTGCGGGCAGGGGTGGGCGTGAGAGGACTGGGTTGGACCTCGGGTAGAGAACACTCCTGTTCGAGTCAATGCGGTTGGACTCGGCGGCACGAGGTGCCCGCCGGCCCTCAGTCCGAGTCGCCCTGGCGACGCGCACCGGGCGCGCGCCCAGACGGCATACGCGTGGGGATCGGCCTGGTGACGCACTGCGTGAGCGAAGACCTCGGTGTTTGGTTCCCTTCGCCGATGCCGCAGGCTACCCTCCCGCCGCCTCCGGCAGTTGGGCCTCGAGGGTGTGGCCGATTCATTCGGAAGGGAATGCCATGAGATTGGGTCGAGATCTGTTGGTTGCGGTGATGGCTTTGGGCGTGGCTCTGATGGCCTGCAAGAAGGGCGAGGAGAAGTCCGAGGACAAGACCGAGGAGAAGGCGGACGAGAAGAAGGGTGAGGAGAAGGCCGAGGGCTCAGACAAGGCTGGCGGCGGCTCAGCAGACTCCGTCGGCGTGCCTGCCTGTGACGAGTACCTCACCAAGTACGAGAAGTGCATCAGCGAAAAGGTTCCGGAGGCAGCTCGTGCGTCGATGAAGTCGAGCATGGACACCATGCGGTCGAGCTGGAAGCAGGCGGCCTCCAATCCCGCGAGCAAGGCGGCTCTCGAGCAGGGCTGCAAGCAGGCGCTCGAATCCACCAAGCAGGCCACTCAAGCGTACGGCTGCGAGTGGTAGTCGCGTGTGGTCCGGGCCCGGACCGGCTGTCCAAAATGGGCCTAAGCCCCCGATCTCCAGCCTGAATTCCACGGTGGTGGCAGCTCCGCTGCTTGCCGGGTCGCCACGCGTGCGACGCGTTGTGCGCGAGCTTGCGCAAGTTTCGGCTGTCGGGGCGAATCCACGCAACCGGCGATTTGGCCAGCCGATGAGTGCTTTCGTATACGCAAGCACGGGTGAGCCAGATGCACCAAGGCGACGGCAGTAGGGGGCCTGGCCAGCGTTTCCGCGGCTGGCCGGCGGACGAGGACGAAATCCCGGTGGTGGGGCCCACTCCGGACCGCGCGCGGACGTACGTGGCCCCTCAGGCCCTGCCCCCGGTCACGGATCACAGGACCCTCGAGATCGAGACGGTCCGGCTGTCCCCCGAGATCGACCCTCGCCGCATGCTCACGCAGCCGAGCATGGCTCGAGTCCGCGCTGCGTACGTCAGCCCGTCGTCGGTGCCGCCTCCGGTCAGCCATCCCAGCCTACCGCCTGGCGGCGCCAACGTTGCTCGGGGGGGAGCCTGGGCACAGCTGCTGCTCTGGGGCGGCGGTTTCGGCGCGCTGCTCGCGGCTGCAGCGATTGCTGCGCTGGTCGTGCGGGCTCGCGCTGAAGCGTCCACGTTCGCCACCTCGACGGGTCCGCAGTCGTCGATGAGCGACTCCCAGGTGGTCGTGGCCAAGACCACGCCAACGCCTCAGCCACGCCAGAGCGCCAGCTCGGAGCGCGTAGAGGCGTCCACTGAAGTGGCGGACCGAGCGCGGTTGCCCTGCGCGCTCACCGGCGCCAGCGGTGCGCGTGCAGCGGTATTGCAGCTGTCGCGAGCTCTGATGCAGCCTTCCGCGAGCGTCCGCGATCGAGCCGGCGATGCGCCCGCCCCCGATGCGGTCTCCGAACCCGCTCCCGTGGCCAACGGACCAGGCCCGGCAACAGACGCCACACCAGCCGCCTCGCGTCGTTCCAGACCCAGGTCGCTGTTCTGAGTCCGGAATGGAGGCACCGAGTCTCGTGGTCGTGTCTGCGGGTGAGCGGAGGAGGAGCGACTGCTGTGCGGCAGAGTCGCGGTTCAAGCCGAGGCGCTGGTGTGTCGCGGGTTTGCATCTTCTGGCCCTCTTGTGCGTGAGTGGCCCCGCACTGGCCGAGCCGAGCGTCGAGCAGTTGCTGCGAGCTCGCGACCTCTTCAATGAGGCGGAACGGCTGGAGGGGGCTTCACGCTGGCCTGCCGCTGCCCTCAAGCTAGAGGAGGCAATCAGCGTGAAGGAGACCCCCGGTCTTCGGTACCACCTGGCCTTCTGTCAACAGCGCATGGGCCAGCTGGTGAAGGCGCTGGGCAACTATGAAAGGGCGGGTGCGCTGATTGCCGCTGGAGCCGCAGCGCCCGACGTCAGCGATTTGCTCGGAGCGGCGCGCGCGGATCTGGAGGCACGGATCCCCACGCTCAGGGTGCGGGTATCCGAATCGCGCGAGGGCGTGCGAGTGCTGATTGACGAGCAGCCAGTCGCGCCCGGCCAGTTGGGTCGGCCCGTGCGGTTGGATCCCGGCACGCACCGCGTCCGGATCGATGCCGCGGACCACCACCCGCTGGAGCTCGAGGTCACCCTGGCCGAGCGCGAGCGGCGGCTGGTGGAGCCCAAGCTGGAGCCGCGAGCCACGCCGACCGATCGCTCGCCAGAGATGCCAGCTTTGCCTGCTGATGCCTCACAGTTTCCCGGTCGAACCGTCGCACTCGCGGCCGGAGCCACCGTGACGCTGGCGGCGTTGGGAGCTGGCATCGGCTACTCCGTCGCACGCGCAGGAGCCGAACGTCGTGCGGACGATGCTCGCGCGAAGCTCGACGAGCGCGACGGCACGGAAGCCACCGCCTGCTACGACCCGAAGGACCAGGTGGCAGCTGCTTGCGCCGAACTGGCTGACGCCAATCGCGACGGACTTCGAGCCAGTGATCGAGCGACCGTTGGGTTCGTCGCTGCAGGCATCGCCGCGGCCGCCACGGCGGCAACGTGGTACTTCTGGGAGCCCGAGGGCACCGCGACGTCGTGGGCGGTAGGTGGGGGCCCAACCGCCGGCCTGGGTCTGCGCCTGCGCCTGACCGGATCGTTCTGACGTTCCGGGCTTTCGGCGCTCGACGCGCACGGCAATCTGCGTGCGTGTGGGTGCTGGTCGATGAAGGCGGCTTGTGAAGAGCCTTGCTTCCACTACACTGTGGCGGGTTGTCGTCGCGACCGACGATTTAGCGCGCGCAGCCAGAATCCGATGACTATCCGCTCCATCTTCTGCTGGTTCACGCTGTCTACCCTCACCGCCCTGTCGGCCGTGGTCTCCGCCTGCGAACCGGCGGCCACCCCGAGCGGGAGCGGTGCGGCGGCAGCCGTTGGTGGTGGTCCCGGCACCGGCGGTGCCGGGCCGGTCGTGCCGGATCCCGGAACCACTTTCGGCTTCAGACCGAATCTGGCCCCCAACGTGGCTCCCGACGCCTACCAGCGATGGCGTGGGAGCTACGTGGAGTCGTGTCCCAACGGCACCGTCCGAGTGGTCTCGCGGGCTGACGAAAGCGTCAGCGAAGGTATCGGATACGGGCTGCTGCTGACTGTCATCTACGACGCCGAGCCCACCGCCTTCGACGGACTCTGGCGCTACTACAATCTGTCGGCCGATCCCATCACCGGTTTGATGCCCTGGCGAGTGACGGGGTGCGAGGCGAGCGTGACCGACGTCACTCCGGCCAGCGACGCCGAGCTCGACGTGGCGATGGCCCTCATCCTCGCGTCCTGCAAGTGGGGAGGAAACTACGCCGCCGATGCAACTCGCATGATCAACGCGATCCAGGAGCACGAGACGCAGCGGTACAATAACGTCATCGTGCTGAAGCCGGCCACCACCTGGGGGGGCGCGACCTGCATGAATCCCTCCTACTTCTCCCCGGCCTACTACCGCGCGTTTGCGCTGCACGTGCCCGAGCAGGCCGCGTTCTGGAATCAGTTTGCCCTCGACAGCTACGTGGTGCTCAGTCAGGCGACGTATCCAACGACGGGGCTTGTTCCCGACTGGACCAACTGGAGCGGGGACGACGGCTGCACCAGCGCGGAGCAAGAAGGGGGCTACGGCTACGACGCCGCGCGCACGCCGTGGCGTATCGCGTTGGACCACGTGTGGTGGGGCACCCCCGAATCCGCTGCCTGGTTGGCGACGGTCACCAACTGGGTAGCGGCCAATGGTATTGCGAACGTCGTGGACGGGTACGAGCTCGTGGGCACGCCGGTCGGTACCGCTCACAACTCCGTTTTCGTCGGCGCGTTTGCCGTGGGAGCGATGACCCAGAGTCAGGCGCTGGTGGACCAGTTCACCCAGGATCTACTCGGCATCAACGACACCGCATACTTCCAGCTCAGCACGCGCGCCCTCTACCTGGCGACTCTGGCCGGCCATTTCAACCGCGGTTGTCGCTGAGCCAGCTAGCGCTTGCGGCGGTGACATTGAACCACCGCGTCGTAGATCGTCACGCTGCACGGGTGGGATTCCCACGTTTGGGGACAACTTTGCCCGAGTGTGCAGACTAGTGTCCTGCGTTCGAGAACGTCTTCAGCAGCCGCGCCGGCCGCCCGGGCTAGTGACGACACATCGGTACCTGATTCCCCACACCCAACTACCTCCGCACACCTGGTGATTCGATAACACGTGCGGTGAGTGCTCAGCGCATGGGCGACTGCATCAGTAAGCAGTGTGAATCGAGCGAGTGCTAAGTTGCTGTGAGTCGCCGCCCTGGATGGAATCCACCGGGCGGAGATCGTATCCTTTGATCTCTAACGTGACGTGGGCAAAGCAAGCGCCGCGGTCGGTCGAACCGGCCCGACGGGAAGTTCGAGTTCGGGTAGCCATTCCCGGTCGGTTCGGGCGGATGCATCGCATTCGCGATCGATCCCGACTGCCCGCTCGCTCCGTACTTCGTTTTTCCACCCTGTCGTCCCACCAATGCACACCCTCGCGAGCTGTGTACCGCAAGCCCGTGAGCGTGGACTCCAACACAGGTAATTCAAAATGAGCCGGACGCCGCGCTTCCTCACACCGAGTGTCCTTGCCCGAACCGCATGCCTTCTCGCCCTCGGCGCTGTCCTGGCCGGCGGCTGCGGTGTGCCCAACCTCACCCTGGAGGAGGTCGGAGGCGCCGGTGGCACCGAACTCATTGGGCTCGGGGGCATGTCTGGGACCGGGAACACCGATGCCGGTGTCGGGGTCGGTGGCGCGTCGGGCGGAGTGGCCGGGACGGCGGGAACCGCCGGCGTGCCTGCCACCGCGGGCACGAACGGTCTCGGTGGCAGCACCACCGGTGGGGCGACCGGCGCCGGTGGCACCGACGCCAGCGGGGGCGGCACCGTCACTGCGGGCACTGCGGGCACTGCGGGCACCGCGGGCACCGTCGGGATGGCAGGAGTGGCTGGCGGTTTGGGTCCCGTTGGGAATGCGGGCACGGCCGGGTCGGCGCCGACCGGGTGCGAGTCGAACGCGGACTGCACTGGCAACCTCTCAGGAGAGGTCTGCGCGCCGGACGGCAGTTGTGTGGAATGCCTGCCGGGCGGCACGGATTGTGCGTCGGGGCTCTACTGCGACGGCACGTCGGATCCGGCGAACTGCGTGATTGGCTGCGCCGCAGACGGTGATTGCCAGAACGGTACCACCTGCGACACCGAGACTCATCGGTGCGTGGGATGCAGCGACAAC